>JAJYSZ010000036.1 GCA_021793315.1 Bacillota bacterium | reverse complement strand
CGCGACGGCGGCCGATCTGGAGGCCATCACGGCCCTGCCGTACCCCGATCCGAGCGACTGACCCCTAGGCGAAGAGACAGCCCAATAGGGGGCCTGCGAAAGAGCGGTTCGGGAGGGCATCTCCCGAACCGCTCTCGCTTGCCTTTGCCGCCTGCGCGAGGGAGTCGCCCGGGCGATGGCGCCGTGACTCCCTGCCACCACCCGGGCCAGGGACTCCTGGCCACGGCAACGCCCCCGCCAATCCGAAGATGGGCGGGGGCAGTCGGGTGAGGCGGGCCCGCCAGGTTCTTCGCGGCGCTTCGCCTATGGCCGGCCGATCGACTTCGCGACCTCGGCCAGAAAGTCTTCCACTCCCTGCCGCAAGTCTGGCCGCTGGAGCGCAAAGCTGATTTGGGCCCGCAAGAGGCCGAGCGGTTCGCCGATGTCGTAGCGCTCTCCCACGAGCGTAACCGCGTACACCGGCCGCGAGTGGCAGAGTGCGCGCAGCGCGTCCGTCAGCTGGATCTCTCCGCCGGCGCCGGGCTTGGTGCGCCTCAGGTGCGCAAAGATCTCCGGCGGCAGGACGTAACGGCCGACGACGCCCAGATGCGAAGGTGCCTCCTCGGCTCGCGGCTTCTCGACCATGTCAAGAACCCGGAAGACACCCGCACGGACCTCCTCGCCGACGGCCACAACGCCGTACCGGCTGATATCCGCAGCGGGCACCGGCACGACGGCGACCACCGGCGCATCGAGCTGCTCCGCGACGGAGATCAGCTGTGCCAGCGCGGGCTCCGGGCTGAGATAGAGATCGTCGGGCAGGAGGACCGCGAAATCCTCCTGGTCGATATGGCGCTCGGCGCAGGCAATGGCGTGCCCGAGCCCCCGCGGCACTCCCTGGCGCACGTAGAAAACCTGCAGTCGGTCCAGGAGCCGCTGCACCTCGCGCAGACGCGGGTTACCGGTCTTCCGGAGCAGTTGCTCAAGTTCGATCGCACGGTCGAAGTGGTCCTCGATGGCACGCTTGCCGCGCCCGGTCACGATCAGCAGATCGCGGATACCGCAGGCGTCCACTTCTTCGGCGATGTAATGGATGGCCGGTCGGTCGACGACCGGCAGCATCTCTTTGGGCTGGGCCTTCGTGGCAGGCAGAAAGCGTGTGCCGAGACCTGCCGCCGGCACTACGGCCTTTTGAACGCGCATAGTTCCTCCCGAGGCATGGTGGCTCCCTCCACCATTGTAGCCGATCTCCAGCCCGACGGGGTCAGTGCCAGAGCCAACCGGCCACGATGATGGCGGTCGCATAGCCGATCGCATCCACGCTCAGGCAGAGCGGCAGGGCATAGCGCGAGCGCCGGACCCCGACAGAACCCAGGTAGACGGTCAGCACGTAGAGCGTCGTCTCGGAGGAGCCCTGGATCGTCGACACGAGGTGTCCGAGGAAGCTGTCCGGGCCGTGCTGATGCAGCAAAGACATCACGAGCCCAGCCGATGCGGATCCGGACAGCGGCCGTACCAGCAAAAGCGGCAGCAGGGCGGCCGGCACGCCAAGCGGGTGCAGGACGGGCGCGAGCCAGGTGCTCAGCATCTCGAGCGCCCCGCTCATGCGAAACGCCGCCACGGCCACGTAGATGGCCAAAAGATAGGGGAACAGGCTAAAAGACAGCTGTAATCCCTCGCGCGCGCCGTTGACGAACTCGGCGATGAGGTCAACCCGGCGCCAGAGGCCGTGCAGGAGCACCGCCGCCACGAAGACCGGCACAAGCCAGCCGGCAAGGCCGCCTACCGCCTGGATCATGCGCTTGACCGGGCGGCCCGGCGGAATACCCCGTGCAAGATCAGCGCGGAGACGAAGGCCACGCCCGTCACGATGGTGGAAGCGACCGCGGTGCCGGCCGGATCGAGCGACCCTGCCGCTGCCCGCATCGCGATCGTCCCGGCCGGCAGGAGATTGAGGGCCGCGGAGTTGAGCACCAGAAAGAGGATCATCTCGTCCGAAGCCGTCTCCCTGTCAGGCATCCCCCGCGCGAGCTCCTGCATCGCCTTGAGCCCGAACGGCGTCGCAGCGGAGCCAAGGCCGAGCGCGTTGGCCACGAGGTTCATCGCCATCAGGGCAAAGGCCGGGTGCCCGTCGGGCAGCTTGCGGAACAGCCAATGCAGCAGGGGCATCAGCGGGCGGGCCAAGGACTCGAGCAGACCGCTCTTTTCGGCGATGCGGCTCAGCCCGAACCAAAAGGCCGTCACCGCGGCGAGGTCGATGGCGAGCTTGGCGGCCTGCATCGCCTGCGTGAAGAGGCCCGAACCCAGACTGTCGATTGTACCGTGCGCACCGCCAAAGCCTAGGGCAACCAGCATCAGCAGCGCCCAGACAGCGTTCAGCATCCGGCTACCCCCTGCCCTGTTTCTATGGCCTCTTCGCTCGAGGAAGACCAGGCCCAAGGCGCATATGCTGACTGCGGTTCCACTCAGACCAAGGGGGATTACGCGATGCTTTACGCAGTGCTTCGGTCCAAGATCCACAGGGTGCGCGTCACGGAGGCGGTCCTTGACTACCAGGGCAGCCTTTCTCTCGACACGGATCTGATGGCGGCGGCCGACCTCAAGGAGTTTGACTGGGTACAGATCACATCGATGGCCAACGGCACCCGCTGGCAGACCTATGTCCTCCCGGCGCCGCAAGGCAGCGGCACCGTGCGCGCCAACGGGGCGGCGGCGCGCCACTTCGCCCCCGGAGACGAGGTGATCGTCCTCGCCTTCGCCTACGCGACGGCCGAGGAGCGCGACCGGATCGCCCCGCGCATCGTCCACGTGGATGGAGCCAACCGTCCCGTCGGGGCTACAGGAGACGCCTAGGCGCAGGTGGAAGTCTCCTTTACCGTGCGTGGAAGGGAGCCTTCACTCTTGCAACTGCATCAGGTCGAAATCTTCGCCTTGCGCATGCGGCTGAGGCATCCGTTCGAGACCAGCTTCGGCCGCGAGGATGACAGGGAGTTCCTGCTGGTGCGCGCCGAGACCGAAGACTTCATCGGCTGGGGCGAAGTGACGGTCTCACGGGACCCGTTCTACTGCTATGAGACCGTGGCCACGGCACAGTCCGTGCTCCACGACTACCTTGTTCCCTGGGCACTCGGAAAACCTATCTCCCACCCAGACGAGCTGCGGGAGCGGTTTTCGCAGGTGCGCGGCCATCAGATGGCCAAGGCCGGCCTCGAGGGAGCGGTCTGGGACCTCTACGCCCAGGAGCTCGGGCTGCCGCTCAGCCGCGCGTTGGGCGGCACCCGGCAGGAGATCGAGGTGGGGATCTCGATCGGCATCGAACCGACCGAAGAGCTCCTGCTGAAGCAGGTGGAGCGCTTCCTGGGCGAGGGGTACAGGCGGTTCAAGATCAAAATCAAGCCCGGTCTCGACTACGACCGGCTGAAGGCGGTGCGCAGGGAGTTCGGGCGCATCCCGATGATGGCGGACGCCAACTCCGCCTACACGCTCGACGACCTGCCGCTGCTGCAGCGGCTGGATGAGCTCGACCTGATGATGATCGAGCAGCCCCTTGCCTATGACGACATCATCGACCACGCCGCGCTACAGAGTCAGCTCAAGACACCCATCTGTCTCGACGAGAGCATCCACGGCCCGGACGACCTCAGAAAGGCCATCTCTCTGGGTTCGGGACGCATCCTCAATATCAAGGTGGGGCGGCTTGGCGGACTCTCGGAATCCGTCAGGAGCCACGATCTCTGCCAGGCGGCCGGGTGGCCTGTCTGGTGCGGCGGCATGCTGGAGTCTGGGGTCGGGCGTCTGCACAACGTCGCGATCACCACGCTGCCCGGCTTTACCCTGCCTGGCGACACCGCCGCCAGCAGCCGCTATTGGCAGGAGGACATCATCGAACCTGAAGTGACCGTGTCGCAGCAGGGCACCATACAGGTGCCGGACGCACCCGGACTGGGACACAAGGTGCGTGGGGACATGGTGCGATCGATGGCCCACGCGCACTGGGCCCTGCGTCGCTAGATGGGCAAATCCGGCAGAGAGGGCCAAGCGGGCCGCCAGGAGGCGCTCCTAGCGGCCGCGGCCCGAGTCTTCGCCGAGCGTGGCTACCATGCGGCCACCGTCGCCGAAATCGCCCGTCGGGCCTGCGTCGCCACCGGCACCTTCTACCTCTACTTCCCGTCGAAGGAGCAGTGCTTCGCTCAGCTCGTCGCCCTGCTCTACGACGAGGTGTTGCACGAGGTGAAGGAGCGGCGTCGCGGAGGCGGGAGTGTGCTCGTCAAGCTGGATCGCTCGGTGCGGGCCGTGCTCCAGTGCTTCAGACAGCGGCGCGACCTGGCGTCGATCGTGCTCCTGCAGGCGTCAGGCGCGACCAAGGCCGTGCAGGAGCGGCTCGACACCATCGAGGCGGAACTCCTGCATCTCCTCGCCACCGACCTCGCCGAAGCCGCGCAGGACGGGCTGATCCCGCCAGGGGACGCCGACCTGCGGGCCCGGCTGGTGCTGGGAGCGATGCGCGAGGCGCTCGTCTACGGCCTGCGTCAATCCGGCGAGTCGGCGGCGGAAGACGATGAGGTGCGCCGCTTCCTTCTATGGGCTGTCGGGGGAAAGGCTGCGGCTGTTGAGGAAGACGGCGCCAGCACGTCATAGATGATGTGGACTCCGCGATGTGGAGGTGTTCTGTTGCAGCGTCTAGCGATCCTCGCAGCCGTCGCCAGCCTCCTGCTGGCCTTGGGCGGAACTGTACAGGCAGCGCCTGCCGCTCCGACAGCGCCGCCCGCTTTGAAGGTAGGGGTCCTGGGCACGTTCGGCAGCCTGAACCCCCTGCTCTACACCACCCAGGCAGCTGCGGACGTCCTCGGCGCAACTTCGGACGGCCTGATGAGCTACCGACCCGCGAATGCGAGCGGTCGGCTGCGTTACGTCTGGCGCCCCGACCTTCTCGCGACGGCTCCTCGCATCACTATCGTCGGCACACCGGGCCCGAAGGCCGAGGTGACCATCGTCTACCGTCTGCGCCGCGGCCTGCGCTGGTCGGACGGCAAGCCCCTGACCTCGAAGGACATCCGCTTCACCTGGCAGGCCATCATGGCGCCAAGCAATGGCGCATACCAGGCCGGCTACAACCAGATCACCTCGATCGACACGCCTGATCGCCTCACGGCCGTCGTGCACATGCATGGCACATTTGCGGCGTGGCAGACCCTGTTCTCGGCCCTTCTGCCCTGGCACGTGCTGCACACCCGCCTCACCGCCATCGCAACGGACAAGTCCTACAACCGACACCCGCTGGCCACAGGGCCATACGCCGTACACCAGTACGGCGGTTCCGACGTCGTGCTGGTGCCGAACCCCTACTACGCCGGCCAGGACGGACCCCGCCCAACGTTCAAGGACATCGTGGTCTCGTCCTACAGCCAACAGGCGGACCTCGTGGCCGCGCTGCAGAAGCACGAATTGGATCTTGGCGATCTCCTCGCGCTGAGCACTCGCACGGTGCATGCGCTCCGGCCTCAGCATCTGGCGGTCGCGAGCGTGCCGAGCACCGTCTTCGAGCAGTTCACCTTCAACCTGAGCGATCCCGTAGCCAGCGATCTCAGCGTCCGCCAGGCCTTCTACCTTGCCCTCAACCGCCAGCAGATCGCGGCCCGCATATCGGGAGGCCGGTGGCAGGTGGCGACGTCCGACCAGCCGCCCTGGAGCTGGGCTTACAACGCGAAGGTGCCGGTGGTCAAGCAGAACATCGCTCAGGCCCGCAGCATCCTGCAGCAGGATGGCTGGCAGGTCGGCAGCGACGGCTACTTCCAGAAGAATGGGCAGGAGCTCGTGCTGGACGTCTCCCTGACGCATACCCCGCTTCATGCAGCGCTCATGAAGTATGTGAGCAGCGAGGAGGCCTCGGCCGGCATCCGCGTTCTGCCCATGTATTTCTCGACGCAGGCCCTGTTCGGTCCGAACGGCATGTTCGCGCAGGGGACGTTCCAGGTGGGCGAGTTCGGCCTGATGGACAACATCGATCCCGACGACGCCGCGATCTGGAACTCCGCGCTCGGCAGCCCGTACCACCAGGGCGACGACTTCTCCAATTACCAGAACCCCGAGGTCAACACGTGGACGCAGGACGCGCTGGACCAGATGAACCAGTCCCTGCGGGCGCAGGACTACCGCCAGGTCCAGATGCAGCTTTACCGCGACCTGCCGATGGTGCCCCTGTTCTACGTCTCGACCGAGACAGTCTACAACCCAAGGCAGATCTCGCACGTCGCGATGAGTGCCTACAGTGGCACCCTTTGGAACGCGAACGCCTGGGTCCCGCCAAAGAAGTAGGACCCGCAGGAAGGGCCTCGCCGCGGTCAGCGGCGGGGCCCTTCCTATTCTCCAACTCGCGGGAGGCAGGTCACCCTGGCCGCACGGACACGACATTGGTGATAGCATAAGGTAGCTAGCGTAGGCCACTTGGCGCACCGTCCTTGCCCATGTGGTCTCTCGCCACTTTTTCCAGAAGGGAAGAAGCCCGGGCCTCTCCGGGCGCCGCCTACGACCTCGCCAGAGGATTTCCATCGCCTGATGGGCACCTGGGCCACCGGCGTCTCCGTCGTCACGTGCCTTGGCCCGCAAGGGCCGCACGGCATGACGGCCAACGCGTTCCTGTCCGTCTCGCTGGAGCCCCCCCTCGTTCTCATCTCGATCGGCCGGGACAACGATTCCCACACCATCATCCGCGACACGAGGCGCTTCGCCGTCTCCTTCCTGGCCGCAGCGCAGAGAGACCTCTCGGTGCACTTCGCCCGGCGTTTCAAGGACCCGGGCCAGGCGCTCGCGGGCGTAGCCTGGTCCCACAGCCCGGACGGCCTGCCATGGCTCGACGGGGCGATCGGCCATCTTGAATGCGCGGTACAGGACGCCATCGCCGCGCAGGACCACACCCTGTTCCTCGGGCGGGTCCTACACCTGGACGGTCCGAGCGACGCAGCGCCGCTCGTCTATTTCCGCTCGCGTTACGCGAGCATCGGTTGAGACGCTCTCTGTAGACGCGGCGGGTGTGCCTGGTCCAAGGCCGCCGACGTCACCTTAGCCACGATCGTTGCGCTCCTTCCTAGCGGCGAGCGGAAGCTTCCCGGCTCAGCCGCCCGAGATGGCGCGCAGCAGCCAGACCTCGTCACCGTCGCGCAGCGGCACCCCTCGAGCGTCTTCCCTACGGACCCTGGTCTCACCGACGAAGAGATTGAGGTGCCGGCGGGTCCGGCCATCGGCTTCCATGATCCTTGGCAGAAGGCCGGGCGTCACGGCTTCGACGGCCTCCAGCAGCTCGCCGAGACTTTGTCTTGGCGCATGCCGCGAGTGGGGGGCGATGCCGAGCTCCCGTGCCAGATCGTCCGGCAAATGCAGAGTGATCATGCCATGGTGGCCGCTCGGACCGAGAAGATGCGCGGCAGGTGGGCCGCGATCTCCTGCCAGTGCCGACCACCGTCCGCGGAGGCGTAGACGGTGCCCGACGTCGTGCCGAAGTACAGGCCAAGCGGGTCCTGGCCATCGTGGTCCAAGCCGTCGCGCAGCACACTGGCAAACGAGACGGCGGGCAAGCCCTCCGTGATCGGGCGCCAGGAGGCGCCGGCATCCTCGGTGGACCAGACGCCGAGCACTCCCTTGGCCCAGCGCTTTTCGTCAGCCTGCAGCGGGATGACGTAGGCGGTGTCCGGGTCCTTGGGGTGCGCCAGCACCGGGAAGCCGAAGTCGCCTGGAAGCGTTCCGCCGACGTCGTGCCACGTGTCGCCTCCATCGTCGGTGCGGTACACGCCGCCGTGGTTCTGCATCCAGACGCGCCCTGGACGGGCTTCACAGAATGAGAGCTTGTGCACGCACTGACCCGCGACTGGGTAGCGCTGGCCCTCGGGCATGAAGCGGGCCTCAACCCCCGCGTTGATCGGGGCGAAGCTCTCGCCCGCGTCGGTGGATCTGTACGCCCCGCCGGCCGAGCAGGCCGTGTAGATGGTCTGCCGATCGGTGGGCAGGACGGTGTGGAGGCACTTTCCGCCATAGCCCGGACCCCAGAGTTCGTGCGTCGGGTGACGGCGCAGGGCGGCGACCTCCGCCCAGGTGTCCCCGCCGTCGTCCGAGCGGAAGAGTCCGCTCGCCTCCACCCCGGCGAACAAGGTCCTCGGTTCGTCGGCGCCCGCGGGTGCGATGGCCCAGACACGCGTAACCTGCTCCTCGTCCTCCGCGCCGTACGCGGGCACGACGCCCGCGTCCCACGTCGCCCCGAAATCCCGCGAACGTCGGATGGACGGCCCGTAGAACTCGGAGTTGACGCCTGCGAAGAGAACGCCGCTGCGCGGGTCCATCACGGCGGTGTAGCAGGGCGTCTGCGGAAAATCCGGTCCTTCCATCCGCCAGCCCTTGCGATCGCGGGACCTGAAACGGAACAGCCCCTTCGCCGTCCCGACCAGCACCATGACATCCAACGTGTGCTCCCCCTTTAGGGCGCCTTTCCGGGCGCCAGCCACGTTGGCGGGGGGATTAGACAGACAGCGGAGCTGGTCCTGCTTCCGGCTAGCTGGCGCTTCGGACCTGCTGCGGCAGCAGCAGGGACCCGAGAAACCCGGCGATGCCGAAGACCCAGAGGAGGCCAAGGACTGCCTGCACGCCGACCACGTCCGCAAGCTGTCCCAGCCAGAGCATGACCACACCGCCGAGGCCGATCGCGAGGCCGATCGTCAGAGACGAGGCCACCGCCTGGCGCCCGGGCAGCAGCTCCTGTGCCAGAACGACCGTCGTGCTGAAGGTGGCGACGATCGCGAACCCGAGGACCCCCAAGTCCACGAACTGCCAGATGTCGGGCAGGCGCGGCAGCAGGTAGAGGAGCGGCGTGGTCGCGACCCAGCTCCACAGCATGAGGCTGCGCCGGCCGAACCGGTCCGACAGCGGGCCGCCGACCAGCGTGCCGAAGGCGCCCATGATGAGGAAGAAGAACAGGATGGCTCCCGAAAGGCTCGGCGACAGCCGGTGCAGATGCGTCAGGTAGAGCGGGAAAAAGGTCAGCACGCCATACTGCGCCGTGCTGCGCAGCACGACGACCAGCACGAGCACCGAGAGAAGGAGCCACGGGACCGGCGCGGTCTTCATCTCGTTGGCCGGGCGCACCTGCGTCTGCCTGGGGCTAAATACCTTCAGCACGATAACCGCGGCGGCGCCTGGCACAAGAAACCAGATGACGCCCGGCAGGCCGAAAGCGTGCGTGGCCAGCCCGGCGAGAAGAGGGCCGAAGGCAAAGCCGACGTTGCCCCCGACCGAGAAGATGCTCATGCCGGATGCCCGCTTGGGGCCGGCGGCGAAGTAGGCGCCTGACGCACCGACGGGGTGGAACGCGGCCACGCCGACGCCTGTCAGGGCAACCAGGGCGACGAATGAACCGTAACCGCCCGCGAGGGAATAGGCGGCTGTGCCGATGGAGGCCAGAGCGAGCGCGAACGGCATCAGCCAAGGCATCGGACGCCTGTCCGCCAGTACGCCGAAGAGGGGCTGGATCACGGACGAGGTAAGGTTCGAAACCAGGATCACGAGTGCCGCGGCGCTGTAGTTGAGGGAGAAGAGCGTCGTCGCGAGCGGCAGCAGGGCCGGGACGGCGCCCGAATTCAGGTCGGCTGTGAAGTGGGCAAAGCTGAGGCTGAGAAGCGAGCGCCGGTTCATCCTGCCGCCGTCGCCCTCAGGTCGGCGATCGCCTCATCGATGTCCCGGGCAGCCGCCGGCGGCAAGGGCTGGAGCGGCAGCACCGGGTCGCCTGCGGCAAAGCCCAGCTTCCCGGCGGCGTACTTCAGCCCCGGGATGCCATGGCGCCGCGTCACAAGGGCGTTGAGTCGCGCAAGCGGCCGCTGCGCCTCGGCGGCCTCGGCGATCCGGCCAGCCTCCAACAGCGAGACAGCCGTCCGCATCAACTCCGGAACCAGATTGGCGAGCGCCGCGATGGTTCCCTGCGCGCCGTGGGCCGCTGCCGCGAGCAGTGCCCCACCGGAGCCGACGTAGTAACGGAAGCCTTCCGGACGGCTGGCCAGGATCTCCGTAAGCAGGGCCAGGTTGCCCGTGGAGTCCTTCATGCCGACTACGCCTGGAATGGCGGCGATCTCAAGGATGTCCTGCACGTCGAGCGTCATGCCCGTGTAGGAGGGGATGTGGTAGAGGTAGGTCGGACCGATGGCGGCGATCGTCTTGTAATAGGCGCGAAGAGCGGCGCCCTTGAGCTGTGGCGTATAGTAATGCGGCGTGACGGCCAGGAGGCCGGCGGCCCCGAGCGCCATCGCACGTTCCGCCAGGGCGGCGCTCGACTCGGTCGTTTCCGAGCCGACCTGGACGTACACGGTGCGCCCGCCCGCACCCGCAAGCACGGTGCGGACCGCATCGAGACGCTCGTGCTCCGAAAGGTAGACGTACTCCCCCGACGATCCCAGGACTAGGAACCCGTCGAGGGCGGGCCCGAGTCTCGCCACATTCGCGGCCAGTCCGTCGAGATCGAGCCGTCCCTTGGCATCGCGCGGGCTGATCAGTGGGGCCAGGATTTCTGCCGACATCGCTCGGATCACCTCGAATGCTCCCATTCTTTCCTGCCCCGGCCCACACCTGCGGCCGGACGCACTTCCTGCCGACTGCGGCCATGTCTAGCCTGCCCAACATCTTGGCAAGGCTTGGGGTGGGAGGCCTGGAAGATGCTAAATCGTCGCTTCGAACAGGATGGCGTCATCGCGGGACATATCGGGCATTACGGTTTTCATGCCCGTCTCACCCAGGGCCGCGTCAGCTACGGCTTGAATCACAGCACGCTCTACAAGGGAGGCGGCCGCATCGCCCAGCTCCGCATCTGGCGCTTCGACCGCAGCGGCGAGATGATCACTTTGGCGCTCTACGACCGAGGCTGGCGCTTTGGCCGCCTCGAGCACCTCAATGTCGTGCGCCGGCTTGTCCAGGCTCTGGACGGGCGCTGAGCGGCAGTTCGGCCCGAAACCGCAATCCGCCAAGGCGAGGGGCGTGCCGTGCACGCCGCTCGCCTTCTTTTCGCCTAGGCCGATGTCCGCGTGGGCGGCTGGGACTGCAGCCGCAGCAACGGCAGGGAACCGAGCAGGATCAGGAGACCGAGCAGCAGGTAGATGAACGGCACCGACCAGACCACCGCGAGCGCTCCCGCGACGGCAGCCCCCAAGGGGTTCGCCAAAGTCATGAGGGCGCCCAGGGTGCCGAACACCCGACCCATCTTCTCCTGCGGCACGATCCTCTGCATCATCGTGGTCAGCCCGGTGTTCATCAGGCCCATGGCGATGCCCGCAACGAGCATGCAAAGAAGCGTCACCCAGAGCAGCGGAATGCGCGACAACACCACGACAGCCAGGCCGATCGCGAGGATGCCGGCCAGCAGCACCTGCTCGAGCCGGAATCGGCGCAGGACCTTGGCTGCCACCAAGGCGCCCGCGATGGCGCCTATGGTGACGGCAGCGCCGAACAGGGCGTAAGAGAAGGCGTTGCCGTGCAGAGGTCCCTTGACCCAGGCGGCGGCGAGCACCCCAAGGCCCTGACCCGCAAAGTTCACGAAGAGTGCCGTCACGAGGAGCGTGCGCAGCAGCGGTATCGCGCGATAGACCTTGAAGCCTTCGATCCACTCGCTGTAGATCTGGCCCACGCCGCCCCGCGAGGCCCGGCGCGCCTGCTCCCGCCTTGGCATGCGCAGGAAGATGAGACTCACGAACGACACCACGAAAGACGCCGCATTCATGAGAAAGAGGAGGATCGGCCCGAGGAGCGACATCACGATGCCGCCGCCGAACGTGCCGATCAGTCCTGCCGAGCTTCCCGCCGACGAATAGAGGCCGTTGGCCGCGGCAAGCTGGTCATCCGGGACGATCTGAGGCAGCAGGGCCGTCGCCGCTGGTCCGAAGAAGGTGCCGACGGCCATCAGCAGCAGAACCAACACGAGGAAGAGCCAGAGCGGCAAGAGGTGCAGGAGGGCAAGCACGCCGAGCAGGGCCGAAAGCACCGCCCGGATGATGTCGGAACCGACCATGGTCCAGCGACGGTCCATGCGGTCGACGAACACGCCCGTCATCAGGCCGAGCACACCGGGCAAGGCCATCGCAGTCCCCACCCAACCAAGATCCGCCGCCTGGTGGGTCTGCGCGAGTACGTACCAGAAGACCGCAAGCTCGAAGAGGTTATTCCCGACCTGCGACACCCACTGACCGCTCACCAGGATGGTGAGATTCGCGTTATGTAAGAGCGAGGGCTTGACTGGGAGTTCGCTGCCGCTGCCGTCTTCCACCCGACTTTTCCCCCCGCACGGCTCAAATTGCTGTTGACCGACTATGGAACCTGTACCTTTGTGGCCGCACTTCGGGGACGATTCCCTAATGCATGTCCTTCACGTTTCTGGCAATGCAAGCGCGCTCCCGCTTTGGCGTTGGGTCTTAGCGCATCGTCCTTTCCACGTACCCGGATTCATGGTAGCCGAATGACCAGCCTGGCCTCGCTGCCGCGACGGCCCAAATCATTCACTGGCGTGACCTTTAGCTCATTCTCCCCCCGATGTAGATCCACCGGGAAGGAGTCGTCCTTCACCTCTTTGGACTTGCCGTCGACGGACACGACGTAATGGTCGAACCAGGGCATGGAGTGCTTCATATGGAGCGTCACACGATGGGTTGCTGCCAGCGGCGCATCCTCCGCGACCTGCTCGACAGTCCACTGAAGTTCCACGCCGTTGACGGGGAAATCCACAGCGGCGCGGTCGCGGACGTAGATGACGTTCTGCCGCATGCGCTGGAACGCGATCGGTGGCAGGTCACCAGGTTCATAGAGGAAGACTGTCTCTGCGTCCGCATCGAAGGACTTCGGGCGCACGAGGCCAAAGGACGTGCCGTACGTCAGTTGAAAGTGATTCTCCATCCAGTGGCGCCAAAAATTCAGATAGTCACCATGGTCGACCAGCGTATCCCAAATCTCGTCGCGCGAGAATCCTACGGGGACCTCGATCTCCTCGTATACCGAGGTGTCCTTCGACGGAACGTCGGCCCAGCCCGCCCGCAGTTCCCGATCAGCGGTCGGCACGATGCGGTCATGGTGTCCGGCGCGGAAAAGGTCGTGCACCTCCATGGCGGAGAGAAGGCGTCCGCCTAACTCTTGATAGGCAGTGTCGAACTGCGGATCAAGCTCGACCCATTTTGCGTGGACCGAACTCCACACGTCGACCACGACGTGCGCCTTGCCGAGGCCCGTGTCGGATCCTTGGCGCCGGAGTCCAACGACGCGTGCCGGGAAGCCGAATGCCGCGAGGACCTGCTGCAGCATGTGGGCGTACTCTACGCAGCGGAAGGCAACCGTCCCTTCACGGACGTCAGCCAGCAGGGACAGCGCGCTTAGGTCTTGCGCTTCGTCCCACTCTCCGTGCGCGGATAGGCCGTTGACCCAATGCATGAGAGCGAGAATTTCCCGCCATTGGTCGCCCACCTCTGCCAGCTTAGGCGTGAGGCCGGTTTCCATCCGGAGCTGTCTACGCAGCTCGGGATCTGGTCGCCAGCCAAAACGATCCAGCCAAGCGGAACGTTCCACATGGTCGTACCGAAGCAGCTGCCAGTCGTAGCGGCGATCCATCGATGCGCCTCCCTTGACTCGACCAGAATATCCTTGACTGCGGGTGCTCTAGGGCTACGACGTCGCGATGAATCCGCATGCTGGACGTGGCCAACGCGATAAGACTCCAGGTGCTGTGCCTGCCAGCATACTACCAAAAGGTGGAACATGGCATATTGTACGCACGTACAGTAGAGTCTTCGTACCGTGGTTCAGTCGTTCCGGTCTGTCCGAACCATCAAGAGTCTACCAGCCGCAGGTTGATGCCGAGACGCAGATCATCATGGCGGCCGTTCATGAACGCACCGGACGTCCACCACCTGCTCAGCGCGGCGGAGCAGGTGCCGCTCCTCTGTTGCCGCGCCAGATCCATCTACCGAACGTCGGGACCGCCACTCCTACACCCTGCTAGCCGTGGCAGGATGTGCGCCCGCCACATAGCTTGACGGTGACGTGCGCAGTAGGAAGCCTCCGGAGGTGCGGCATGAACCTGGCGAGATTCCCGCGGCGGCGCTATACGGCCGGCCCGACTCCTCTCGAGCCGCTGCCCCGCTTTTCCCAGGCACTCGGAGGGCCGAACGTCTACATCAAGCGCGATGATCTGCTCGGTCTTACCGGTGGCGGCAACAAGACGCGCAAGCTGGAGTTCTTGGTGGCCGACGCCCTGGCCCACGGCGCCGACACGCTGATCACCTGTGGGGGGATGCAATCCAACCACTGCCGTCTGACGCTGGCGGCAGCCGTGAAGGAGGGCCTAAGCTGCTGGCTCGTCCTGTCAGAACCCACGCCTGGCGCCTACCGGCCGGACGCAGGCGGCAACATCTTCCTCTTCCACCTGCTCGGTGCGGAAAGGATCAAGATTGTTCCGGACGGCGTGGACTGGCCATCCGAGCTGGAGACAGTCGCGGCGGAAGCCACCGCTGCGGGGCGCAAGCCATACATCATCCCGATGGGCGGATCGAATGCCGTCGGCGCTCTCGGCTATGTGGCCTGCGCTGCGGAGATCATGGGGCAGTGCTTCGAACAGGGATTGTCTCTGGACCGCATCGTCCTCGCCGGCGGCAGCGCCGGTACACTGGCCGGCACCCTGCTCGGACTTCAAAGCCATCACTTCGACGTACCGGTGACCGCCATCAGCGTCGTGAACTCAAACGAGGAGCTCCTCGAAAACGCCGTCAAGATCGCCGCCGCGTCGGCCGCGCACCTGGGTGTCGACGTGGAGATCGGGCCGGACGCCGTCGCCTGCTTCGACGAATACGTCGGACCGGGCTACGGGCTGCCCACGCCGGAAATGGTCGCGGCTGTCAAGCTGCTGGCCCGCACCGAAGGGATCCTGCTCGATCCTACCTACACCGGCAAGGCCATGGCCGGTCTGATCGACCTCGCACGGCGTGGTGTCATCGGAACGGATGAAAACGTACTCTTCCTGCACACCGGCGGGGCGCCGAGCCTCTATGCGTCGACCCGCCTCTTCGCGGAGCCTTGACGGTGAGATCAAGAGCGTCAAGGCACCGCGCCAGGACCATGGCAGCAACGAATACGGCGGCCACCCGGAGGCGGCCGCCGATCGCGATCTCTGCTAGCCGAGTACCTTCTTCACCGCTGGCGCCACTTCCCACGGCATCTCAACCACCGTGACACCGGCAGCCTCCAGCGCCTTGCGCTTGCTCTCGAGGGTGCCGCGGCCCCGCTCGATGATCGCCCCGGCGTGGCCCATGCGCTTTCCGGGAGGTGCCGCACGCCCTGCCAGATAGGCGACGACGGGCTTCGTCATCGTCTTGATGAACTCCGCCGCCTCCTCCTCTGCGCTGCCGCCGATTTCGCCGACCAGCACACAGGCCTTGGTCTCGGGGTCCTTCTCGAACTGGTGCAGCACGTCGTTGAACACCTGTCCCACTACAGGGTCGCCACCCATGCCGATGGCGGTGGACTGTCCGAGTCCCGCCTGCGTCAGCGCTGCCGCGATCTCGTAGGAGAGGGTTCCGGAGCGTGCGACAAGACCCACCGGGCCAGGCGCGTAGATGTGGTTCGGCATGATGCCCATCTTTGCCTTGCCTGGCGAGATGAGCCCGTAGGTGTTCGGTCCCACGACCTTGGCACCGCGGAAGTGGGCGTACTCGACGATCAGGATGGAGTCCTGCACCGGGATGTGCTCGGGGATCATCACGACCACCTTGCAGCCAGCCTCGATGGCCTCGAAAGCGGCATCCTTGGCGAACGCCGCAGGGACGAACACGATCGACGCGTTCGCGCCGCGCTCAAGCACAGCCTCGCGCACCGACGCGAAGACCGGGATTCCGTCGTGTTCCTGTCCGGCCTTGCTGGGTGACGTACCGGCGACCACGTTGGTGCCGTACTTGACCATCTGGCCGGTGTGGAAGCTGCCCTGGTTGCCGGTCATGCCCTGCACGACGACGCGGGTGTCCTGATCGATGATGATCGCCATGCTAGCGCACCTCCCCGGCGAGTTCGACGGCTTTCTCGGCCGCCTCGCTCATCTCGCGGAACGCCTCGATGCCCTCGCGCCGCAGGATTTCGACTCCCTGCTGCTCGTTGGTGCCGACCAGGCGCACAACGAGCGGCACCGGGATGCCCTGCGTCTTCTTCACCTGGACGATCGCGTTCGCCACATCGTCGCAGCGGGTGATGCCGCCAAAGATGTTGACGAAGATCGCCTTGGGCTTCATGGACACGAGCACGCCCATCGCCTGGGCCGTCGGCTCCACTGATGCGCCGCCGCCGGCGTCGAGGAAGTTCGCAGGCTGGCCGCCGAAGTGCTGCAAGGCGTCCAGGGTGGCCATTGCCATGCCGGCGCCGTTCGCCATTACGGCGATGTCGCCGTCCAGCTGCACGAAGGCGAGGCCGATCTCCTTCACCTTGAGCTCGAGTTCGGTTCCCTCGTCCACCTGGGGCAGGTCCTTGTGGCGGAAGAGAGCCGCGTCGTCGATGTTGAGCCGCGCGTCCGCCGCGATGACCTTGCCGCCCGATACGACGAGCGGGTTGATCTCCACCAGTTCGGCGTCCTCCGTGCGGAAGACCTCGTAGAGCTTCTGCAGGATTGCGGCGACCTGCTTGGCGATGTCGCCTTCGAGACCCATCTCGGCCGCGATGTCCCGGGCCAGGTAGCCCTGCATGCCGAAGGCCTCGTCCACGTGGCGACGGACGATGTACTTGTCCTCCACGTCCTCGATCTCGACGCCGCCGTGCGAGGAGGCCATGACGAGAGGCTTCCTCGCGTTGCGGTCGACGGTTACGGAGACGTAGAACTCGCGTTCGACGTCGATCTTGCCTTCGACGTAGACCTGTTCGACAGTGTAGCCCTTGAGGTTCATGCCGAGGATCTCGGAAGCGACCTTGCGCCCCTCCTCGGGATCTTGGGCGAACTTGATGCCGCCCGCCTTGCCTCGGCCCCCGACCAGCACCTGCGCCTTCACGGCCGCAGGGCAGATCTCCTCGAGAGCCTTGGCGACCTCATCTGGCGTGCGACAAAGCACGCCAGGGGGCACAGGGATGCCATGCGCCTTAAGGCGCCCCTTCGCGAGATACTCGTAGAGCTTCATGCCACTGTCCTTTCTACGCTTGGCCTTCCTTCCCGCTGGTCAGCTCGATGCAGTGCTGCTCGACCTCAGCAGGGTCGAGGACGCGCCGCGCGAGCCCTTCCTTGATCGCCTGCTCCGCTACGGCCCGTGCCACCGCCGGCGCGACGCGCCGGTCGAGCGGTGCCGGGATTACGTAGTCGGCGCGCAGCTCCTGGTCCGTGATGAGGCCGGCGATGGCCCGAGCCGCCGCCTGCTTCATGCCTTCCGTGATCCTGCGCGCACGGACATCGAGAGCGCCCCGGAAGACGCCCGGAAAGCCGAGCACGTTGTTGATCTGGTTCGCGAAGTCGGAGCGACCCGTGCCGACTACCGCCGCACCCACCTCGACTGCCTGGACCGGCCAGATTTCCGGCACCGGGTTGGCAAGAGCGAACACGATGGCACCCTTGTTCATCGGGCGCAGCATGTCCATCGTCACCGATCCGGCAGAGGAGAGCCCGACGAAAGCGTCCGCATCGACGAGCGCGTCCGCGAGCGTTCCCTTGATGCCCCGCGGGTTCGTCTGGCTGGCCACAACCTCCTTCTCGGAGTTGAGTCCCGGCCGCCCCTGGTAGATGGTGCCCTGGCGGTCGCAGAGGATGATGTCCTTGACGCCGAGGTCGCGCAGCATGCGGGAGACCATGATGCCGGAGGCGCCAGCGCCGTTGAAGACGACGCGCACGTCTTCGATCTTCTTCTGTACGACGCGCAGAGCGTTCAAGAACGCCGCGCCGACCACGATGGCCGTACCGTGCTGGTCGTCGTGGAACACGGGGATATCGAGTTCTTCCTTGAGGCGACGCTCCAGCTCGAAGCAGCGAGGCGCAGCCACGTCCTCCACGTTGACGCCGCCGAAGCCCGGTTCGAGGAGCTTCATGAGCTCGACGATCTTGTCGACGTCGTGCGTGTTGACGAGCACCGGGAAGGCGTCGACGCCGCCGAACGCCTTGAAGAGGACAGCCTTGCCTTCCATGACCGGGAGGCCGGCGCCGGGGCCGATGTCGCCAAGGCCGAGCACCGCGGAGCCGTCCGTCAGGATGGCGACCAGGTTGCCACGGTTGGTGTAGTCGTAGATGGAATCCGGCTCGATCTGGATCTGCTTGCATGGCTCCGCCACGCCTGGCGTGTAGGCAAGCGACAGGTCCTGCTGATCCCGCAGCGGCACGCGGCTGGTGACCTCGATCTTGCCATGGTGGATGCGGTGGTACTCGAGGGCCTCTTCACGCAGTCTCATCAGTTAAAACCCCAGTACCGAAAGAGGCTCGCGCACTCCCTTCACAGAGTTGCGGAACGCCTCGGCCTCTTCCGATGTGAATTGGATCTCGAAGATCTTCTCCACGCCGCCGCGCCCGATCAGGGCGGGAACGCCGACGTAGATGTCGTTCTCGCCGTACTGGCCGTCCAGGTGGGCGATGACAGGAATCACGCGCTTCTGGTCTCCGAGCACGGCCTCCACCATCTCCGCCACCGATGCCCCGGGTGCGAAGTAGGCGCTGCCGCTCTTGAGCAGGTTGACGATCTCTCCGCCGCCGGTGCGGGTGCGCTTGACGATCGCATCGAGGCGGTCCTTCGGGACGAGGGTCTCGATCGGGATGCCGCCTACGGAGGAGTACCGGGTGAGCGGCACCATCTGGTCGCCGTGGCCGCCCATGACGAACGCCACGACGTCCTTCGGGGAGACGCCGAGCTCCGCGGCCAGGAACACGCGGAAGCGGGCGGAGTCCAGCACTCCGGCCATGCCCATGACGCGCGCCGCGGGCAGGCCGGTGGCCTTCCACGTCACGTAGGTCATCACGTCGGCCGGGTTCGTCACCACGATGAAGACGGCGTCCGGCGACGCCTCGGCCGCCTTCTTGACCACCTGGGAAACTACGTCGTTGTTCATGGTCAGGAGGTCATCGCGGCTCATGCCCGGCTTGCGCGCGAAGCCCGCCGTGACGACCACCACGGAGGAGCCGGCGGTTGCCGCGTAGTCCTGGTCTCCAATCACCTTGATGGAGGCGCCGGTGATCGGTGTGGCCTCGTAGAGGTCGAGCGCCTTGCCCTGCGGGATACCCTCGACCACGTCGACGAGCACGACGTCACAGATGTTGCGGGCCATAAGCCAGTGGGCCGTCGTCGCGCCGACGTTGCCGGCGCCGATGATCGTGACCTTGTCTCGCATGCTTCAGCCCTCCATCCGTCGGATGATCTCGGCACCGAATTCGGATGACTTGAGTCCTTCGGCGCGATCCGGGGTGAGGTCGTAGGTTACCTTGCCCGCCTTGATCGTCTCTTCCATGCCTTTGACCACCAGGGCGGCGGCCTCGTTCCATCCCAGGTACTCGAGCATCATGACGCCGGACAGGATGACCGAACCAGGGTTGACCTTGTCCTGACCTGCGTACTTGGGCGCCGTGCCGTGGGTCGCCTCGAACACTGCGTAGCCGTCCGCCATGTTGGCACCTGGTGCGATGCCAATGCCCCCGACCTGTGCAGCCAGGGCGTCGGAGAGGTAGTCGCCGTTGAGGTTCGGGGTTGCGATCACGTCGTAGAGCTGCGGCCGCAGAAGGATCTGCTGGAACATGTTGTCCGCGATGACATCCTGGATCAGGATCTTGCCTTCAGGCTGCTTGCCGCCGGCCTCCTGCATCTCCTGCCAGGTGATGATCTGGTCGCGGAACTCCTCCTTGGCCACCTCGTAGCCCCATTCGCGGAAGGCGCCCTCGGTGTACTTCATGATGTTGCCCTTGTGCACCAGGGTGACGCTCTTGCGACCCTGATCAATCGCGTACTCGATCGCCTTGCGCACGAGACGCTTGGAGCCGAAGGGGGAGATCGGCTTGATGCCGATGCCCGAGCCCTCCCGCACCGGCCGGCCCACTTCCTTGAGCAGTTGCGCCAGGCGGGTGTTCTCCTCGGTACCGGCGGGCCATTCGATGCCGGAATAGACGTCCTCGGTGTTCTCGCGGAAGATCACCATGTTGGTGCGCTCCGGGTGCTTGAGCGGTGAGGGCACTCCCTCGAAGTACCGCACAGGACGCACGCAAGCGTAGAGGTCCAGTTCGCGCCGCAGCATGACGTTGAGCGACCGGATGCCGCCACCGACCGGGGTCGTCAAGGGACCCTTGATTCCCACGCGGTACTCGCGGAAGGCGTCAAGCGTCTCGTCAGGCATCCACGAGCCGAACTTTTCGAACGCAGCCTCGCCTGCATAGACCTGTAGCCACGAGATCTTGCGCTTGCCGTCGTAGGCCTTGCGCACCGCACTGTCCAACACGGCCTGGGAAGGAGGCCAGATGTCGACGCCCGTGCCGTCGCCTTCAATGTAGGGCAGGACAGGATTCTCGGGCACCTCGAGGCGTCCATCGATGAAGCGGATCTTCTCACCTTCGGCGTTCTTCAATGTACGGCTACCCTCCTGTTTCCAAAGAACGCCCCCGGCGGGGCAGGAGCCCCACCGGGGAGCGACGGGGCGCTAGCGGTCTGCGATGGGAACGTACTCCCGGCGCTCGGGTCCAGTGTACTCTGCGCGCGGGCGGATGAGGCGGTTGTTGCGGTACTGTTCAAGAACATGGGCCGTCCAGCCGGAGACCCGGCTCAAAGCGAAGATTGGAGTGAATAGGGGGATCGGCAGGCCCATCATGTAGTAGGTCGAGGCCGAGAAGAAGTCGACGTTCGGGTAGAGACCCTTCTCCTGCAGCACCACCCGCTCGACGATGCGTGACATCTCGTACCAGCGCGTGTCGCCAGCCTTCTTGCCGACCTCCTCGCTGAACTGACGCAGGTGGGTCGCGCGCGGGTCCTCGGTGCGGTAGACGCGGTGGCCAAAGCCCATGATCTTCTTCTTCTGCGCCAGGGCGTCCTTGATCCAGCTCTCAGCCTTCGCAACGTCGCCGATCTCGAGCAGCATCCGCATGACCTGCTCGTTGGCACCGCCATGCAGCGGTCCCTTCAGGGTGCCGACCGCAGACGTGACCGCCGAGTAGATGTCGCTCAAGGTGCCGGCGGTGACGCGGGCGGAGAAGGTCGACGCGTTGAGCTCGTGGTCCGCGTGCATGATCAGGCAGAGGTCGAAGAGGTGGGCGTTGCGCTCGTCCGCTTCCTTGCCCGTCAGCATGTAGAGGAAGTTCTGCGCCACGTTGAGGCCGGGCCGCGGCGCGATCGGCTTCTCGCCCTGCATGATCCGGCCGATGGCCGCCACCAGGGTTGGGAAGCGGGCCACAAGCCGCTCGGCCTTGCGGACCGAAGCGTCATAGCTCTGGTCGTGGTCGTCCGGGTCATAGACGGACATCGCCGAAATGGCCGTGCGCAGCATCTCCATGGGCTCGGCGCCCTTCGGCATTGCCTCGAGCATGCTGATGACGGGCTCGGGCACTGCCGCCTGGCTCGTCAGCGTCTGCTCGAGGGTCTCGAGTTCCGCCTTGCTTGGTAGACGATTGTGCCAGAGGAGGTAGACCGTCTCCTCGAAGCTGCCGTGCTTTACGAGATCGTGGATGTCATAGCCGGAGTAAACGAGTCGGCCCTCTTTCCCATCGATGAAACAAATATCGGAAGTCCCGGCCACCACATCTTCGAGGCCTGCCTTGAAGCCAGTCTCTGCCATGTTCCGACCATCCCTTCCCAAACAAAACACGGTCTCAGCCGATTGGTCCCGCTCCGTCGTCCATTGTACCACCGGGAGGGGAGAAAGAAAGACGAAGCCCCCGGCGGCGGGTGCCATTAGGCCCAACTGGACCCTGGGCTGGCGCCCGATCGGACCGCCGGGTACACATGTCGTAAATGTCAGGGCAGATCCGCGCCCTGGTAGGCCGGGACGGACAGCGACTGGGACGTCCGGATCTTGATGCTGATTCCGACAGCCTGCAGGGTGGCGACAACCCCGCCGCGCAAGAGAAGTGCCTGGCGCAACGTCGTCGGGTTGCCGAGCGCCACGATCGTGAACGGTGGCGCGGAGGGGGTGTTGTTGATCGAGAAGATGGAGCCAGCCTCGCGCACCTCGGTCGTCGCCACGACTCTTTGGCTGTTGATCGACAGCGCGTAGGCGCCTGCAGCTCGAAGCTCGTTCAGGATGCTGAGCACGTCGGTGTCGTGGATGGCGAAGATGCCCTGTGTGCCGGGACCGCCCGGCGGCTCGGCCATCACCACCTCGACACCCTTGCCGGAAACGGGGGTAAGTCCGGCCTCCGCCCTCGCCTGGTCGAGCTGTTGCACAAGATCCTTGTAGCGTGCGACGCCCTGGTCGCGCCGCAGGATCTGCGCCTTGAGTGCCGAGAGTTCCGTGGCCAGCTGGTGGTTCTGTTGCTCAGCGCGCAGCAGGAGTACCGCCATGTCACCGACGTTCTCCGGGCCGACGGCCTGGACGCCGCGGTCGACGCGGAATTGTACGCCGAGCAGGACGCCGAGGAGGAGCAGCATCCCGAGCATGCCCCACATCTGCCGGCCCTTCATGCCCTCAGGACTCCCCTTCCGGCTCCTCGTCGTCTCGCATGGCGTCGATCTGCTGCTGGAGGCTGCGCGTACGGCGCCAGACATTGGTCACAAACAGGAAGATCAGGATAAACACCGCCGAGTACGCAAAGAAGACGTACTCAAGAAACTGCTTCTCCACCGCCACCTGAAAGTCCCCCCGTTCAGTAACCGAGGCGTCCGAGCCGTCTGGCCCTGCGCTTTTGGAGCTCCTGCTGCACCTTGTCCTGGAAGGCGCGCAGGTAGATGAGATCAAGGGCGAGCACAAGGGTCGCGAAGAAGAACACGATCACGGCGATGAACATCTGAGGCGTGATGTTCATGCCCGATTCCGTGAACACGACCGGGTGGATGCTCCGCCACCACTGGACGCTGAGGTAGACGATCGGGACATCGATAAAGACGATGAGCGCGTACACAGCGCTGTACACCCGGCGCTTGGTCTCGTCGTCCATGGCCTGGCGCAACAGGAGATAGCCGATGTAAAGGAACCACATGATCGCCGTCGTCGTCAGCCGCGGGTCCCAGGTCCAGAAGGCTCCCCAGGCCACGCGAGCCCACAGCATGCCCGACGCAAGCGTGGCCGTCGTCATGAGAATGCCGATTTCGGCCGATGCCTGGGCGAAGCGATCGGTCTCCTCCTTGCCCTTGCGGCGCACCAGCACCAGCAAAGACAGCACGAAGTTCGCTGTCATCGCCAGGAGGGCCGTCCACGCCATGCCGAGATGGATGTAGAAGATGCGGTACGAAACCCCTAGCGCGCGTACGTCGGGCACCCAGATCAGCGCTAGGTACAGCCCCACCACCCACAGAGGCAGCGAGAGCCAGCGCAGGTAACGCAAGTACTACACCTCCGTCAGATACTCGAACAGGAGCAGCGGCACAAGGATGAAGATGCCGTCGAACGCGGCCATCAGCCAGAGCCAACTGCCGAGCTGCGCCGAACTCTTCCCGTAGAGCGCAGCCGTGGCATTCACCGCGCCCAGGAGCAGGGGGGACGTGAATGGCAGCAGGAGGGCCGGCAGCAGAAGCTCGCGCAAGCGCGTCTGCGCCGTCAGGGCCCCCATCGCGCTGCCGGCCGCCGCGAATCCGACGACGCCGAGCACAAGGGTCCAGATGAAGAGCCCCGTCGATCGTGGCAGCGGTGCCCCGAGGAGCATCGCGAATGCTGGCGTAAGCACAGCCGTGAGGATAAGGGTCAGGAGGATGTTGAGCGCAAGCTTCGCGAGGAAGATGGCGCCGCGGTCAATGGGCGCCATCAGAAGCTGCTGGCCGGCCTCCGCCTCCACGCCGAAGGCCCGCCCGACGGCAAGGAAGCTCGAAAAGAAGATTCCCAGCCACAGGAGCCCAGGAAACATCGGTCGCAGCGCCTGCTGTCCGCCGTCAAAGGCGAACCCGTAGAGCATGGCGATGATGAGACCAAAGACTGCAGCCGGCAGGAGAAGTTCCCGTCCGCGCAGTTCCAGGCTGAGATCCTTCCAGAACAGCCAGACGGCCGCCTTCAGCAAAGTCCTCCGCCTCCGAGCGCTTCAGCCATGGCCTCCTCGAACGTGGCACGCGGCGTCTCAGCCACCGGGGCGAGATACGAAACCCTCCCCCGGCTGAGGACCATGATGTCGGTGGCCAGCCCAAGAGCCCGCTCGGTCTCGTGCGTCGCCAGCAGTGCCGCTCCTCCTGCCCTGCAGTGTTCGGTCACGAGGCGGTCCAGGAGGTCCTGTCCTCTGCGGTCCAGGCTTTGGTGGGGCTCGTCAAGCAGCAGAAGCTCTGGTCGGTGCATCAGCGTCCTGGCAAGGCCAAGCCGCTGGCGCATGCCGGCGGAGTAGCTGCGGACGAGCGTATGCCGGAACGGTGCGAGCCCCACCTTGCGCAACTCCCCCAGCGCGCGCTCCTTGGCATCCCCGAGGCCGTAGAGACGCGCGTAGAGCAGCAGGTTCTCGTACCCTGTGAGACCAAGAAATACACCGGGTTCGTGCCCAAGGTAGCCCAGGCGCCGCCGCAGAGCAAGGTTGTCCACCGCAGCCTCCCCGCCAAACAGTCTCAGGCTTCCCATGGTCGGGACGCGCTGCAGTGCGACAAGGCTCAGCAGCGAGGTCTTCCCCGCGCCGTTGGCCCCGAACAGGGCAAGGCAGCGTCCCGGCTTTAAATTGAAGGACACTCCGCGCAGCACGCGGCGGTCACCCAGCTGCAGTCGGAGGTCTTTGGCTTCAAGCATGGACGCGCCAGCGCAGACGCCGCAAGAGCAGATAGGCCACCAACGCGACCGGGATCAGCCACAGCCACGGCAGGACACGCTGCCACGGGCTCTGGGTGGGCTTCTGGTACTGGAGGTTCAGCACAAGGTCGCTTGCGATGTTCTTGGCGCTGTACACGGAATAGTCATTGCCGTCCCAGACGGTAGGCGGTGCTGGCGAGAACTTCTGGTTGAGGATCACGGGCAAGTTGAGTCCCTTGCCTACGAGGACCCAGAGCACGCCCACCCTGGTCGGGAAGGGCCAGCGCAGGGTCAGGCCGCTCTGCGGCATGCGCACGTAAAACTTGACCTGCGCGGACCCAACCCCGGATGGCACGGTAAACCGCCCTTGCACCAGCGCTGCAAGTCCCGCCGGTACGCTCGCATCATAAGCGCCGGGCCAGATCGTGAACACGCCACGGCCGGGTTGCGACACCGTCTCCGTAACCGAGATGGCGTTGCCCCCTGCGCGATCGAGCACAGCCATGGCAAACGGCTCTGCCGGCGTCGACGCCGACGCCGGCAGAGCAAACAGCAACGACAGGCCAAGGCCGGCCGCCGCCGCCCAAAGCCTAACCCTGCTTGGCATGCTTGGCGCCCGCCTGCAGGGGCGTGGCGGGCTGATAGTGCGACGGGCACTTCAGGAGGAGGTTCTGGGCTAGAAAGGTACCGTCGGACTGCAGGCTGCCATCAGCGATCGCCTGCACGTCGGGCGAGCCAAACGTGTCCGGCTCGACGCCGCGGTACACCACGCGGACCGTCTGGCCGCCACCCCGCATCAGAAAGCTGAGATACTCGCGCTGCGGATCGTAGACGACCGTCTTGCCAATGACCGTCCCGGCCACTCGCACCTCGGATGTCCCAAGCACCGCACGCTGCGACGTGAGCTGCGGCACAGTCAGGTAGTACTCCGTGAAGTGCCTCAGTCCGTTGACCATGAGGAAGGCAAGCGCGGCGACGACGACTCCAGCCGCGATCCAAAGGCGTGTCTTGCGCCGCATCGATCCCTCCCCCTTCCTTGCATGCGTCCTAGGATTCCCACGGGCCTGCACCGCATGCGGCACAGGCCCGAGCTCTTACGGCAGGAACTTGCGCAGGACCCCCATGAGCTCTGTCATGGCCTCGTCCGGATGGCCGTCGCGCACGGCGTCGACAATGCAGCCTCGGGTATGATCCTCAAGCAGCATGAGACCTACCCGGTCCAGCGCAGCTCGCACCGCAGCGATCTGCGTCAGCACTTCGGGGCAGTAGCGGTCCTCGTCGATCATGCGGCGGATGCCGCGCACCTGCCCCTCGATGCGGTTCAGGCGCTGCTGGAGATCCAGCTTGTCGCGACGGTCGACACCGCTGTGGACGTGACTCTCGTGGCCACGATGCTCTTCAGGTTCGTCCGGCGCCGCAGTCATCAGTTGTTAGGAGCCCCTTCCGCAATCCAGTTGGCGATCGTCTGGATTGTCGACTTCGGCAGATACGGTCCGCCGAGCGGCATCCGCGGCTGGGCCACACCCTCGACCTTCTGCCAGAGCAAGGCCTTCTTGTAGTCCGTCGGCGTCGCTACCTTCATGCTCGCAATGCTTGCGTAAGACGTCAAGTCCAAACCACCGGATTTCGTGGTCGGTCCATGGCAGACCGCGCAGTGCTGCTGGAAGATCGGCTCGATGTCCGCGCTAAAGGTCGGCTTTGCGATCACGGCCGAAGTCGAGGTGCCACCGGTCGTGCTGACGCCCTGCTGCTCGGCGCCTAGGTAGGTCAGGCCGAGGACCGCGACAACGATCACACCGGCAACGCCCATCGCGAACGGACGGCGGCGCGGTTCGCGCCGGGGGTTCTTGTCGAAGAAGGGCAGTCCGACGAGCACGATCACCGCGGCGGCCGGCAGGCCGATGATCCCGAGCGGGTCAAGCGCGGGCGGAATGTATTTCAGCAGCTGGTAGATGGAGTAGAAGAACCACAGCGGCACCGGCGCATAGTGCGCTTTGTTGAGCGGATCGGCCGGCGCCAGGAGTGGTGCGTGGAACGAGAGCGCCAGGAAGAGAAGGATCGCCGCAACGACAACCACCAGCATGGTCATCTGGAAGACCGTGTAGGGATAGAAGGTGACGAGTCCCTTGGTGCCCTTCGGCTTGCGCTCAGCTTCTTCCACTACGAGCATCTGGTTCTTCAGCACCATCGCGAAGTGGATGCCGAAGAAGATGAGGAGAAGTGCCGGCAGCACCAGCATGTGCACCGCGTAGAAACGCGTCAGGGTGAGACCGGAGATGTAGGCCCCGCCGCGTGCGAGGTAAGCGATGTAGATTCCGAGGAACGGCGTGTAGAAGGGCATCCACGTGCCGACCATCGTTGCCCAGTAGGACTGCTGGTCCCAGGGCAGCAGGTAGCCGGTAAACGCGAAGAGGATGGTGATGAACAGCAGGACCACACCTGTGATCCATGTGATCTCACGCGGCTTCTTGTAGGCTCCCACGTAGAACCCGCGCAGCATGTGGCCCGCGACGAGCACGACCATGGCATTGGCGCCCCAGTAGTGCAGGTCGCGGATGACCCAGCCAAGCGGGACCTTCGTCATGATGTACTGGATGCTCTGATAGGCCGTCTGCGACGACGCCTGGTAGAACATGGCCAGCAGAGTGCCGGTAACGGCCTGGTTGATGAACACGAAGAGCGTGGCCAAGCCGAGGAAATCCAGCGGGTTTACTGAGCGGGGAACGCGGTGGTACAGGAGTTCGTTGAGCTGCGGCTTGATGCCCACACGCTCGTCGAGCCAGTCCATGACCGTCTGACGGGGCCTCTTTTCCGCACTCACGAGATCTGACCTCCAAGCATCACGCGCCCGTTCTGGACTGCGATCTCATGATGGAAAAGGCCTCGCGGCGCGGGCCCCGCGATGTGCTGGCCCAACTTGTTGTATTGGGAGCCATGGCACGGGCACATGAACTTCTCCAATGACTGGAACCACTGGACAGGGCACTGAAGGTGGGTGCAGTGGAAGTCGAGCGCGATGAACGTACCCCCACCCTGATTCATCACATAAACACCATCGTCATATCCGTCACCGGTGTACGAAGTCAGGATGTACTGTCCGACGGGAAAATTACTCACGGCGCCGATGTCCTGCAGCTTCGCCGAACCACTGGACGACGGGTAAAGCAGTCGTAGGGCAGCACCGAGATAGCCGACACCCACGAGACCCCCTACCGCGACCGCTCCCCAGCCGAGGAAACGCCGACGGCTGACCTCCTTGCGATCGGAGGCGCGCTCGACGCAGTCTTGGCAAAGATCTGTGTCGTTGCCTGTTTCGTGCCCGCAGATCCGGCATCGCATGCCTCGGTTCCCCCCATTTAGCACTCCATGAGGACTAGGCCAAAATACGCAACCAATTCTATCTGGTGGCCTAGTACGCGTCAAACCGTTGGACACCAGATGGTCCGGATGGTCCGGCCGCCGTGGGCCATCCGTCCCTGCCCAGAGTCCCCCGCGGGCCAAGGTTAGCATGCATTTTACAGCAGTTTGCCCAGCCAGGAGTGGTCACGCGAACCAGAACGTCAAGGGGCCGGGCGTTCGCCCGGCCCCTTGACGGGATTCCCAGTCTACCAGGTGGCCTTGTCGACGGCCTTTGCAACCTCCACGAACACCTGCGCGGTCTCCGACTCGGGATCGCTCCAGACGATCGGCTCTCCCATGTCGCCTCCGGTCGGCAGGGCCGGATCGATGGGCACGTGGCCGAGCAGCGGCACGTGAAGGTCACGGGCCAGGCGCTGTGCCCCTCCCCGCCCGAAGATGTCGTGCGCTTCGCCGCAGTTCGGGCAACGGAAGTAGGCCATGTTCTCGACGATACCGATGACTTCCTGGCCGACCTTGCCCGCCATCTGGGCAACGCGGCCCGCGACTCTGGCCGCTGCCTCCTGCGGCGTCGTGACCAGCAGCACTCTGGCCCGCGGCAGTTCCTGCGAGAGCGAGATGGCGACGTCGCCGGTTCCCGGAGGCGCGTCGATCACCAGGTAGTCGAGTTCGCCCCAGGCGACCTCGTTCAGGAACTGGTCCACCAGTTTGTGCAGCATCGGACCGCGCCACATCACCGGGGTGTTCTCGTCCACCAGCATGCCCATCGAAATCACCCGGACGTCGTGCACGTCAATCGGCACAATCACACCATCGCCGAGCACCACCGGCTGCTGGCGCGCTGCGAGCATGCGTGAGACGGAGAAGCCATAGACGTCCGCGTCGAGAACGCCGACGGCTCGTCCCATACGCTGCAGTGCAGCCGCCACGTTCACCGTCACGGTGGACTTGCCGACGCCGCCCTTCCCCGAACCGCAGATCAGGACGCGCACGGTGGAGTCCTTCCTGGTGATCGTCGAGACGTGGCGCGGTCGCAAACGGTTCGCGAGGTCCTCGCGCTCCTGCGGCGTCATCACGTCGAGCAGCACGGCAACGTCCTGGACGCCTGGAATGGCGCCGACCGCACGCCGGACGTCGTCCTCGATGCGCGTGCTCAAAGGGCAGCCGGCCACCGTCAGCTTGATGGTGCAGCGGACCTTGGCACCTTCCACATCGACGGATGCGACCATGCCAAGTTCCGTGATCGGCTTGTGGATCTCCGGATCCATCACCGTTGCGAGTCGCTCCATGACCTGATCTCTCGTAATCACTCAAGCCCACGCTCCTTGCTTTCGAGCTCGATCGGCTGCTCGTTGCCGTTGCCCGCAGGCAACAGCATGCCGCCGGACAGCACGACCTTCATGGCTTCCTCCACCGTATAGTCGACCTTCTCGACATCCTCGGGCGCATAGAGCACCAGGAGGCCGCCCGTCGGCGGCGAGAACGGTACGAAAACGGCCACTTTGCCGTCTTCTGTCGGATTGCGCGCGACAAACCCGAAGGAGCGTCCCCCACCGCCGCCGTACGGGACCAGCACAACGCTCTGGAACGTGCCGCCGCTGTGGTCGGAGAACGTGTTGACCAACTGCTTCACCGCATCGTACACGGTGCGCAGCACCGGAACGCGCGCAAAAATCCACTCGTACAGGCCAACGAACTGCTGGCCAAGGAAGTTCGAGACAAGGAGTCCGAACAGGGTGATCAATACGAGGGTGACAAGCAGCCCGAAGCCCGGCACCTTGACACCCAACATGCGCCCCAGGGCGTCGAACATCGTGAAGATTCTGTAACCTATATACAGCGTTACCGCAAGTGGCAGCAGTGCCACAAGACCCGTCAGGAAGTACTGCCGCAACAGGCGCCATGCCGAATGCCGCGCAGGCTGCTCCATTGTCTCAGGGTTCCTCCCCACTACATCCAGAAACAACATGCGGGCAGCCGACGCCGCCCGCGTGCCACGGTCTCATTTGGCGGGAGCAGGTGGGAATCGAACCCACCGCGGACCGTAAAGCCCGCCGGCTGGATTTGAAGTCCAGGGGCTGCACCAGCAGGCC
>JAJYSZ010000135.1 GCA_021793315.1 Bacillota bacterium | reverse complement strand
AGGCATGACGGTCGAGGCGGGGCGCATGCCGCGCGTGCTCAACCGGAGCACCGACGACTGCTCGGGTGCTGCGTACGTCGGGAGGCCCAGCGTCTGGGGCAACCCGTTCCGCATCGGGCGCGACGGAGACCGGGCAGAGGTCATCCGGCGCTACGAGGAGTATCTCCTGCGCAACGAGCGGCTCATGGCCCGGCTCGGGGAGCTGGCCGGGCGGGACCTCGCCTGCTGGTGCGCGCCGCAGCCGTGTCAGGTTGAGGCGACAGGATCTTAGGGAGACTGCGCGTAGCGTGCTATCATGCGAGCAAGAACAGGAGGGATACACGTGCTGGTGTCTTCGGAAGTCGTCAGAAGTCTCTCCACGCTCAACCGGACGGTGGGCGAGTTTGGAGTTAAGGTGAGCATCCTTCTCTGACTCGTCGGGGTTGCGGTTGCGGTTCTCACCATCACAGTAACGGTCGCCCTGGTACACGGATAGATCAACAGATTTAGGAAGTACTATCACAATATCGTTGCGAGCACCCCGATAGCTTCGGCGACTTCGATGACTACGGTTACGGGGAGTGGACAATAGACCACTACGGTAGCAGGCTGCACGCAACGCCATTCTCGTGGGCGCGTCGGTACTGTCGCGCTATCCATGGTTATCTTGTGAAAAATCGGCTTGCGAGGCAGGTGCTAGCGATGCTGAGTCTGAACGGCACACTTTGGCTTTCGAGGTTGCGCCGACACCTCTTCCTGGTGACGGGTATCGTGCTGGTGGTGGTGCTGGCGGCGATTATAGCCGTGCCGCTCTCCCTGGGGCAACCCATAGTGCTTCCCATGCAGGCGAGTGGCACGAGCTCGTCTGCCGCCACAGCGTCGTTCGCCCAGAAGTCCGCAATGCCGGTGCATGCCGCCGCTCCATCCGCTCCCGCCGGCGTCGGCAACAGGACAGGCGCTGGCTCCGTGGACCTATTGCAGGGTCGGCAAATCGTCCGGCGAGCCAACGTCCAGATCTCGGTGCAGGATGTTGGAAGGGCATACCAGAACGTCCTACAGCTCGTGCAGCAGAGCGGCGGCTACCCGGTACAGTCCAACCTCACGAACTACTCCGACAAGAGCGCCGCGAACATCGAGGTCCGGGTCCCGGTGGCAGATCTCTCCGCGTTTCTCGATGCCGTTTCGCGTTTGGGGCACGTCGACAGCGCGGGCCAGAGCGGCAGTGACGTCACGCAGCAGGTGGTGGACGTCAAGGCCCGCCTGCAAGTGCTCCAGGCCGAGGAGGCTCAGCTCCTCACGTTCCTTCACCAAGCCAAGACCGTTGGGGACATGCTGAAGGTCGAAGAGCAGTTGCAGAGCACCAGGACGCAGATCGAAGAGCTGCAGGCCCAACAGAAGACGCTTTCCACCCAGGTCGCCATGGCCACGGTCGACGTCACACTGCAGGCTGCCGCTCCTAGCCTCAGCTCCCCCGGCGGAAAGACATGGTTCTTGGGTCAGATCTGGCGAGTCTTCACCATTGCCCTCTCCACACTGACCTACGCCCTGGGGCGCTTGCTGCTGGCGGTGGTTTGGCTCTTGCCGTTCGCGGCGGTGGTCGCAGCGGGGTTCGGCGGCTGGCGGGCGTACCGGCGGCGTCGGGCTCGGCGCAGCAGGAGGGAGACTGGCGCGGGCACACAGTCCTGAGATTCTGGTTCGAAAACGGTATGTTTCAGTTTTGCGACGTAATCGGTTTACGATTCTGAGAGCACGATTAGGCGGCAATGTTTCCCCTGATCCCGCGTTGCGAAAGGTTGAGAATCGTTAGGCGAAACAGAAAACCGCCGTTGCGAGACGGAGGGCTGCACCCTCTGAGACACGCAACGGCGGTTTTGTTGCGGCTAATGCTCAATTAGGCGCAACAAACGCGAAGCCGTCAGTGGATCATTAAGTAGGAGCGTCAACGCCACAACGAGCTCAAGACCGCCAGCTATCTGGCGGTCTTCGCGCATGTTCAAGGGAGGGTTGCCCGTTGGAGATCCATCCCATTGCAAACCTGATTCCGTCGATGTCACCCGACGATTATGCCTCGCTGCTGGCCAACATTCGCGTCAACGGCCTCATCGAGCCGATCACTCTCTTCGAGACTAAGATCCTCGACGGCCGCCACCGCGCGCGAGCCTGCGAGGAGGCCGGAGTCGAGCCGCGCTATCGCGACCTGCCGAATGACATCGACGCACTCGAGTATGTCCTCTCAGAGAACCTGCACCGGCGGCACCTCACCTCGGAGCAGCGGGCTGCGGTCGCAGTTGAGGCAGACGCCTACCGACGCGAACAGGAGGCGGCGAGAGAGCGGAGGGTATCCGTGCTTCGCCGTGGACCCGAATCTCCCGTTGTGGAAAGAATTCCACAACGGGAGAAAGGCAAAGCCCGTGACCACATTGCAGGGAGCGTCAAGGTCAACAGCCACTACATCTCCGACGCCGCGCGTCTCAAGGAGCAGGCTCCCGAGGTTTTCGAGGCGATCAAGGCCGGGCAGATGACAATGCCTGTCGCCCGCGAGGTCGCGAAGCTGGACGGCGAGGCGCGCAGCAAGGCCCTCACCGCAGCCGTCGAGGGCGGCAAAAGCCACGCCACAAAAGCTGTACGGGAGATCGCACAGCAGGAGCGCGCCACGAAGATCGCCGGGCTCGACCAGGCTTCAGGCAAGTCCGGTTCCGAGAAGAAGGTCGTGTTCCCCGGCGAGTGGTGGCGTCTCGGACGCCACCTGCTCTATTGCGGAGACACGTCAATCGGGGAGTTCCGCTCGGCCCTGCCTCTCGCCGCGTTCGCCTTCGCCGATCCCCCGTACGGTGCCGGTGTGGACGTCTGGGACGACGAGTTCGTCTGGGACCACGACTACCTTGCCGACGTGGCGAACATCGTGGCGGTGACGCCTGGGATCTCAAGTATCTTCGAGTTCGCCCGGCGCACGGAGATGCCGTACCACTGGAGCCTCGCGACCTGGATCGCCAACAGCCATGCGCGCGGTGCGGTTGGTTTCGGCAACTGGATCTACACGGCCCTGTTCTCACGGGGCAGCGTCCACCGCGCCGCGCAGGACTTCTCCCGCGCGACGATTGAGCTCTCCACGTTGGGCGAGACCTCCCATGAGGGTCGCAAGCCGTCGGAGTACATGTCCTGGCTCATCGAGACTTTCACCAAGCCCGCAGACATGGTGATCGACCCGTTCGGCGGCGCCGGCACGACGCTTCTGGTTGCCGAGCGGCTTGGGCGCTCCTGCTCATGGGTGAGATCAGTCCGGAGTTCTGCTCGGAGATCGTCGCGCGGTGGGAGCGGGACACGGGGTTGGTTGCGGAGGTGGTGCGCGGTGACGGCGTGGAGCAGGCAGGGTCAACCACCGTCGGCTAAAACCGACGGCTTGCAACGGCGGTAGCATCGCAAGGGTTGTCTAGATGGCCTGGAGACAGCAAGGGAAAGGTGTTCAACAAACGCCTTTCCCTTGCTGTCTATCCAAGCAGCGGCCCCCGTGGGCTAACAAAGCACGTCAGGGTATCTCGCCAGCCCGGACCACTGCGGCAAAACCGCTGAATGCCATGGCCTTCGGGCCTAAGCCTACGGGGCAACGTCGAGGCGACAATCACCGCCCTCCATCGGGAGGGTGTGGGGAGGCGTATCCAATTGGCTCTGCAACCTCGGGTTCCGGTCGTCGCCATGGACGGCACGCCGCTCATGCCGACGACGCCCGCGCACGCGCGCGTCATGCTGCGCGACGGTGTTGCGAAGCCCCGACGCAACAAGCTGGGGCTCTTCTACATCCAGATGCTCATTCCGGTCGGCACGGCGACGCAGCCGATGGCGCTCGCGCTCGATCCCGGCTCGAAGCACGAGGGGGTCGCAGTCGCCTCACACCTCCAGATCGAGGCCACGGCGCAGGTCAACCTGCCGGACCAGACACACAAGAAAATGGAGACGCGGCGGGCGCTGCGCCGCGCACGGCGATTTCGCAAGACGCCGCGTCGGCCGAAGCGCTTCAACAACCGCCGTCACGGCAGGCGCTACTGGATCGCGCCAAGCCAGCTTTCGAAAGTGCAGGCGCGGCTCAAGTCCGTCCGCGAACTGTGCAAGATCTACCCCATCCACCGGATCGTCGTCGAGAACGTGCGCCACCACCCGAAGATCGGGAAGAACGCGAAACACTTCTCCACCGCCGAGATCGGCAAGACCGTGACGCTTCTGGAGATGCAGAAGCTGGCACCGGTGACGGTGGTGGAGTCGAAGGACACGGCGGCCTGGCGGCAGCAGTTCGGGCTCGCGAAGATCCATGGCCCCAACCGACCCGAGGTGTTCGAGGCCCAGGCCGTCGACGCCGTGGCGATGCTCATGGGGACAACAGGGTGCGCCTTCGGCAACCCACCGTTTTACGTGTTCACGGCGCTGCGCGCAGAGCGGCGCTCGCTGCACAAGCAGAAGCCGCAGAAGGGCGGCATGCGGCCACCGTATGGCGGCACGTCGAACGGGACGTTCTTCCGCAAGGGTGACTGGGTGGAGGTGACGGCGCGCAAAGGCAGGCTGCGCGGCTGGGTCTGCGGACTGCCGACGCCGAGGACGCCGAAGGTCGGCGTCGCTGGGCCTGACGGCGAGCGCATCGCGCAGTTCGGCCTGAGGCAGGTGCGGCTGCTGGCCCGTGCGGGCGGATTCACCTGGAGAAGGGAGGGAGTGGCGCTTCCTCTGTCGTCTGAAGACGACAGTCTCCGCGCCATATTTGTATGAGGCGCGGGCCGCCGACTCCGAGACGGCGCACATCGCCGCTCAGCGACTGATCTACCCAGCGCTCTTCGGCGTGCCGCAGTCGGCACTGTCTTTCGAGGCCATCCACAAACCCGACTCAGAACACTCGCGCATTCTCGATGCGGAGATGGGCGTGGATCGCGTCGTCCATGTCGCTGTGGACGGCCTGCGCAGTCCTCTCAAGTTCACCGTTCAAGAGAGGTTCCGCAGCCCGCGATATGCGCCCAACCAGGACATCACACTGACCGAATGGTATACCAACAGTGCCGGCGGCAAACCGGCGGAACTCTACAAGATCAATGCCGGCCTGTTCGTCTACGGCTACTTCGACGGACAGAAGGATGCGTTCCTCGACGCGATCGCTGTCGACACGGTTGCGATGCTCCGGGCCATCGCACAAGGCAGCCTGCGATATGTCTCGAGGGAGAACGACCGCAGGCAGACGTTCCTCGCGATCAAGTTCGGCGAGCTGGAGCGGTGCGGTGTGGTTACGTGGCGGATGCCCAGGCGGCACATCGCGTAGGGCCCGCCGCGAAAGGACAAGCACATGCAGATCGACGTCGTTTCCGACCTCCACTTCGATTTCTACAACATCGACGCTCCCGGCTTCGTCCGAGCCATTCTGCCGGAGGAGCCGTCCGAGGTGCTGATCATCGCGGGCGACCTCGGGCACCACAACGAGCAGAACATGCAAGTGCTCCGCTCCCTGCGCGAGATCGGCGGCTACAAACACATCCTCGTCGTGATCGGCAACCACGACCTCTACGTTAACCCGCGCACCTACGAGGGCTCCTGGGAGCGCGTCGCTGAGCTTCAGGCGATGCTCCGAGAGATCCCCGGCGTGCGCCTTCTGGACGGGGATGTCCTCGAGATCGGCGGGGTGCGCTTTGGCGGCGTCCCGATGTGGTACGACATGTCATTCGGACGCGGGATCGGCTACTCGACGGAAGCGCTGCTGGACCTCTGGCGCCGAACGAACAACGACGCCAACTACATCGTCTGGGGCGCGAAGCCGATGGACGCCTTCATGGCGGAGCAGCGGC
>JAJYSZ010000134.1 GCA_021793315.1 Bacillota bacterium | reverse complement strand
CCTCGCCGCCGTTGTAGGCGGCAAGTGCCGCGGCCTGCGACGAGAACTCCGCCATCAGCTCCCTGAGGTAGCGGGCACCGATGTCGACGCTGTCGCCGGGGCGGCGCAGCGTTGGCACCGCTTGGCCAGAGCCGGTGTGCGCAACGTACTGGCCGGTCTTCGGCATCACCTGCATCATGCCGACGGCTCCACGGCGCGACGTCGCAAAAGGATCGAAGCGGCTCTCGCTGCGCGCCACCGCGGCGAGCAGATAGGGCGACAGCCTATACCGCCTCGCGGCCGTCAGGAATACCTGCTGGTACGGCCAGGGATAGTAGACCTCACCCAGCCAGGGCAACAGGACGGCGAAAAGCGCCATGAACGCAAGCAGGGCATGGCGGCGCCTGCCGCCGTTCACGACGGCAGCAGCGCCCGGTAGAGCGCCTCCACCTGCGCCCGCAGGGCGTCGCGGTCCTGGGTGTTGTCGATCACCACATCCGCCAGCCGGCGCTTCTCCTCGATCGGCATCTGCGCCCGCACCCTGAGTTCGGCCTGCTCGCGGCTGAGAGCGTTGCGCGCCATCAAGCGTTCGATCTGCAGGGGCTCCGGTGCGTAGACAAGCCAGACGGCGTCCACGTCGTAGGCCTGGCGAGACTCGAGCAGCAGCGGCACATCGAGCACGATCACCGGCGCTCCGGCCGCGGCCAGTTCCCGGACGCGCTCCGCCATCCGATCGCGCACCCGCGGGTGGACGATGGCATTCAGGCGCTCCAGCAACGCCCGATCGGCAAAGACGCGCTCCGCGAGGCGCGGGCGGTCGAGGCTGCCGTCGGGACGTACGAACTCTGGCCCCAGACCGGCGGCGATCGCCTCGATGGCCGGGGTTCCCCGCGCCGTCACCTCGTGCGCCAGGACGTCCGCATCGATCACGGCGGCACCCAGGCTTCTGAGAATCTCCGCCACGGTGCTCTTGCCCGTGGCGATGCCGCCCGTCAGACCTATCAGCCGCATGCGCCCTGAACTCCTCCCGATCCTAGAGGCGCTCGCCGCTGAGGCGGCCGAAGAAAGCGTCGCCGAGATCGCGCTCCGAGCCGATCTCCAGGAACCAGCGCCCTTCGTGATGCCGCAGGGAGATCTCGCCGGTGATGTGGTTCTTGTTTGCGACGCGGTCGTAGTCCTCGCGGGCCTGGTGCTCGTCGTCGTAGGCAAGCGTGCAATACTGCAACGGGTCTACTCCCCTTCTGGCTGGCAGCGTGGACAGAAATGGGTGCCGCGCCCGGCGATGCGCCGTTTGGCGATCGGCGTACCGCAGCGGCGGCAAGGCAGGCCCTCGCGACGGTAGACTTGCAGGAACTCCTGGAACGCACCGGGCTCGCCGGTTCCGTCCCGGAAGTCGAGGAAGGTCGTGCCGCGGTGGCGCAAGGCATCGCGCAGCACGGCCCGCATGGCGAGGCGGATGGCCCTCTGCTCCTGCTTCGAGAGACTACCACATGTGCGTACGGGGTGCACCCCTGCGCGATGGAGGGCTTCATCCGCATAGATGTTGCCAAGTCCCGCGACAAACTCCTGGTCCAGCAGCAGAGACTTTACGGGACTGCGCCGATGCCTGGCACAGCCGCTCGCGAAGGCCTGCGCGGACAGGTCGGTCGGCTCGGGGCCGAGGCGGTCGAGCAGGGCCGGGGCCATGCTGCCGTCCCGCTCGAGCAGGTGGAAACCGCCGAAGCGGCGCACGTCGCGAAAGCGGAGTTCCCGCCCATCGGAGAGCTCGAACACGACATGTGTGTGGCTGAGGGGCGGCTCCTCGGCAGCACTCAGCCAAAGGCGGCCCGTCATGCGGAGATGGCAGACAAGCGTGCGGGCGCCGAGGTCGACCAGCAGAAACTTGCCGCGCCGGCCTAGCCCCTCGATCCGCCGTCCGGCGATCTCCTGCGCAAAGCGCATGGGGTCGGGCCAGTGCACCGCACCAGGGTGCACCACCCGCACGCCGCGGATCGCAAGGCCGCGAAGCCCACCCTCGAGCAGGGTCAGGCGCACCGTCTCGACTTCCGGCAGTTCAGGCATCGCGCATCGGCTCGAGGTCGTACCAGTTGGGCCCGCGCTTGACGTCGACGACGAGCGGCACGAGGAGATCCGCCGCGCCCGCCATCGCTTGGCGCACCAGTCCGCCCAGATGGCCAAGGCGATCCTCGGGCGCTTCCAGGATCAGTTCGTCATGCACCTGCAGCAGGAGGGCGGTCGCGGGCTCCGCCTCGATCTGCCGCGCCAGCGCGACCATCGCGCGCTTGATGAGGTCCGCCGCCGTGCCCTGGATCGGCGTGTTCATGGCCGTCCGCTCGGCGAAGCTCCGCTGCTGGTGGTTGCGGCTGCGGATCTCGGGCAGATAGCGCCGCCGGCCGAACATCGTCGTGACGTAGCCCTTCTGCCTGGCGGACTCGATGACGGCGTCGAGATATTCCTTCACCTGGGCGTAGCGCTGAAAGTACCGGCGGATGAATTCCCCGGCCTCCGCCCTGCTGGAACCGGTGTCGCGCGCCAGGCCATAGTCCGAGATGCCGTAGACGATGCCGAAGTTGACGGCCTTGGCCTGCCGGCGCTGCTCCGGCGTGACCTCCGCGAGCCCGACGCCGAACACCTCGGCGGCGGTACGCCGGTGGATGTCGTCGCCGCTGCGGAACGCGTCCAACATGGCGGGGTCGCCGCTGAGGTGCGCCAGGATTCTGAGCTCGATCTGCGAATAGTCCGCCGCGAGGAACGAAAGCCCCTCCCCGGATGGCACAAAGGCCCGGCGCAGCCGGCGGCCGAGTTCGAACCGCACCGGGATGTTCTGCAGGTTCGGCCCCTCGCTCGAGAGGCGCCCGGTGGCGGTCAGCGTCTGCTGGAACGTCGTGTGCACGCGCCCGTCCGGCCCGATCAGCGGCGTGAGACCGTCGACGTAGGTCGAGAGGAGCTTCTGCACCTGGCGGTGATCGAGAATCTTCTGGACGATCGGGTGCTGGCCCGCCAGCTGCTCCAGCACCTCGGCGTCCGTCGACGGCCCTGTCTTGGTACGCTTCAGGATCGGCAGCTGGAGCTTGCCGAACAGCAGGTCCCGCAGCTGCGGTGTCGAGTTGACGTTGAAGCTGTAGCCCGCGAGCGCCTCGAGTTCCTGGGCGATTTCCGCGAGCGCCTGGCGCAACTCTGCGCCGTAGCGATCGAGCTCGCCCTTGTCCACCTGCACGCCGTGGCGCTCCATGCGGAAGAGCACCTGGGCGAGCGGCGCCTCCATCTCGCGGTAGAGCTCATCGACGCCCTGCTCGCGGACGGCGTCCGGCAGCCGGGCGGCCAGCCGCCACGTGGCTTCGGCGGCCACCGCGATCGGGTCGCCCTCGGCGGGTGTCTCGCCGAAGAGGCCCTGCAGCACCTGCGTTGCGCTCTGCACGCCGAATTGCGGGTTCACGAGGTAGGCGCAGAGCTGCGTGTCGTACCACTTCGGCGGCGCAGCGAGGCCCCGCGCCGCCAGTTCGTGCAAAAGGCGCTTGACGCCGTGCACCGCCACCTCATGCTGCCCCTGCAGCGCCGCCTCGACGCGTGGGTCCTCCCAGGCCAGGCGGGCGGCGTGGCCGTCCCGATCGCTCAAAGCGAGGCCGTCCTGCCCCGCCGCCAGAGCCAAGGGGCCGCCGCCGGTGTAGCCTTCCGCGAGCTCTTCGCTCGCGCTGGCCTCGCTTGGTACCTCCACGGTCTCCTCGCCCGCAGGCAGGCGCGCCGCCAGGTTGCGCAGGCCAAGGTCGGCCAGGTGCCGGCGCACCTCCATGCTGACCCCCGCCGGCGACCAGCGCAGATCCTCGAGCTCGCGGCCGAGGGGGACATCGCGCACGATCGTCGCGAGATTCTTCGAAAAGAGCGCCTGCTCGCGGTAGGTCTCCAGAAGATCCCGGATGCGCGGCGGGGTGACGCGTGAGGTGTCGGCAAGCAGCTGCTCGAGCGTCGGCGCGATCTGCAGGAGGCGCACGGCCGTCTTCTCGCCGATGCCCGGTACGCCCGGAATGCCGTCCGAGGCGTCGCCCATCAGGCCCTTCCAGTCCGGGACCTGCTCGGGCGTGATGCCGAAATCCTGGTGGACGGTCTGCGGGTCGTAGCGCTTGGTGCCGTCCAGAGCCCGCATCAGGACGATCTCGCAGCGCCCGCCGACCAGCTGCAGCAGGTCTCGGTCGCCGGAGATCACGGTGACCGGCAATGTTGCGGAGAAGCGCTCGCTGATCGTGCCGAGCACGTCGTCGGCCTCGAAACCCTGGATCCCGATCACCTTGATCCCCATCTGGCCGAGCAGATCCTCCGCCAGGGGAAACTGGCGCAGAAGCGCCGGATCGGCCTCTTTGCGATGCGCCTTGTAGCGCTCGAACTGCTGGTGGCGGAACGTGCCGCCGGGGCGATCGAACGCGATCGCGACATGCGTCGGCTTATACGCGTCGTACCACTTCATGAACGTCAGGAAGAAGCCGTGGATCGCGCCTGTCGGCGTGCCATCCGGCGCGGTGAGCGGCGGCAGGGCATGGAAGGCGCGGTTCAGGAGGCTCATGCCGTCGATCGCGAGAAGACGCTCGCTCACAAGTCGGTCCCCTTTCTGCTCGCGCACCGAGCCGACATTCGCGTTCTTTGCATGCGGGCCCTGCCGCAAAAGGAGGCGGAGGCAGCTGCCTCCGCCTCGCGAAAACTGGTGCCGAAGGTGGGACTCGAACCCACACGGGGATTGCCCACCGCATTTTGAGTGCGGCGCGTCTGCCATTCCGCCACTTCGGCTCGCCGTTCATGATAACACGGTCGCGGCGACGGCTCCATCCCTGACGGCCGAAGCGGTTTGCCACGCGACCCCGCCTTCGCTATGCTAGCGGCATGCCTTTCCAGCGAGGAGCTAGTCTCTCTTGTCGATGCATGGGTTAACGATCGCCAGCGCACGTGGCTCCGCACCATGGGGCTTTCTTCGGCCGCCCGACGGCGACAAGCCCGGCCTTGCGCTTTTCGCGCAGGTCGACATGCTTGTGCGCGTCACGCCATCCGCCGGGCTGCCCGGCGCCTTCGCTGCGCAGGGTTCGCGCGAGGCGGCCGCGGGCGCGGCCTACATGCTCCGCCTGCTCGGCATCGCCATGCCGCTGCGCGCCACCCTGCACTGCCCCGAGCCGCGCAGGTTCTATGCGGCCCGCGGCGCGGCATTGCTCGGCGCGCTGGCTGCGGCCCGCAGCGCCGGCCTCGAGCCCGCCCGCCGCGACCTGACGCTGTGGTCTGAGGCCATGAGCCTGGGCTGGTCCCCGGCCGAACCGCCCGGCCAGCTGCTCGGCGCGTGGCTCAGCCAGCTGCCGCCGCAGCCCGACGCCACATGGGACGGGCCCCAAGATCCGCGCCTGTCGGTCGCCGCCGGGGAGGTCAAGGACAGCCTGCTCGCCGCCGTGCCCGCCCTCGGGCCCATCTGGGCGGCCGCCGAGACCCAGGGGGCCGTCGGGCTCGGCTTCGATCCGCTCCACGGTCATGCGGCCGCCATCTTCGCGGCCGGCAACGCCCCGCCTCCGCCGGGCGGCATCCGCGACATCGTGCAAGGACGCGTGGGACTCGGCTACGCCTGGTCCTGAAGACGAGACGAGGGCGGCCGCCAAGCGGGCGGCCGCCCTCGTCTCGTCTCAGACCCGGTGGATGACCTCCTGTGCGTCGCTGGCCTCCGCCTCGGGCACCACGACCTCGTAGACGCTCTCTCCACGCACCTCCGCAAGAAACCCCTCGCGGTCGAGCATGGTCCGGATGCGCTCCGCCTCGGCTCTGCGCCCGGTGACGTACACGACGATCCA
>JAJYSZ010000133.1 GCA_021793315.1 Bacillota bacterium | reverse complement strand
CAGCCCCCGATAGGCGTGCGGCATCCAGTCTCCCGCCTCGATCAGTTCCCCTCTGGCGATCTTCGCTTCGAACGCGGCCAGGCGCTCCTCGCTCACCCGCCATCCCTCCGTCTGCGCACCTCTTGGCGCAGGCCCTGTGGGCCACGCGCCGAGATCTGCTCCGGATGGACCATCCTATGAGGTCCTATCGGTCCTTGGCTTCCATCCTAACGACCCCCGCCTCATTTCGTCAACGACGGCGCAGAATCGCGGATCCGGGGAATAGAATGCGCCGTGGAATTGGCAGACTTCTGGGGTAGGAGGAGCAAGATGGAGTTCGCCTTTTACGGCGCGCCGGAAGATCGATGCATCGCTTCCTTCTCACACCGTCTCGGCCAGGCGATGACTGCGCAGGGTCACCGTGAGACGCAGGCCCAGCCAGGAACGAAGCTCGTCTTCTCCCATGTCGACCGGGAGAAGGCACGCCCGTTCCGGCGCCATGCGCAGGCGACCTACATCGTCGCGCTGCTGCGCCTGCCGGAGGAGCCGGAGGACTTCCTGCGCACCGCATACCCCTACCTCGTCCGCTCGCTCGCGAACCTCCTGTTCGCCGTCGTCGGCGACACGCGCCGCCCGAAGACCTATTTCCTCACGCTCGAGCGCGGCTACTACCCGATCAAGCCCCCCTACGACGCGCCGGAGCACGTCGCGGAGGTGGTTCGGCGGCTCACTCCGCTTGCGACCTCTCACCTGATCGTCGACAACGTCTTCGACCAGGACCTCGAACAGGACCTGTGGGCCGGCGACACGGCGACCCGCCAGCTGCGCCGGGCCGGCGAGACGCTTGACCGCTGGAACCTCCTGCCCGCGCCGTTCCCGATCCAGGAGATCCTGCCACCGGATGACTTCCGCCACCTGCAGCACCTCTACCAGCTCGGCGGGCTCTCGTACGGCAACCTCAGCCAGCGCCGCGACGACCGCCGCTTCTGGATGTCGGGCAGCGGCGTCAACAAGGCGAAGCTCGAGGAGGTCGGGCGCGACATCCTCATGGTCAAGGACTACGACGACGGCCAGCGGGCGATGCGCCTCTCCGTCCCGCCCGACATCCGGCCGCGGCGCGTCTCGGTCGACGCGATCGAGCACCACATGATCTACCGCGATCACCCGAATGTGGGCGCGATCATCCATGTGCACGCCTGGATGGACGGCATCGCCTCGACGGAAGTGAACTACCCCTGCGGCACCCTGGAGCTCGCCACCTCGGTGGCGACGCTGGTGCGGCAGGCCGACGACCCGTCGCAAGCCGTGATCGGTCTCAGAAACCACGGTATGACCATCACGGGCCACGACCTCGACGACATCATGGAGCGCGTCGACGGCAAGATCATCCCGCAGGTCCCCATGTCCTGATGGGCAGGGGCAAGGCGGTTCTCTACCGCGTCTCGATCCCCCGCTTCCTGCTCGGACAGGCGCTGGGCAAGCGGCTGCCTTGGGTGCTCTGGGGCGCGCCCGGTCCGCTCAGCCTGCGCAGCCTCCCTGAGCCGCAGGCGCCGGGACCGGGGTTCGCCACGCTCAGGCCGCGCCTTTCCGGCATCTGCGGCTCCGACGTCGCGATCGTGCGCGGCAAGACGAGCCCCGCCCAGTCCCCCTTCTACTCCTTCCCCGCAGTGCTGGGGCACGAAGTGCTGGCGGATGTCGTCGGCCCCGATGGCCATCCCCTGCAGGGACGAAGGGTCGTCATCGACCCCGTGATCTCCTGCTACGTGCGCGGCGACCCGCCCTGCCCGGCCTGCGCCGCCGGCCAGACGCAGCGCTGCGCGCGCCGCTCGAGCCAGAAGGGGATCGGCCCAGGCACCCTGATCGGATACCAGGCGCAACTGCCCGGCGGCTTCTCCCGCCGCATGCTCGCCCACGAAAGCCAGCTCTACGAAGTTCCCCCCGCGCTGCCCGACGAGCTCGCGGTGCTCGCAGAGCCCTACGCGATCGCCCTGCACGCCGTGCTGCGCCGCCCGCCGCAAGCGGGCGAGAAGGTGCTCGTGCTGGGGGCTGGCACGGTGGGGCTCCTGACGCTGCTCGCCCTGAAACTGCACGGGGAGGGCTCGGAGGTGCACGTCGTCGCCCGCCATCCCCACCAGCGCCGCTTCGCGCTCGCGCTGGGGGCAGACCGCGCGTACGGGCACGAGGGGGCGGCCGTCGCGGTGCAGGCCGCCGTCGGGGCGGAGCTCCTGCGCCCGCTGCTCGGCCGCCCGGTCTTCAGCAGCGGCTTCGACCTCGTCTACGACTGCGTCGGCAGCGCGCAGAGCCTCGGGGACGCGCTGCGGGTCACGCGGCCGGGAGGGACATTGGTGCTCGTCGGCACCGCGGGCCCGCTCTCGGTCGACTGGTCCTTCGTCTGGGCGAACGAACTGCAGCTTCTCGGGACCTTCGGATACGGGCGCGAGGCGGGCGGCGAGCACACCTTCGCGATCGCTTTGCGCGACCTGGCGACGGAGAGGGCCGCCCCGGCCGCCGGCCTCGTTACGCACCGCTACCGCTTGGACGAGTACCGCCAGGCGATGCGCGCGCACCTCGATGCCGGTTCGGAGCGGCCCCTCAAGGCCGTGTTCGATCTGCGGGACGGGATCTAGTACCGCCAGGCGATGTGCGCGCACCTCGATGCCGGTTCGGAGCGTCCCCTCAAGGCCGTGTTCGATTACAGAGCCCACGCTCCACGCGCGACTCTAGTCCGAGGAAGCTCCAGACGGTTACATGAAACCTCTGTTAACAAACTTTGTTGGAATCGGATGACCCGAAAAGAGGCGGCGCTACCAATAGCGCCGCTTCCACTTGGTGGCAGTTCAGCGAGTCAACGGATGCATGGTTTGCGCGAACTTCTTTAGAGTCGCGGTCGAGACTGCGCGTCCTGTGAGGTAGACGAGCACTCTGCCGTGCTCCTGCTCGTGAATGTACGTCCACGAAGTCTTCCCACCGAGGAACCAAAGGAGGTTATGAAACTTACCAGCAAAGCCAAGCCGTCCGACACCTACAGGCAGTTTACCAGCGGTCGAGATCTTCAACTGTGATGTGGGGTTTATCGCTTGGATAGCCTGGAGCAGCGTCATTGCGTTCGCATTGGCTGGCTGTTCGAAGATCCACACCATGCCAGGTTCAAGATTACCTTTCGGCAAGTTGAACTTGAGTTTCGGGTTCACGCAAGTGATAGTAAGTTGCCAAATCGGCATCCCTATCCGACGTTCACCACCCTTGCGCCGGATCAGGCGGAATTATGGTAGGGCAGCGTGAGGAAGGCGTCGGCGGGGATCTCGAGGAGTTCCATGATGCGACGAATTTTGGGTGACGGAGCGAGGAGGATACGTCGCAGCCGCTCTCCTGGGACTTGGACGTGCAGCACCTTGGCGTGGGCGATCACGTCGAGGACCACCTGGGCGGTGGGGCGGTCGGTCTTGCGTCCCTCCACCTCCAGCTTCTCGCCGGGTGGTAGGGCGCTGCGGACAGCGCGCTGGACGAGGGCGTACACGAGGTAGGCCATGAGCATGACGTAGCCGAACGCCTCGACGCGCTCGGGCTTCTTGAGAAACACCGGCGAGGTGCGCACGGGCCCCTTCAGCCAGCGGAAGGCTCCTTCGACGGTCGCTTGGCCGCGGTAGGCCATGAACAGTTCCTTGGGGGTGCGCTTCCAGTCATTCGTGATCAGGATGAAGGTGGAGTGCCAGCGCTGCGCGTCCCGTAGTTCATCGTCGCGCCGTTGGCCGAGTTCGAGGTGGGCACGGTAGACGATCGTGCTCTCGGGGCGTGTCTCGCCCTTTGCCGGCCGGCCGCGGCGGCGCGGCGGCTCCCAAACTTCTGCCTCGACCCGCTGGCGGGTGTCCCAAAAGCGCGGATCAAGCTCAGAGATCGCCTCTCCCAGTGCGGCCTCGGCGTCCTCGCGGCAGCTCCAGGTCTGCCGCTCCAGCTTGCGCCCTGTGCGCTCTATCGCCTCCTGCTCCTTCTCCGCCTGGTGCAGGAGGCTGTGCCCCTTGCGGTCGGAAAGGCTTGAGGAGTGCACGACGATGAGCCGGTAGGTCCTCCCGCCGATGTCGCCGCTCGTTTCCCGCAGGCGGTAGCGGGCTTTGTTCTTGCCCGGTGCGAGTTGTCCGACGTCCTGCCACAGATCCTCGGGGCCGTGCAGGGCTTCGGCCCTGGCGATGTCGGCCCAGGCGAACGAGTGCGGCAGCCGGGAGACGAACAAGAATCCGTCCGAAGAGAGCCGCTCCAGGTTGTCCGTCGTCACCAGCGCGGAGTCCGCGCACAAGAGCGTCTCGCCCCGCTTCTCCCGCGAAAGCCACCCGTCCAGCCAGTCGAGCAGCTTCTGGTTCCACATCTGGTCCGCCTCGTTGCCGTTGAAGACGTCCCCCGCGATCGGGATGCCATCTTCAGTCACCGTGGCGCCCAGCTTGAACTGCTTGAGGTCTGGCCGGTGGTCTTTCGAGAACCCGTAGGTGATCTCTAGACCGCTGTGCGGCTCCCCGTCGTACGCCCCGTAGACCGAGACGGAGGTCGTGTCCGCGTGCAGCCTCTGCATGGTCACGCCGTATGCTTCCACCGCCCGCAGGCAGATCGTGCTGTACACGCGCTTCGCGTCGGCCGCGTGGAGCTTGTCGAGCGCCCGCGCGAGCGCCTTGTCATTGAGCTGCTCTGGCTGCACGCCCTCGCCCAGCAGCAGTTCCACATCCCGTCGCGCGTAGACTTCCGGGATGCGAAAGAGCGCCCGCCTGTCTTCGACGAACGCCATCACCAGCGCCAAGAGCCGCTGTCCGGGGCTCACAGCGCACTGCTTCTCATCCCACGGCAAAAGCTCGTTCAACGTCTCCACAAACTGCATCCGACCGAGAAACTCGCGGACGACCACGCCGATGCCGACTTCGTACGAGTCGGCACCGACCAGAAGGCGGTCCAGCATCGCTTGCAGTTCTCGGTCCATGCACCGCTTCTTCTACCTGCGCAACCCTAAATCCTTGCTCAGGATCTGGAAATTCCCCGAAAATCACGCCTGGCAAATCCTGCGTGGTGAAGATGTGATTAGGAGGCCCGCCGACCGCAAAGGAACGCCCTAGCGGACCCGGGAGCTCGTGGGATCTGCGCACTCCAATTCCGAACAACGCGCACCCCCCGAATCACTCCGGGGGGTGCGCCTTGCGATGCAACTGTCAAGTTTGGTGGGCGATGAGGGACTCGAACCCCCGACCTCATGCATGTCAACTATGTCAGGACAATTTTCGCTAGCGATGACAACGCAGCAGGTTGTTTCACGAGAACCGCTCCCAGAGCGGTTCTCGTAGACTTCTCGATAACTTCGAAGTGGCAGAAGATAGCACAGTAACCACCGCCATCCCACGCAGAATGGCACCGAAATGGCACCACAAGATGACCTCATGCGTCCGGTGGCGCTTTTCGCGAGGCGAGGAACTCATCTAGCTTCTCCGCCGCCTCCTTGTCCGCGTCGGGTAGCAAGTGGCCATAGATGTCGAGCGTAATGCTGATCTTCTTGTGACCGATACGCTTGCTGATGACCTCTACGGGAACCCCGGCTGCAATCTGCAGGGAGACGGCAGAGTGCCGCAGTGCATGGAACGGCAGCGGGCGCACCCCCGCCTTCCGGCAGAGGGTCCGGAAGTCCCGTGAGACGTTGTTCGGGTCGAGCGGGGCACCCTTGTAGTTCGTGAACACCCATCCCTCAGGGTGCCAGTCACGCACCGCCTTCGAGGCTTCCTGCTGCCACGCAAGCTCGGTGCGCAACGCCTCGAGGGCGACAGAGGCAAGCCGTACAGTACGCTCTCCCGCCCGTGTCTTGGTCGGTCGGACAAT
>JAJYSZ010000132.1 GCA_021793315.1 Bacillota bacterium | reverse complement strand
CCGATCTAGAGAGCATTCGTTCGTGGTCTATACTTCCATTTTTGGACCTGCGTCAGCCCCTGTCAAGAGGTGTCGAGGACTCAGGGAAGCTCCACGGCCATGGAATAATCTCTATTCCCTATCCGCGACCCTTGGAAACGTCAGAGCGCGTGTCCCTTGCGGTACTCGAGCACCCCCTCCAGGACTCGACGGGCGTCGTCGAGGTTGTTGTAGTAGTGCAGGCTGATGCGGATCGCGCTCCCGCGTGGCGACACGAGCACGCCACGCTCCGCCAGGAAGGCGCCGAGATCCTCCGCGTCCTGCGCCAGCACCGAGACCTGCGGGCCGCGTCGCGAACGCTCCCGCGGTGAGAAGAGAGCGACCCCCGCCCGCAGGAACTCCTCCTGCAGGTAGTCGCCCAGGCCTAGTACGTGCTCCAAGTTGCGCCCAGGGTCGGTCTCCAGAATCAGTGAGAGGCCAGCCGCGCCCGCGAAGGCGGCGGGAATCGCCGGAGTGCCAGTCTGGAAGCGCCGCGCGTCGTCCGCGTAATCGAGCAGGCGCGGGTTGAACGCGAACGGTCCCTTGCGGGCGAACCAGCCTGTAAGTGGGGGATCCACGGGCAGCTCGAGGCCGGGACGGACGTAGAGGAAGCAGATGCCGGGCGCCCCGAGCAGGTACTTGAGCGTGCCGGACGCGAGATAGTCGCAGTCGAGCTCCTGCACATCCGCCGGCATGACGCCGGCGCCCTGGTACGCGTCGACGAACACCCTCGCACCCTTGGCATGAGCCGCGTCGGCGACCTCGCGCACAGGGAGGCGGAGGCCGTTCGCGTAGGAGACGAGCGGCACGGAGACGAGCGCATCGTCCTCGCGCAGCGCCGCGAGGTAATCCTCGGAGGTGATGACGCCGCCCTGGTGCGCTACGAAGTCCACCTTGGCGCCGCGCCCACCCTGTGCGAGCCACACGTGCGCCACGGAGGGAAACTCGAGGTCGTTCGTGAGGATGCGGTCCCTCTTCTCGTAGGAGAGCGTGGACGCGACGTGGTAGGCCGCCTCGGAGGCGCAGGAGACGACGGCAATGTCCTTGGGCTCGGCGTGGATCAGCTTGGCGAAGCGGCCGCGCGCAACATCCACGCTGTCCATCCACTCGTGCCATGGCGCACCATGCACCCGCCAACTGGTCATGAACTCCGACATCGCCACAATCACGCGATCCGAGAGCGCCCCTTCGCTGCAGCTGCAAAGGTGTGCCTTGTCTTCGAAAATCGGAAAGTGCGAGCGGAACGCATCAGGCGACAGTGCCTCGTTGGCCGTGAGAGCCATTGGCAAGCCCCTTTCCTCGAAAAATTGCTAGTAGCTCGGTGGGGTGATCGCGACGATGTAGACCGTTCTATGCTGGCTGTCGTTGCGGTAGAGATGCGGCAGACGAGAATCGAAGTAGATACTGTCTCCGGCGGAGAGGGAGTGGACCTCTCCCTCCACCAAGACGTTGAGGTCGCCCTCGAGCACCACGGCGCACTCCTCCGAGGGGTGGCCCCAAGGGGCGGGCGACGAGGAGTCGCCCGGCTGCAGGACGCCTTCCAGCACCTCGAGGCGACCGAACCCGGGGGAGATGCGCGCGTAGGCCACCGCGCCATCAGGCGGCAGGAGACGCAGCCGACGCTCCCGCCTGACCACGGCGACGCGCCGCTCTTCGGGCTCGTCGAGCAGATTGAAGAGCGGCTCATCCAGGGCCTGGGCCAACTTGCGCAGCGTCTCGAGACTGGGAGCTGTGACGCCACGTTCAACCTGGCTTATCAGCGCGGCAGACATGCCCACCTGGGCCGCCAGCTGGCGCAGGCTGATTTTGCGCTGCTCGCGCACTTCGCGCAGCCGAACGTGGTTGATTCCGCGCACTGCCTCACCTCGTTAAGTGTGACTTTACGCGTACATGATTCGGCCGCAATGGGCCAACTGGACCGTCCTGCGGAGGGTCAGGTACGTACCGCCCCACGGATGTCCAGAGACCAGTCGCGGCGCCGGGACCCTCGGCCAGGGTTCTGGACTCCTCTTCCTCGGCTTTGGGCTGCGCTTCGCCGCCAGCGCGCTGGCGACAACCTGCGTTTTTGGGAACGCGCTGGAGGATGACGGCGTGTTCACTACGCAAGGGGCTGCCCCCCGGGCGGCTCTTCGCCATCCGTTGGGGACAGCCCCTTGATCCCACCCTAGCGATGACGCGCACTGAAGGCGCTTAGCGCCCGGTGGAGCGCTGGGCCGGCTTCGAGCCCATCCCGATCACGATCCGCAGTCGGCAAGCGTGCCGCGCAGCACCGTCGCCCCGACCGCCGAGGTGGCGGTGTTCGCTAGACGCACCTGGACCCGGAACGCGGACGTGAGCGTGGAGTCGATGACCTGCGTCAGCTGCCCTGCCCACGCCCCGCCGGGCGTCTCCGTGAGGTCCATGACGTAGGCGATTCCGTCGATCGGCGTCTCGTAGAGCACGGCCTGGTAGTGGTCGAAGTCTCCGAACGTCGAAGGCGGCGGCAGGAGTGTGGCGACCAGCCCCCAGACACCGGGGCGCAGGAGCTGCGGCCTGGATCCTTCGTAGTGGAGCGACGCCCCGCGCGCGTACGGCTGCACCGTGGTGACGACGTCGGTCGGGGAGAGCTGGATGCAGCACGGCAGGGTGACGCCAGGCGCCGACACCGGCCACGAGATCCCGAGCGGCAGCGGCGCCGCCCCCTGGTTGCGCAACCCGATCTGGTAGATCGTCTGCTGTCCGACGACCCCATCGACAGAGATGCCGGCGCTCGCCTGGAAGGCCCGCACCGCCGTCTGGGTGGCGGCGTCGTAGTACCCCGTGATGCGTCCGGTGTAGAAGCCGAACAGCCGCAGCATCATCTGCAGGAATACGACGTCGAAGCCGTTGCGTCCCGTGGAGATCCCGCGGCCGCCGAGGAACGTGTAGAGCCAAAAGGCGTCGAACGTGCCGGCCCCGACCGTGGCATCGGACGTGAGGCCCGTCTGGCCGTTCGCCACCGCGTCCTGCTTGAACGCCATGACCGCCGCGGCGGTTGCCGCATCGAAGAAGCCGTTCGCCGGGTGCCCGAGGATCGAGGAGTAGCGGAACGCGTTCAGCCGATTCTGGAGCACCGTGACATCACCGCCGCTGTCCCCCTGGCTGAGCGTGCGGCTGCCGAACGCCGGACCTCCGTAGGTCACGTTGCCATCCACCCCCTGGCCGAAGACGAAGTAGGTGTTCGGACCGACCACCCCGTCGGCCGAGAGGCCGAAGTACGACTGGATGTTGAGCGCCGCCTGCCGGGATTCCGGGCCGAAGACACCGTCCAGGGTGATCGGGGATCCCATGGGGCCGAGTGGCGGATTCATCGTCTGGAGCATGAGGTTGTAGACCGCCTGGAAGACGGCCACGTCCGTGCCGCTGAGCCGGGGGGTCTGCAGCGAAAGATTGCGGCTTCCAAACGCAACGTATGGCGGGAACGTGGTCTCGAAAAGGGCCATGATCGATTCCCCCTGCAGGTTGGTATCGGCGTTATGTGCCCCAGTAACCTATGCAGGGCCGTAGAAAACGGCGCCCGGTGCGGGGTATGCCCGCGCGGGGCGGTGCGTCATGCGTATCGAAGTTTCGCGCGCACGTCTGCGGACAGCGCCAGATCCCGATGCGCTGCCGATCGCGCGGCGTGACGCCCTCGGGTTGCGGATCTCAGGAGGTGCTGGGCGGTACCGGAGGACGATCGAGCCGAGGCCATCTCCTTTTAAGCCTTGCGACGACAGGCGCTCCCCTCACGCCTCTACCGCGACGTCGGAGCCGGACCCCCGCCGCCCGAGCGACAGCGCAAACAAGGCCGTGGCGGCCAGGTCGACGAGGGCCATGCCACCGAAGAGGGCCGTCTTGCCGTCGGCCATCGCCAGTCCTCCGAGCACCGGCCCGATGGCCGACGCGAGGCCCCATACGATGTTCTGCAGGGTGAAGAACGTTGCCCGCTGGTCTTGGGGCGCGTACAGGGCCACGATCGCCTGCTGTACCGGCGAGAGCAGCACTTCGCCGACGGTGAAGGCGACATTCGTGCCGATCCACGCCGCCGGCGCCACCGCGAAGATGAACACCGCGTTCGTGATGGCGTAGATCGCCGCGCCGCCAATGAATCCGAGGGCGAGCGGCCGCCCCTCCTGCCAGCGGCTGAGGAACGGCTGGAGCAGCACGACCGTGACAGCGTTCGCGGAGATCATGTAGGCGAAGAGATGGGCGCCGTTTGCGTAGTGCAGGCCCAGATACTGCGGCAGCGACGACTCGATCTGGCTGTAGGTGATGGAGATCAGGAACATGCCGACAAACGGCCACAAGAGGAGCGGGTTGGCAATGCCTCGCCCCATGTGCCTCAGGCTGTCGAGGGTGCTGGCGCCCGAAGGCGCTTCGCCGGCGGAGCGCGGCACGAGCGCGAGGATCACCACGAGCAACACGGCCTGCGCCGCGGCAGCCACGAGGAACGGCAGCGGCGAGCGCCCCGACCCCAGGCTCGCACCGAGAAGCGGACCGATCGCGGCGCCGATGTTCATCGCCCAGTAGTTGAAGCCGAATACCCGCACGCGACGGGGCTCCGGCGTGAGATCGGTCAGCAGCGCCTGATACGCCGGGCCCGAGATCGCCCAGGACATGCCCGTAAAGATCTGCAGCGCGGCGAAGGCGCCGACGCTGTGTGCGTAGCCGAAGCCGACGAGACCGATCAGCTGGACGATTGAACCCGCGACCAGCGACGGCTTGCGGCCAAGGCGGTCCGAAAGCGGTCCCAGAAGAAAGCTCGAGGCGAGGCTCGACACCGACCCGAGGCCGATCACGAGACCCACCGTCGCCGGGCTCGATCCGGTCACGATATGCATATAGAGCGCAAGGAACGGCATGACCATGAAGCGGAAGGCTGCTCCGAAGCCGTCCCCCGCGATCAGGATCCAAACCACGTTCGGAATACGGTACTTCACGGATCCTCCTGGCGGGTCACATGGGGCACCAGTCTACCTAATCGGGGCCGCGCCTGCCACCAGCGGAACATAGAACATCCGTGCGCAAACCGGCGCCTCGGGGCGAAATCGCGACGCAAGTCCACGAGGAGGCTGCTCCTCGCCCTGGGGCCAGTTTACGATCCGCCCGGGAGCAGGTTCGACGTCAGCGGTGGCCCAACAGGACTCGCATACGCCATCCGGCTGCTTCAGTTGCTCGCGGACGCGCCGGAAGTCATGGCGCAGTTCGGCCAGCTGCCCGTCGCCGTCGTCGAGAAGGGCAAATTCTGCGGCGCGCATCTCTCGCGCTGGCTCGCCGAGTAGGCCGAGGCGATGAGCGCCTGCATGCTGACCGAGACCGCCGGCCAGCAGTTGCTCGTCGCGACCGAAGCCGTGCAGGGCGCGCACTCAGGCGACATCGGACGCACCACGCGCGGAGACCGGACCGGTCGATCCGGGCGTCGATATCCTGGCGAGGGCGACCGTCCTTACCGATGGCCCGTGGGGCCACCTCTGCCGTACCGCGATCGAGGAATTCCATCTAGCGGAGGGCCCTGGGCGCTCGGCGTCAAGGAGGTCTGGTCGGTCCCGAAGCCCGTCGTCCGCGTCGTCCACAGGCTCGGTGGGCTTCTGCGCTCGCCGCCAAGTGGCGCGAGTTGGCTCCTGGATCTCCCCGATGGGCAAGGGCAAGGTATCGCTCGGCTTCGTCGTCGGGCTCCGCTACACCGACGCACCGTCTCCGCCCATGACCTCCTGCCGCTCTTCAAGAGCTCAACGCTCGTCCGCGAGATGCTCGAGGGCGGCGAGCGTCTTTCTGGGGTGCGAAGGTCATCCCCGAGGCTGGCTTCCGGTCCATCCTGAAGCTTTCGGCGCCCGGCCTGGTGCTCTGCGGCGACACCGCGGGTCTCGCCAACGT
>JAJYSZ010000035.1 GCA_021793315.1 Bacillota bacterium | reverse complement strand
GCGGGGCAGGCGACGACGAGATCCTCGCCACGCTGCAAAAGGTCTGGGGCACCCGCGAAGACCGCTACTCCGAACTGAGAGGCCTCCTGCGCGCCCGCGGCAACGGCGAGAAGGTCGAGATGTTCCACATCGGCGGTTAGACCTCGCGCGCCGGCACGCGCTCTATGAGTTCCTCTGCGCCGAGGCGAAGGGCCTCGACCGTTTCCATATCCACGATCACGTCCTCGACACCCGGGGGCGGGGCATCGTCGAGCTGACGGCGCAGCCAGCATTTGGCCCCACCGTACGTCTTGAATCCCTCGACAAGGAGAAAGCTGCAGCCAGCCGCCTTCGCGGACGCAATCAGATCCCCGAGGTCGTCCGGCGCGCCGAGGTGCATGCTGCCGTCGCTTGCCACCAGCCAGCGATGGCTGGCGCCTGCCTCCCGCAGGTGGTCGGTGCCGCTCCCCGGCCGCTCGAGCGCCCCGTCGTGATGCTTGATATACCCGACCACATGCCCCCGCCGCCGGGCCTCCGCGGCGAGCCTGCGGCAGACGGTGGTCTTCCCCGAGTCCGAATAGCCTGCGACGTGCACGACGATCAATTGGGTCAGCCTCCGTGCGCCTCTTTGAGCAGCGTGCGATACGCGTCGGGGTCGTTCATGCCCTGAAAGTGCGACGGATCGACGCCCATGCGCAAGAGCCCCGCCTCGTCCACGCAGACGGTCGCCTGCCGACCGAGAAAGCCGAGCACCGAGCGTCCTCCCTCGTCCAGATACCGTCTGAGGTCAGGCAGCAGGGTCCTGGGCCAGAACGCCGCGAGAGGCTGCAGCCTGCCGGCCACCTGGGGCAGCAGGGCCAGGCCGGCCTCGGCTCCCGCCTGGACAAGCCGTGTGATCTCCTCCGAGGACAGCAGCGGCATATCCACCCCCAGGACGAAGCAGTCGCCGCGGGACAGGCCCGCCGAGATGCCGCCAAGCGGTCCAACGGCCGGCGGATCGTCGGCCAGCACCTCGCACGCGAGCCCTGCCGTCCACTCCTGCGGCCCAGCGCAGAGCGGCCTCAGTTGCGCGCCTGCCAGACGGCGTACGGCGTGGCCAAGGAGATTGACGTCTCCCCAGGGCAGGAGCGCCTTCGGCGACCCCATCCGGCGACTGAGCCCGCCGCAGAGCACGATGCCGTGCAGCATGCCGCCCATCCCTTCAGACGGTGATGCGCTCAGGATGCGTGTAGACGTTGAGGCGTCCCTGACGCGCGAATCCGATCACCGTGATGCCTATATCCTCCGCCAGCGCCAAGGCCAGCTCGGTCGGCGCGGACTTCGAGAGCACGAGCGGCAGGCCGAGCTTCGCCGCCTTGAGCAGGATCTCCGAGGAGATCCTACCCGACAGCACCGCCATCAGGTTGGAGGTAGCGATGTTCTGGCGCAGGCAGTGACCGTAGAGCTTGTCGAGCGCGTTGTGCCGGCCGATGTCGGCGCGCACCGCCAGCACCTCGCCTGCGGTATCGGCCAAGGCGACATTGTGCACGCCGCCGGTGCGCCGGAAGATGTCGGACCGCTGCTGCAGGCGCAGCAGCAGCTCGAGCGCCGTCTGGGCCGAGACCTTCTGCCCGCCCGCGACGGGCCGAAGCGCGGCCGCGTCGCTCTCAAAATAGATGCTGGCCCGGCCCTTGCCGCAGCACGAGGTGACATAGCGGCGCTGGAACATGCGCGCGCCCGCGTCCTCCACGGCTGCGTCTGCCGTGACGCGGACGGCCTGCCCTTCGGCGTCGAAGTCCAGGGAGCGGATCGCGTCCGCGCCGGGAACCACCTGCTCCGCCACAAGGAAGCCGAAGACCAGGTCTTCGAGATCGCCAGGTGTGGTGACGAGCGTCGCCACCTCCACCTCGTTGACGATCAGAGTCAGCGGCAGTTCGGTGACCACCTCGTCGATGATCCAGTCTGCCTGGTTGCCCTCAATCCGCAGAACGGGCCGGCGTGTGGTCGCGGGCCCCATCATTGCCACGCGCTCAGTCAAGCCGCACCACTCCCCCGCTCCAGCATAGCGCAGATACGCGGACGCCGCGCACAAGGCTGTGCGCGGCGTCCGCAAGATCGGGACTACACCCACCAGTGGTAGCCGAGCGCCGTGTTCAGCGCTACGCCATAGGTAAGGTACATCAGCCAGATGGCAAGAATGAACTGGATGAACCCGACCACCTTGCCGCCCGCCGCGAACTTGCCGAAGCGCGTCGGAACCTCGAACAGGTAGACCAGCGCCAGTCCGATGAACAGGATCATGACCGGGATGTCGCCGGCTCCCCCGAACACGATCGCGCCCAGCAGAGAGATGAAGAAGAAGGCGATACCCATCCAGGCATCCGGCTGATCGCTGGCACCGATGAAGCGCCGGTGCGCCAGAACGAACCAGTGGATACCGAACGAGGTAAACGCGAGGGCTGCCATGTAGAGCGGCGCCGCGTAGCCGAACACGTTGAACCAGGTGAGACCGACCATCAGGTAGACACCGGTCAGGAACTGCATGAAGCCGGGGAGCCAGAAGCCCCACATGCCCATCGTACGGTTGACTTCCGGGCTGGACTTGGGATAACCGAAGAGGGCTTGTCCACCCCAGATGAAGTAGCCTGTGCCGAGACCGAAGAACCCAAGAGCCACAGGCCAGAAGCTCGAGTGTGCAAACACCAGGTGTGGTCACTCCTCTACTGTACGAATGATCGGCCCCTGGGGCGGTTGTGGGTCGTTGAGCGGCCTTGCTTGTCACCCCCCGGCGGAACGCCGGATCCAGCTGGCGTGGAGCACGATCGCTCCGCCACGACCCGAAGCATCCCGAATCTTGTCGAGTGACTACGTCGATACCCCCGCCAGTTCCTGCCTGCATCAGGGACCTATAGCATCACAGACAGAGCCTGGCGCTTGCCATTATGGATCGCTATATATCTCATATGACGCAAGAAACCAGAACCCGGGGTCGCGTGGCCCAGGCCAAGTGTCTCCGCCATCCGGCGACCTTATGACCGCGTCTTGCCGCACCGCGCCGCGCCGCTATTGGGACTCTCTCCGTCCAGGTCCTGGCGTGTGCATGGAAGCTGGCATGGGCGCACCGGACACCGGCTGCGTGAATGAGCGCCGCTCTTCCGCCGCAGCGCGCCAAGCCGAGCCGAACCCGCCGAAGAATCCGATCATGGCCCGCATGCCGAGGTTGACGTCCGGCTCGTGCAGGGCGTGCCAGACGCCGCCGACGCCGAGCGGGCGGTCCGCGTCCTTGGCTTGCATGGCCTCGCTCGCCCGCCTGGCCCCTGCCGCCATGCCGTCCACGATCGGCGCGACGATGTCGGGTGAGACGCTTGCCAGGAGCATGAGCTGGCCCTCCAGATTGCGGATCCCGGCGCGGTTGTCCTCGCCGTTCAGAAGGTCCACCAGCACCGTGCCCACCTGGGCGCGCTGCTCCACAAGTCCGATCAGGAGATCGAGGAGATGGGCTTCCTCGACGGCAAGAAGCAGGCGGCGCAGCTTGGCCTGGACCTCCGCCTCTGCCTGCCTCGCGAAAGCAGACTCGGACGTCCCGCTGTCAGTGGAGGACACGACTGTGGTCGTGGGAGCCGCCATCCCGGTCCGCCTCCTTCGCTTGTGGTTCGCAGGAGCCCGTGAGTGGCTCGTAGTCGTCCCGTCGCCACTTCTCCTCCACCCGCACGCCGGGCTGCGGGTTGCGCCGCTGGAAGCGCCAGTTCCGGCGGGGCAACGGCGCCTTGCCGAGGCTGCGACCCGTCTTCTGGAGCTTTGCGCTCGTCCCTTTGTAGGCCGGGGTCATCGTCTGCGGATCGCGCGCCATGCCCGTCAGCAGGTTGATGGCGCCCGGGCCGCGGTCGTTCATCGGCAGATAGCCCACATCACCCGCCACGCGGTCCGTGACCAGCACCGGCAGTTCCGCCTCGCCTGCCGGCGAGGTGAGCCGCACGACATCGCCCGTCACGAGATCCTCGCGCGCCGCAAGTTCGTTCGACACCTCGAAGAACACGGACGGAACCATCTCTGCGATGCCTGGGACGCGGTAGGTCATGTTGCCTTCGTGGAAATGCTCGAGCAGCTGGCCGTTGTTGACATGCACGCCCCTCAGGTCGAAGGAGTGGGGATCCTCCAGCGCGACCTCCACGAGGCGCGCCTTGCCATCGGGGAAGTTGAACCGCTCCCTGTAGAGCAGGGGTGAATCGGTGCCATCGGCGGCAACGGGCCAGTGGAGGGAGCCGTAGCCGGTCAGCCGCTCGTACGACACCCCGGCGAACATCGGCGCGAGCCGCGCGATTTCCTCCATGATCTCGCCCGGACTTTGGTAGTGCCAGTCGCCGCCCAGGCGGTTTGCGACGTCCTGCAGAATCCTCCAGTCGGGCCGCGATTCGCCCAGGGGTTCAAGCGCCTGGTGGAAATGCTGGATGCGACGTTCCGTGTTGGTGAACGTGCCTTCCTTTTCGAGGCTCGGACAGGCAGGCAGGATGACATCGGCGTACTGGGCCGTCCTTGTCAGGAACAGCTCCTGCACCACCAGGAACTCTGCCTTCTCGAGGGCTGCCCGCGTGTGGCCCGCGTCGTTGTCCACGAGGGCCGTCTCCTCGCCGATGATGTAAAGGCCGCGCACCTGCCCGGCCAGCACCTCGTCGGTGAGTTCCACGTTGTTGATGCCGGGCCCCTGCGGCAGCTTCATGCCCCAGGCAGCTTCGTAGCGCCGCCGGACGTCCTCGTCCTGCGGCGACTGGTAACCCGGCAGGAACGAAGGCTTCGCGCCCATGTCGCTCGCGCCTTGCACGTTGTTGTGGCCGCGCAGCGGGTAGCCGCCGGTTCCCGGCCGCCCGAAGTTCCCCGTCAGCAACAGCAGGTTCGATATGGCGAGAGAGCCCGCGCTGCCGTTGCGCTGCTGCGTGATGCCCATCGCCCAAAGGACGCAGACAGAACCTGCGGCATGGATCATCTCGGCGACCTTGTGGGTATCCTCCCTGGACACGCCAGTCTCGCGCTCGACGAACTCGCCATCGTAGCGGTCGAGGGTCCTGAGGTAGGCCTCTACGCCCTCCACCCGATCGCGCAGGAAGTCCTGCGCGAGCCAGCCCTCGTCACGCAGGCAGCGCTGTACGCCCAGGAGCCAGAGGGCGTCGGTCCCGGGCTTCGGGCAGATGTAGAGATCTGCACGCTCGGCCATCTCGTGCCGGCGCACGTCGACGACGATCAGCCGCTGGCGGCCACGCTTGTGCGCCCGCTTGACGCGCGTGGCGATAACCGGGTGGGACTCGGCGGTGTTCGAGCCGATGGCGATGATCAGCTCGGCCTGCTCGATGTCGCGCAGGGAGCCCGAATCCGCGCCGTAGCCCACCGTCTGGCGCAGACCATAGGTGGCCGGGTCCTGGCAGTAGGTCGAGTCGTTGTCCACGTTGTTCGTGCCAATCACCTGGCGGGCCAGCTTCTGCGTCAGGTAGGCCTCCTCGTTGGACCCCTTGGACGACGCGATGAAAGCCAGGGCATCTGCTCCATGTGCCGCCTTGATCTCGCCCAGGCGATGCGCGACGAGATCGAGCGCCTCGTCCCAGCTGGCCGGAACAAAACGGCCGTCGCTGCGGATCAGCGGTCGGGTGAGCCGGTCCGGGCTGTTGACGTAGTCCCAGCCGAACTTCCCCTTGATGCAGGTCGAGATGCCGTTGACGGGTGCCTCCACCGGCGGATCGATCTTCAGGATGTGCCGGCCGCGCGTCCAGACGTCGAAGCTGCAGCCCACCGCGCAGTAGGTGCAGACAGTCTTGGTGCGCCTGATCGCGCTCTCGCGCGTGGCGGCCTCGACGTCGGATAGCGCGAACACGGGCGGCAGGCTGGTCTCGAGCTGTTCGACGAGCTCGATCATCGGCAGGCGCAGCCGATCGGGCAGGTTGGTGAACTGGCCGGCGTGACCCAGCATCGACTTCTCCATCAGCGCGTTGCACGGGCAGACCGTGACGCAGTGGCCGCACGAGACGCACGACGACTCGCCGATCGGCTTGTGATCGTCCCAGATGACCCGTGGCCGCTCCAGCGACCAGTCGATCGAGAGCGTCTCGTTCACTTCGAGGTTCTGGCATGCTTCGACGCACCGGCCGCAGAGGATGCATTGGTCGGCGTCGTACCGGTAGAAGGGGTTCGAGTTGTCTTCGTGCGGCGGGGGTTTCGGCTCAAACGCGTACTTGTGGCTCGTGATCTGCAAAAGTTTGGTCGTGTTGTGCACGACGCAATCGCCGTTGTTGTTGTCGCAGACCGTGCAGTAGAGTTCGTGGTTGTGCAGGATGCGCTGCATCGCCTCCCCCCGCGCCGCCTGTGCCTGCCCTCCCAACGACACCTCCATGCCGGGGTGCGCTGCCTTGGCGCACGCCCGCACCAGTTCGCCGTCCGCCTCGACGATGCAGGTGTCGCACGTCTCAAGCGGACCGAGTTGCGGCTGGTAGCAGACGTGGGCAAGCTCGACACCTTCGCGCAGCAGAGCCTGCAGGATCGTGTCGCCTTCCCGCAGCGCGATTTCGCGCCCGCCGACGCTGATGGTGCCCGAGGCGGTCTTGAGCAACGGTGCGCACCTCCCCGGCTTAGGACTGCCTGACGAGAGCCAGGGCATGCATCCGTCCCGCGCCAATCGTGCCAGCGGAACGGGTGGCCCGCCGCTCTCGCAAAGGCCGGGCAGGCGATCCCGGATCATCGCGCGAGGCCGGGCGCCCTCTCGCGATATCCATAGGTATCACCAATGGCTTTCTACGTAAGCAGATATTAGACGTATGCCATATTCCGCACTAACTTGGATGCGGAAAGCTCGCACAGCCGCAGTCTGGCGGGCCCGGACCGGGACCGTCCGGGCTGTCGGGCCGTCAGCCAGGGAGGTCCAACCCCTTGCGCAGATATCTGGCCGAGCTTGTCGGCACCTTCACGCTCGTCCTGGCCGTCACCGGATGTCTGATGGTCGACAGCATCCTGCACCGGAGCACGGCCAACGTTCCTGTGGTGGTCTTCCTGGTCGTCATGAGCCTCGTCTACACCATCGGCCCGGTCTCGGGCTGCAACGTCAATCCCGCCGTCACCTTCGGCATCTTCCTGCTCGGAAGAATGCGTGGCCGCGACGTCATCCCGTACATCGCGGCGCAGCTTGCCGGAGCCACCGCCGCCAGCCTCGTTCTTCTCGCGGTGCTCGGCAACGTGGATCACCTCGGCGCCACCATCGCCCATCCCGGCTGGGGCGGCCTGCGCGGCGCAGAAATCGAGGCGCTGCTCACCTTCGGCCTGCAGCTGGCCGTCGCCATGACCTTCCATGAAAAATTCCAGCCACTTGCGACCGGTGTCGCCGTCGCGGCGGCGCTCGCGGTAGGAGCATACTGGGGCGCGCCGCTGAGCGGCGGCTCGATCAACCCCGCCCGCAGCTTCGGCCCCGCGCTGGTCAGCGGCGACTTCTCGGACTTCTGGATCTATGTCGTGGGACCATTGGCGGGATCCGTCCTGGCAACGCTGTGTGCCCGCTACCTGCTGCTGGCCCGCGCGGAGCCGTCCCGCGCCGGCGCGCGCCCGAACAAGGCAGCCCCGGACAGGCCGCAGGTCGTCGGCGGCGCGCGCCTGCACGTCTGACCAAGGTCGGACTCCTGCCTTTGGACCCTGGCTCAACCCTCCTGCAGAAGGTCGGCCTGAAGCCGAAAGAGCTGCTGGTACAGCCCGTTCGCCTGGACGAGTTCACGATGGGTACCCCGCTCGACCACCCGGCCGCCGGAGAGCACCAGGATCTCGTCCATCGCCTCGAGTCCGATCAGGCGGTGCGTCACGAGCAGGAGCGAACGGCTCTGCGCAAGCTGGAGGATCTCCTGCAGAACGCCCTCTTCCGTCACCGCATCCAAGCCCTCTGTTGGCTCGTCGAGCAGCAGGACGGGGGCGCCCTTCAGCATGGCCCGGGCGATCGCCACTCTCTGCCGCTCGCCGCCGGACAGCCGGGCTCCCTGCTCGCCCACCAAGCTGTCGATTCCCTCGGGCAGCGCGGCCACGAGCGGGCCGAGGCGCACGGCTTCGACGGCCGCCAGGACCTCCTCGTCCGTCGCGTCCGGGCGTCCCAGGCGAATATTCTCCTTGAGGCTCACGTGGAATAGCCAGGTGTCCTGGCTGATCACGGCCGACATCGCCCAGATGTCCTCCCGACCGATCTCGGTGATCGGAACGCCTCCCAGCAGCACCGACCCCTCGGTCACGGGAGCGCAGCCCGTCAAGGCTCCGATCAGGGTCGTCTTGCCGGCGCCGCTCTGACCCACCACCGCCACATGCCTGCCAGGGGACAGAGTGAGGTCGACGCCGGCCAGCGCAGGCAGCGCGACGCCCTCGCGACGCACCGTAAGTCCCCGCACCTGGATCTCGGTGCCGTCCGGCAGCTGCTTCTCCCGCGGCTCTGCCGCCGGCGCGGCCGCTTGGGCGAGGTCGAAGATGCGTCGGCTCGCGGCGAGGCATTGCCCCATGGCCTGAAACGATTGCGGCAAGGGTACGGCCGCCTCGAACGCGGCGAGCGCCACAAGCGCCACGACGGCCAGGTCCCAGCCCGGCATGCGTCCCTCCCGCACCAGGGGGATGGCCAGGACGAGAGCGGCAAGCATGGCGAGGTTGCCCAGGAGGCCGATCAGGGCACCGCCCAGCGCGACCGCCCGCCGCAGGCGGATCTGCGCCTGCATGAGGCGTCTCTGGGACGACCTGAGCTTCTCCTGATACGCGGCGCCGGCCCCGTAGGCGACAAGTTCGGCCACGCCGCGCACGCCGTCCGCGACGGCCGCGCTGAGCAGGCCGCGCTCGCGCAGCACCTCGCCGCCAAGGCGCCGGCCGAGGCGCGTCTGCACGACGGCAGGCAGGCCGGCCAGAATCAGCATGACTGCCAGAACCCACGCCACCGATGGCGCCATGGGCCGGATGACAAGCCAGACGAGCGCCGCGGTGAGCAGTAGGACCAGAGGCGGTGCCAGCGCCTTCAGGTAGAAGTCCTGCAGGCTGTCGATGTCGTGGACGGCGCGGCTGAGCAGGTCGGCGCTGTGGAAGTGTTCCAGGATGGACGGCGGCAGGGCCTCGAGCCGCGCGTAGAACCAGACGCGCAGAGAGGCGAGCAGGCGGAAGGTCAGGTCGTGCGACGTGAGGCGCTCGAGATAGCGCAAGGACGAGCGCCCGATGCTGAAAAACTGCACGCCGACGATCGGCACCATGAGCAGCAGGATCGTCGAGGGCCTGAGCGCCGCGCGGCTGATCAGGTACGCGGATGTGCCGATGAGGCCGACCTGCGCCGCCACGGCGAGAAAGGCCAGCCCGAGCGCGAGCAGCGCCAGGCCGATGTGCGGGCGCAGGAAGCGCAAGAGCGGCGCCATCTAGCGCACCTCCGCGACAGCGTAGTACGAGCGCACAAGACTCCGGTAGATCACGCCGTGGCGCCGCAGCTCTTGGGGCGTCCCCTCCTCCGCCACGCTGCCAGCCGCCAGGACGGCGATGCGCGAAGCCCGCTCGGCCGTAGACAGCCGGTGCGCCACGATCAGGGCCCGGTGGCCGCGCGCCACGTCGGCGATGGCGGCAGAGATCGCGGCATCCGTCTCCGCATCGAGCGATGCAGTCGGTTCGTCGAGCACCAGAAGTGGCGCTCTGGTGGCCAGCGCCCGCGCCAGCGCGATGCGCTGACGTTCGCCCTGGCTCAAGGTGCGCGCGCCCTCGCCCACCTGGGTGGCATAGCCCTCGGGCAGAGCGCTGATGAAGCCGTGCGCACGTGCCAGACGCGCAGCCTTCTCGATCTCCTCCTGCGAGGCGTCCGGACGTCCGAGGCGGATGTTGTCCGCGACGCTCCCCAGGAAGAGGGTCGGCTGCTGCGGCACGTAGGCGATCTGACGCCGCCACCAGTCGAGGTCCAGGTCGCCGAGCGCGACGCCGTCCACCAGGATCTCGCCGCGTCCCGGGACGGCGAAGCCAAGCAGCAGACGCAGCAGCGTCGACTTTCCGGCACCGGACGGGCCGACGACCGCGAGTGTCTCGTCCTGCCGCCAAGTGAGATCAAGGTCTGTCAGCGCCGGCGGACCGGCGCCCGGGTAGCTGTAGGCGACATCCCGCAGCCTGATCTCGAGCGGAGTTCCCGCCGGCAGCCGCCGCGCTCCGCAGGTGGCGACAGCCTGAGGGGCTTCGAGCAGGGCGAAGATGCGCTCCGCGGCCACGGCTCCGCTCATGCCGGCGTGAAAGTCGCTGCCAAGTCCCCGCAAGGGCAGGTAGAACTCCGGGACGAGGATGAGGATGGCGAGCCCCGCCGTGAGGTGCAGCGTGCCGCCGAGCAGTCCGAAGCTGATCGCGACGGCCACGAGCCCGGTCGAGAGCGAGGCGAGGAGTTCGAGTGCGAAGGCGGATAGGAAGGCGATCTTGAGGGTGTCCAGCGTGGCGCTGCGATGGGCCTCGCTGACTTTGCGGATGATCTCCACCTGGCGCCGGCTCCTGCCGAAGAGCTGCAGCGTACGCATGCCGCGGACCACGTCGAGAAAGTGGCCCGACAGCGTCTGCAGGAGGCGCCACTGGCGCTTGGTGCGCCGCTCGGCTGCACGGCCGAGCAGGATCATGAAGTAAGGCAGCAGCCCGGCGGTCACCAAAAGGACGGCACCGGCGAGGAGATTCTGCGCGAGTACCGCGATGAGAACCGTAAACGGAATGAGCGCCGCCAGCGCGGTCTGCGGCAGATAATGCGCCAAGTAGGCGTCCAGGCCCTCGACACCGTCCAGGGCCGTCGCGATCAGCTCCCCGGAGCGCTCGCCGCTCGTCCCGACCGGCCCCATGGATAGGATGCGGCCGAAGACGCGGTTGCGCAGATCCTCGCGCACCCTGGCCGAAAACCGGTCGGCCGCCACCTGCCTGAAGTAGGCCAGCGCCGCGCGCAGCCCGGCCACCGCCGCCAGCGCGAGCAGGAGACCTGCGAGCTGGGAGAGTCCCTCGCCCCCCAGGAAGGCTCCCGCGATGACGTCGGCCATCAGCACCGCCTGGACGACCACGCCAAGTCCGCCACCGACCGCGAGCAGGATCGTGGCTACGAGGAGCGCCCTGCCGGACGCCGCCTCGCGGATCATCCGCCTCAGCACCCTCGGACGCCCCCTTTCAAGCCGCCGACCTCAGTAGTGCATGACCTGCTTGACGGACGTGCGCTTGCGGAAGATCCAGTAGGTCCATGCCAGGTACGCGAGCACGATCGGCAGGGCCGTGAACGCCACGATCGTCATCACATGCAGGCTGTAGGGATTCGAGGACGCGTTGTAGACCGTGAGGTCCCACTTCGGGTTGAGACTCGAGACCATGACGCGCGGGAAGAGGGTCAGGAACACCGACGCCACGACGAGCAGGATGGCGACGCCCGTCGAGATGAAGGACCAGCCTTCGCGCCGGCGGTCGAGGAACAGCCGCGTCGCGACGAGGCTGAGCCCAGCCAGGATTGCCACGATGCCGGGCAGCATGCCGACGCCAGGCTTGTCGAACATGTCCGTGCGCAGGGCGCTGTAGGCGACGAACAGGATCGCCATGCCGGCTGCGGCCCAGCCCACCTTGTAGGCGGCACGGCGGGCCCGGGCCCGGATCTCGTCTTCGCTTTTCATCGTCAGGTAGACGGCGCCGTGCAGCGTGAACACCAGCAGGGTCGCCAGACCGCCGACCAGCGCGTACGGGTTCAGCAGGTTGAAGAAGCCGCCCACATAGTTCATGTGGGCGTCGATCGGCACGCCCGCGACGATGTTGGCGATCGCCACGCCCCAGAGCAGCGCCGGCACGAGGCTGCCGAAGAAGATCAGCCAGTCGAACAGGCTGCGCCACCTCGGCCGTTCGTCCTTGCTGCGGAACTCGAAGGCTACGCCCCGCGCGATGAGGCCGACGAGCATGATGAAGAGGGCCAGGTAGAAGCCGCTGAACATGGTGGCATACCACTCTGGGAACGCGGCGAAGATCGCACCGCCGGCCGTCAGGAGCCAGACCTCGTTCGCGTCCCAGACCGGGCCGATGGTCTGGATCACGGCGCGCCGCTCGATGTCGGTCTTGCCGATGAAGGGCAGCAGGATGCCGACGCCATAGTCGAAGCCCTCGAGGAAGAAGTAGCCGATGAACAGCACGCAGATGAGGATGAACCAAAGCGTGTTGAGATCCATGTACACCCCTCCTGCTAAAGAACGGCCGTGGTCTCGAGCGGCAGTTCCCGCGACGGTTCGTGGCTCTCGGGTCCCGCCTTGGCGTAGCGGACGATCAGGTAGATGTCGGCCGCCGCGATCAGTCCGAAAATCACTGTGAAGCCGATCAGCGTCGTAGCCACCTCAGCGGTCGAGACGGTGTTCGAGACTCCCTGCAGCGTCTTCTGCAACCCGTAGACGACCCAAGGCTGACGGCCGAGCTCGGTCATGATCCAGCCGAAGGTGTTGGCCACGTAGGGTAGGCCGAGGGCCGGCAGCAGCAGGCGCAGGTAGCGTTGGCGCCCCTCCAGGGGCCGCCGCCTGGCCATCAGGTAGATGCCGTACCAGGCGAGCAGGATCATCAGGCCACCCGCGAGCACCATGATGCGGAAGCTCCAGAAGGTGACCGCCACCGGCGGCACATAATTGCCCGGTCCGTATGTCTGCACGTCCTGCCGCTGCAGCTGGTCGATCCCCAGGAAGTGGTTCGTGCCCGAGAGGAAGCCGAGTACGCCGGGAATCTGGATCGCGAACGTGTTCTTCCCGGCGGCCTGGTCGATGCCGGCGACGACCGTCCATGGGGCGGAGCCGGACTGGGTGGTCCAGACCGCCTCGGCGGCCGCCATCTTCATCGGCTGCGCCTTGACGACGTGCTTGGCCTGCGCGTCGCCGTTCAGGGCGATCAGGATGCTGGTGATCGCAGCGATCGTCAGCGCAATCTTCATAGATGAGCGGAAGATGTCGACGTGCTGGCGGCGCAGCAGGAAGTAGGCGCTGATGCCGGCCACGAAGAACGCCGCCGTGGTGAAGGCCGCCAAGAGCACATGGGGGAACTCCACCCAGAGCTGCGGGTTGGCGATCAGGGCGCCGAAGCTCGTCATTTCCGCCCTGCCGTGCACGATGGCGTAGCCTGTCGGCTCCTGCATGAACGAATTCGCGGTCAGGATCCAGAACGCCGAAACCGAGGTGCCGAACGCCACGAGCCACATGGCAAAGGCGTGCGCGGCGGGCCTCAGGCGGTCCCAGCCGAAAATCCAGACGCCGATAAAGGTGGACTCGAGGAAGAAGGCCAGCAGTGCCTCGATGGCGAGCGGCGCCCCGAAGACGTCGCCGACGAAGCGCGAGTAGCTCGACCAGTTCATGCCGAACTGAAACTCCTGGATGATCCCTGTGACGACCCCCACGGCGAAGTTGATCAGGAACAGGCGACCCCAGTACTGTGCCATCTCCTTGAACGCCGGGTTCTTGGTGCGGACGTAGATGGTCTCCATGATAGCGACGGTGAGGGCGAGGCCGATGGTGAGCGGAACGAACAGAAAGTGGTAGATGGTGGTGACTGCGAACTGCAGGCGTGCCAGGGCTAGTGCGTCCACAAAGCTGTCCTCCCTGCTCGGGTTTGAGCAGGCTAGGGTTACGTGCCGGCCGTCTCCGCATCCTCTCGCCATTGGGCCCATCTTAATTGCACCTAATGGCTTGTAAGGTATTTCCCTTACCCGCCAGGGATTTGCTGATCCTGGACACAAGGACGACGGCCATGCGAAACTGTTCACAGCAGGCCGCAGACCGGCAGCCGGCCGGCCGCGGCCACGGCAATCTCGCACGAGCGGGGCATGCGCATGCTGGAAAGCCTTTACGCACAGCTTTCGGTATCGTGGCAGCCAGTGATGGACCTCAACCTGGGGACACCTTGGGGCTATGAAGCCGTCGTCTGCGGCCCGTCGGACACGGCATACGGCAGTGCCGACGCCATGGTAGCGCTGGCCCGCGGCGAGGGCCGGAGAGAGGACTATGAAGCGCACCGACTGATGGCGAGTTTTCAGGCGGCCGTCCGGGAGCTCCCTGAGAAGACCATGCTGCTTTTGCGCTCGGACACCGATTTCCGTCATCTGGCCGACCTTGCATCCCGCCTGGAGTGGCCCTCAAGCCGTACCGTCATCGAGATCTCGGAGGGATCGTCCGTCTTCGAACAGCCCGATGCCTTGCAGGCCGGGCTGGCCTTGCTGCGCCAGGCGGGCTACCACGTGGCGTTTGCTGACTTCGGCAGCGGCTTTCAGGGTGCAAGGGCCCTGATCGACTGCCGTCCCGACATTGTCAAAATCGATCGTCAGCTCGTGCACGGCATCGATCGGGATCCCTGGCGCCAGGAGATGGTCGCCTCGATGGTGCAGACGGCGTCCGACCTGGGCGCGGCCGTGGTCGCCGACGGCATCGACACCGTGGCGGAGCTGCACGAGATCGTGCGCCAGAAGATCTCCCTCGGCGAGGGGCCCCTGCTCGGCCGCCCGGTGGCGGCGTCCATGATCGCAAAGTTCACGGAGGGCTGGCTCCAGTCCCGACTCGACGCATCGGACCAGCTCGCCGCCGCCCTGCCGAAGACCGGCGCCGCCTATGCCGTCGATCGGTCGCGCCACATCGTGGCCTGGAACGAGGGAGCCGTCAGTGTGAGCGGATACCAGCCCGGTGCCGTCATCGGCGTCACCTGCTGGCTCAGCGGCCTTGATCACAAGGACGCCGCGGGAACAAGGCTCTGCTTTGGCCAGTGCCCGCTCGTGCGTGCGATGCAGACAGGCAAGCCCCAGTCTGAACTGGTGTCCCTCAGGACGGCCGGCGGTGCGCGCAAATGGGTGCGCACGGAGGTGACCCCCGTGACCGACGAGAGCGGGCGCGTGATCGGCGCCGTCGAGTCGTTCGTGCGGGCGCACAAGCCGGAAACCGACAAGGCCTAGTGGTCGCCGCACGAGCTTGTGCACCATACGATGCTTTGAGCAGGTGATGCTGATGTTGCGGCGTTCCTCCTGGCCACGACCCGCGGCTGGCATGTTGGCGGCCTTGGCGGTGCTCGCCCTCACCTACGCATTCCTGCATAGCGCTGCCGCCGCCGCGGCTTTCGCTCTCGCCGTCTTCCTGCTGGTCACGCTGCGGCAACCCCGCCCCAGCGTCCAGGGTAGCCTGCCCGCGGTCGTCCTGCACCGCCTGGCGAGCGCCGCGGTCGCCGCCCTTGTGCTCGCCGCCGGCTCCGCCATCTTCAGGAGCCCTCTCGCTGGCACCGGCTTCGTCATGTGCGCCTTCAGCCTGATCGGCCGCTACTGGCCCGAGCCGGCCCCATCCCTGCTGGCGGACATTGCAGCCATGGGGACCTACCTTGCCATTGTCGCCGTCTGGCTCTGGCTGACGCACGGGAGTTTCGGCCTGCTCGGCCTGGTCGCCTTGTTCGCCGCGGGCACGATCGCCCTTCCGCGCTGGAAGGCGCGTGAGGCGGGGCTCCCGCGCACGGAGAAGCAGTGGCCGCGCCTGCTTGGCCCGAGACCCCTTCCCTGACGTCAGGCGCGTGCATCGGGGCGCCGTTTGCCAAGAGCAAACCCTTCCAGCCTCCGTGCTGTCTAGAGGATGAAGGAAGGTGGCCCCATGCCGGGCAGATCCCACCTGCGCCTTGTCATCGCCGTCGTCTCCGTGCTTGCCGCTGTCGCAGTGGGCATCACGGCCGTCTGGTCGGTGGCAAGCGCAGTCCCGCACTGGAACGTCCGCAACGTGATCGCCACGTTAAGGAAGAGCAGCCCGCCCATCCACACCGGCCACAAGGTCTTGTCGGTGCCCGACCTGCACCAGGTCATCCTCACCACCAACTCGGGCGATGTCCATGTCGTGACCGGCAGCGGCAGCCGCCTCCACCTCACCTGGTCGGTGCCGGGCAAGCCGCAGGAGGCGCTGGACATCCATGGCATTCCCGGGGGCGAGGAGGTGGACTTCAGGCCGCCCGACACGCCCGTCATGTTCGGCGGCGGCGACGTCCTGAACGTGATCCTGCCCGCCGATCTGGCGGTCACCGTAGACAGCGACAGCGGCGACATCTACGCAAGCGGTCAGTACGAGGCGCTTGAGGCGACGTCGGACTCTGGTGATCTGCACGTCTCAAGCTTCCGCGGCAAGCTCACCGCGCAAGCCGATTCCGGGGACTTCTACGTCCGTAGCGCCGTTGTCGAGGGTCCGCTGATGCTGAAAACCGGCAGCGGTGATATCAGCTTCTCGGGCGATCCGGGACTGGCCGCCGAGGTGTCGGCCGACTCCGGCGACCTCAACCTGGCTATCCGCCCCAGCGGCCGGATCCACGTCCAGGTAGCTGTGGACAGCGGCGACGTCACGTCGACGTACCCTGCTCTTCGGAGCAACTCGGATGACACCGAGTTCGAAGGCGTCGTCGGCAGCGGCCGGGCAGGGACTCTCAACGTCGCGACCGGCTCCGGGGACGTAAACCTTACGCAGTGGCAGCAGTAGAGCCAATTCACCTGCTTGCCCAGCCGCCCGCAGCACCTGATTCTGGCCGTCGCGCCCGCCTGGCGTCCGCCACCTGCCGTGAAGGCACAAGGAACACCCGTGTGTCAGGCAATTCTGCATCCCTGACTGATCACTCGTACCGTTCGCTATATCTCTGTCGCGTCATGCGGAGAAGGTACACGTCGTGCCTGGTCGGGTCATGCAGGAAGCCGCGCCGCAGAAGCAGCCTCTGGCCTGCGGTGTTGCCGAGGGCGACATCGTCGATCAGGTCAGCGCCTCCGACCTGATCGAAGAAGAAGCGCAGAAATGTTTGGAGTGCGTCCTGGCCGAAACCCCGTCCACGTTGGGAGGCGACGACCTTGGTGTTCAGCGTCGCGGTCGAGCCGTCGAATCCGTGGAAGGAGACCTCTCCGACCGGCATCTGATCCTTCCCGGAAACGATCAGGCAGTAGAGGTCAGTGCTCCTCCCCGGCTCCACCATTCTTTGATACCAGCGCTCGAAGCGTTCCAAGGGCCACTCGATCGGCCCACCGACCGCCTCCATGGTGTCGACGTCGGCCCACAGCCCTTCGATCCACGGAAGGTCATCGATCCTAGGAAGCCTGAGAACGACCCGTTGCCCTCGATGGTATCGTCGAACCTGATGTGGGACGCCATCTGCGTCGCCTCCCCAAGGGCAGGGCACAGACTCCCGGTGTCCAAAGGCTATCGCTCCGTCGCTAAGCGGGCCCCGGAACGGGAAGCACGACCTGTCTGACGATGGCTCGCACGCGGTCCAGGACGCTCACAGCGCATCTTTGCAGCGTGGCAGCACCATCGAAGGCCACACTGCTGTTCCCGCTCACGCCGAGTCCAGCTCCATCTCGAATCGCAGTTGTGATCGTCGGAAACCGGCCTCGGCGCGCCGCGGTGCTGAGCCCATCTAAGGCATTCGCTCCTCCAGCCGCCGGATGCGCCTTTCATGGTCTTCGGCGATACGGTCCAGTTTGTCGTTGACCGCCTGGACTCCTTCGGCTACGACGCGAACATCTCGGTGGACGTTCTCGATGAGGATTCGGTCCCATGTGTGCAGGTCTTCCGCATGTGCCCGAGTCTCGGCGTTCAGACGCTCGGCATCTGCCCGAGTCTCGGCGTTCAGACGCTCGACATGTGCCCGAGTCTCGGCGTTCAGACGTTCGGCATGTGCCCGAGTCTCGGCGTTCAGACGTTCGGCATCTGCCCGAGTCTCGGCGTTCAGACGTTCGGCATCTGCCCGAGTCTCGGCGTTCAACATCTCTGCACGCGTGCTGGCCGCAGCGATTTGCCCTGTAAGGTCCTGCCGCAAGGCGTCCAGATAACCCTTCAACTCCTCGTCCACCGGTTCCACTCCTCTCCACCTCGGATGGTTTCGTCCCGACGGCAAGGAAGTCCTATCCAGCAGCCCACCTGCCTGCCTCGACACGAGCCGGCTTTTCTCGCTCTCCCCTGGCAACCTGCCTATCCTTGTCATCCCGCTCGGTGCAGACATTCCTCCCCATGCTCCCCGCATACCTTCAGCACGGACAACATCCTTGGCGGAGGCGGTGCGGTGAAGGCGCGCTCGGCATTGTTCCAGGGAGTGGTCGTGCTCCTCCTCGTAATCCTCATGATCGTGTTCTCGGAGCACGGCTTCCGCGCCTCCCAGGAGGGGCTGAAGCTGTTCTTCGACGTGGTGCTGCCGTCGCTCTTGCCCTTCTTCATCGTCTCGGACCTCCTGCTCGCCTACGGCGTCGTCCATTTCCTTGGCGAGCTCTTCGAGCCGCTGATGCGACCGCTGTTCAACGTCCCCGGCGCCGGTTCTTTTGTCCTCTCGATGGGACTCGCCGCCGGCTACCCGATGGACGCCGTGATCACCGCCAAGTTCCGCCGCCAGGGTCTGTGCACGCGGGCGGAGGGCGAGCGCATGCTCGCCTTCTCGAACACCGCCGACCCCCTATTCATCTTCGGCGCGGTGGCCGTGGGCATGTTCGGCATGCCAGCGCTCGGCCTGACCCTGGCGGCTGCGCACTATCTCGGGGCGCTGTTGGTTGGCCTCAGCTTCCGCGGCTGGGCCAAGAATGAAGACGCGGCGGCCCGCGCATCCACCATCACACCCACGGCAGGCATCTGGCAGCGGGCCGTTGCCGCACTTCTCAAGGCGCGCCAGGAGGACACGCGCCCGCTGGGCATCGTGCTCCAGGACGCGATCCGAGACTCGGTCGCCACGCTCTTCCTGATCATGAGCTTCATCGTGCTGTTCTCGGTGTTCATCCGGGTGCTCGACGCCACGGGCGCCATGACGCTGCTGCTCTGGCCCCTGCGGCAGCTGCTGCCGCTGGTGGGCCTCGCACCCGCTCTCGCCCACAGCCTGCTGCAGGGCGTGCTGGAGATCGACATCGGCACGGCCGCGGCCGCCAAGGCCCACGCGAGCCTGCTGCAGCAGGCCGTGGTCGTCTCGGCGATCATCGCCTGGTCCGGCCTGTCCGTCCAGGCGCAGGTGGCCGCCGTGCTGGCGGACACCGACATCCGCATGCGGCCCTACGTCTTCGCCCGCGTGCTGCACGCCTTCTACGCGGCCGTCCTGACACTCTTCCTGCTGCCGCTGTTCCAAGGGCGCCTGCTGCAGACCTTCGCGATTGGCGGTGCGGCATCGCCGCCCGCCGACTTCAGCCACTTTCTCACGGCCGGCCTGGTCCTCGCCGGCGTGGGAGCCGTGGCCCCGCTCGCCGTAGGCATCGTCGTTACGATCCTTCGCGAACTGAAAATCGTCCGGATGCGCGTCTAGTCGGGCTGGCGCAGGCGCAGGAAGGCCCGCGCGGCAGCCCCGATGCCCTGCGCGACGTCCTCCTCCGTGTGGCCAAGCGTGACGAACCATGCCTCGTAAGGGGACGGCGCCAAGTAGACGCCTTCCTCGAGCATGGCCCAGAAGAAGCGGCGGAACGCCTCCCCGTCGTAGTCCTGCGCCTCCATGTAGTTGCGCGGTGCCGTCCGGCGGAAGAAGAGCGTGAACATCGAGCCGAAGCGGGTGAGCGACGTGGCGGCGCCCGCCGCGTCGGCGGCGTCTGTCACTCCCTGGGCAAGGCGCCCGCCCATGGCGGCGAGCCACGGGTAGACGCCGGGCTCCGCCAGGATGTCGAGCGTCGCCAGCCCTGCCGCGACCGACAGCGGATTCCCCGCCAGGGTGCCGGCCTGGAACATCGGTCCGAGCGGAGCGACCAGCGACATCAGCGCGCGGCTGCCGCCGTAGGCGCCGAGTGCGAGCCCGCCGCCGATCGCCTTGCCGAGGCAGACAAGATCCGGGCTGAGGCCAAGTTCCGGCCCGATGATGCCGTAGCGCAGGCGAAAGCCGACGATCACCTCATCGTCGATCACGAGCGCTCCATGCCGGTGCGCGATCTCGCTGACACCAGCGAGGTAACCCGGCTCCGGACCGACGACGCCCATGTTGCCGGAGATCGGCTCGATCAGGACCGCGGCGATCCTGGCGCCCTCCGCGGCGAACAGCTCCGCCAGCGCGCCGAGGTCGTTGAAGGGCAGGCTGCGCACATCCTTGCGGACGCCGCTCGGCACACCTTCCGAATCGTGCCCGCCGCCGGCCGTGGCGGCTCCGGATCCCGTATTCACAAGGACGGCGTCGGCATGCCCGTGGTAGTTGCCGTCGAACTTGACGATCAGATCCCTGCCCGTCGCCGCACGGGCAAGACGGATTGCCGACATCACGGCCTCCGTGCCGGAGGAGACAAGGCGCACCTGCTCCAGCGCAGGAATCGCAGCCGAAAGCCGCTCCGCGAACTCCACCTCGCCGGGGCACGGCGCGCCGAACAGCGCGCCGTCCCTGAGCTGGCTCGCGACGCGCTCCAGCACGAGCGGGTGGCCGTGCCCGACGATATTGGGTCCGAATGCCGCCAGGAACTCGACGTAGCTGCGCCCATCGACGTCCTCGAAGCGCCCGCCGCGGGCAGTCTTGATGAAGAGAGGAGCATCGCCCCCCATCGGGCGGAAGCTGCGCGCCGGCGAGTTGACGCCGCCGGCGATGACGGCCTGCGCGCGCCGCCAGAACTCCTCAGACACGCTCATCGGCGCCCGCCCGCAAGCAGCGCCAGCAGCTGTCCGCGGCCGCTCTCCTCGGCAAAGGCGCCACGTACCGCGAGCGTCTGCGTCTCGCTGCCGAGCTGCCTGCCCTCGATCATCTGCATGCAGAGCTGGCGCGCCCTGAGGGTCACATAGACGCCCCGCGGTCTGAGCACAGCTTCGAGTGCGTCCGCGATCTCTGCGGTCAGGCGCTCCTGGATCTGCAGCCGGCGCGCCGCCACGTCCACCAGATCGGCCAGCGAGCCAAAGCCTGCGATGCGCCCGCCGTCCGGCAGAAACGCTACGTCGGCCGTGCCGAAGAACGGCAGCAGATGATGCTCGCAGACAGAGAAGAAGGGCACGTCCCGCAAGAGGACGATCTCATTCGGACCCTCGATGACCTCGATGACCTGCCGCGGATCGCGCCTGTAGCCCGTGAGCATCACTTGCGACGCCTCGGCCACCAGCCTGGGCGTATCCTGCAGGCCCGGCCTCTGGAGATCCTCCCCCAACCCCCTGAGCAGCAGGCGCACAGCCTCTTCGATCATGCCTTCGTCCATAGATGGTCCCTCCAGATATGTTCAGCCGCGTCCCCTGTGGATCACGTCGAGTCCGCCGTCCACGGCAATGATGTTGCCCGTGAGGAAGTCGGAGTCTTCCTCGAGCAGAAACGTGACGACCCTGGCAATGTCCTCGCCGCTGCCCGGTCGCCCGATCGGCGCGGCGCCTTCCCTGGTCCTGCGCGCCTCGGCGATGGCGCCTTCCTTGAGCGGTCTGCGAATGTCGCCAGGGCAGACGACGTTCACCGTGATGCCATGGGGCGCCTCTTCTTCCGCCAAGGACTTCGCCAGGGAGAGAACTCCGCTCTTGGCCGCCGCGTAGACGGCCCGGCCAGGCCAGGCTGGCAGCTGCGCCGCCTCGTCGAAGCCGAAGAAGACGAGCCGGCCGCCACCGCTTGCCCGCATGTCCTTGAGGAGGACCTGCGCATGGACCATCGCGCTCCAGAGGTTCCCGTCCACGATCTCGCGCAGCTTGGCCATCTCCACGTCGGCAAAGGGAGTGCGCGGGCTGAGGAAGGGCCCGGCCGCATGCACAAGCGCCCATGGGACGCCATAGCGGCTCAAGTGCGCCGCGACCGACGCGCGCACAGCCGTCTCGTCGCCCGCGTCGGCTGCCAGCGCGAGGAGCTCCTGCCCCCTCGCACGGGCGGCTGCGGCGAATGCCTCGGCCTTGGCGTGCGAGTTGCGGTGCGTCACGGTAACCCGGTAGCCGGCCGACAGCAACCGTTCCGCCACGGCGCGTCCAAGGCCGGACACGCCGCCGGTGACCAGGGCGCTTCTCGGCTCCCTCACGCCGTCGCCTGCGCTGCGCTCATCCAAAGATGCACCTTCTCGCACGACGCCTTTTGCGGGACTTCGACATCCCATAGCGAATCCATGATAGCAGACGGCCCTCGGGCCGCCTTGTCATGGAGGCGAACGCTGCTTGCTCGGGGAACTCCGCGCCTACCCAAGGGCATTCTGGGTCCTCTTCTTCGGTCGGCTACTAAACTCGATCGGCACGTCGATCGTCTTCCCGTTCCTCACTGTGTATCTGCACGACACCCTGCACGCCAACCTGGCCATGGTCGGTCTCGTCCTGCTGCTGCAGGGCATCGCGCAGGTGGTGGCGGTAAGCCTCGGCGGCCTCCTCTCGGACGCCTGGGGCCGCCTGCCGACCATGTTTCTTTCGCTCGGCGCGGGTGCGATGGCGACCCTCAGCCTCGCCATCGTCGGAGCGCCGATCTGGATCGTCGTGCTCGTCGTGGTGCGCGGCGGGCTGATGCCGCTCTTCGACCCCGCGGCGCAGGCCTTCGTCGCCGACATCGTCCCGCGCGACAAGTTGTACCCCGCCTATTCGCTCCAGCGCGTCGCGGGCAACGCGGGCATCATCCTGGGCCCGATGCTCGGCGCCTTTCTGCTGCAGCACTCTTTCTCGATCCTGTTCCTGCTGAGCGGCGCGATCGCGCTCAGCTTCGGCGTCCTCGCCTACTGGCTGCTCCACGGCAGCGAAACCAGCGATCATCGGAGCACCGGTCCCGCCAGCCTCAGCCTCGGGCTCCTGCGCGACCCCTTCCTGCTCACGGTGACCGGCCTCTTCGCCCTCGTCTCCCTCACGTATTCCCAGCTCTACTGGGTAGTGCCGGGCTACATGACCGTCTACCTCCACCTGCCCGCGTCCGACTTCGGCTTCCTCGCGGCGGAGAACGCGGTGCTGGTCGTGGCGTTGCAGATGCCACTCGTCGCCGTGAGCCGCAACTGGCGGCCCGAACGCGCGATCGCCATCGGGGCTGCCCTGTACGGCCTAGGCTTCCTCCTGATGGCGCCGCTGAGGAGCTTTTTGCCCTTCCTGCTGCCCGTCGCGGTGATCACCATCGGTGAGGTGCTGCTGAGCCCGAGCATCACGAGTCTCGTCGTGTCGCGCGCAAGGCCGCAGGACCGCGGCAAGGCGATCGGTCTCGTCAGCCTCGCGAACCGCTCGGGCTCCGCCGTCGGCCCGCTCGCGGGCGGCTCTCTGCTGACCGTCGGCGGGCCATGGTACCTGTTCCCGGGCATTTTCGTGGTCGCGGTCATCGCCACCATCGGCTGGGTCCGGCTCATGCGCCTTCCGGAACCCTCCGCACCGGCGGCGGACCTCTCGTCCTGAGGCCGTCAACCAGCTGAGGTCACGGCGTGTTCTCGCTCCAGACCGACACCGCAGGCAACGTCGGATCGCCATGATTCAGGTGCAGCATGTCGTGCACCCAGCTCGACCCGTCGACAAACGTCTGGCCGTAGATGTAGCCGCCGGCCCAGATGGGCGCCGTTTGGTCGGTCGCGGGATCGAAGCGCATCTGGACGAGGTCGAGCCTCGACCCGTCGCCGGGCGGCCCGGCGAGCGCCTGTTGCCAGTAGACGGCCCGGCTGCCGACGTCGACGAAGCTCAAAATGTCCTGCTGGCCGAAGATCTGCGTCAGCGGTGTCCAGCTGGCCTGGCTTTCGGACCAGTAGTAGTCGGCCCACAGCAGCCCGTCCGCATCGAGGCCGTCGTTGGTGTCGAAGAACTGGACCTGCAGGACGAAGCCGCCCGCCGTGCGCGTCATCTTCTGGACCCACGCCACTATGGCGTGCCCGCCTGCCTGAAGGCTTGGCACCTGGTGCAGAAAGAGGCTCGGGTAGCCGGGCAGCGCCGTGCGCACCACTTGGTTGCCGCTGAGGCGCTGGCCACTGCCGTAGCTGAGCTCGTGGGCGGCCGTCGTCACGCTGCGCGGCGCCCGAACCTCGGCTGGCCGTAGCCAGCCCGCCCACGCCGAAGCCGCCACAGGACCGTCGAAACCTGTCCAGCTGTGCGGCAGCGCGGCGATCGTCTGCCGCCCTCGCAGGAGCGAACCGCCCTTGGCCAGATAGGGCGTGTAGTATATCTCCGTCGCACCCGCGAGTGCCGCCGGATTGAGGTTCTTCGTGCCGAGAGTGGGCCCGACCATGTTCTCCGGGCCAGCCTGCGGCGTCGCCAGCCAGACCATGCCCTGCGCCAGCGGCAGCACGGCCATGTCCATGCCGGCAAAGGCCGCCGGCACCGTGTACCGGATCCCGTTCACGGTGAAGGAGCGCAGCTTGCCCAGCTTGATGCCCGCCCCCCAGTCCCCGTTCTTCGGCAGAGGACCAGAGCTTGCGGCGTAGAGAAGACGGCCAGGACCGTACTGGTTCAGCTCCAGGGACTCGTAGCTCCAGGGCGAGGTGACGTGCTGCAGCCAGGCAAGGCCCCTGCGGTGGCTTCGCGCACCCGCGTACCAGATGGCGTGGCCGTCGAAGGTGGTCAGAGCCGGCCGGGCCAGCTTGGCGGCACTCCGGGCAGGTGGCGTCGTGCCGCACGCCGCAAGGAGAAGCCCGATGACTGCCAGACCAGCCCATGCTGCCTTGCGCAAAGCCGTTCCCCCCGGTCGTCTGCTGGAAGGAATGTTCCGCTGCTCCTGTTCCGTTCCTGCAAGCCGCGGTTTTCGTGGCCGGCCTTTCCCCCGACGCAAGGAGGCGCCGGCCATGCGGCCGGCGCCCCCGCGATAAGCTTCGGCAGCCTCAGCGATAGCTCGCGAGCAGCTCCTCGAACTCGGCTTCGCCGAGCGTGATGTCCCGCCCCGCGAGCGGCTCCTGCGAAAACCCCGGCAGCGCGTCTTCGTAGGCGACCGACCCCGGATCGTGGTAGATCAGGCCCGTGACGAGCTCCTCGCGCTCGAGGACAGCCGAGATCGCCCTGCCGCGGCTGTCGGGCAGGTAGTCCTTGTCCGCGTCGAGATCGTAGAGCATCTGCTTGTAGAAGTCGTAGGTGTTGATCTTGTTGTAGGTCACGCAGGGACTCAGCACGTTGACGAACGCGAACCCGGGGTGCGCGATCGCGCCTTCGATCAGGCGCGCAAGTTGCGCCTGATTCGAGGAGAAGCCCTGCGCGACGTAGGTGGCGCCCGCCGTGAGCGCCAGCGAGAGAGGCCGCACAGGCGATTCCACGTTGCCGAACGGCGCCGCCTTCACCTTCTGGCCCTGGTCCGACGTCGGCGAGTTCTGGCCCTTCGTCAGGCCGTAGATGTGGTTGTCCATCACGATGTACTTGACGCCGATGTTGCGCCGGACCGCGTGGACGAAGTGGTTCATGCCGATCGCGAAGCCGTCGCCGTCGCCGCCTGCGGCGATCACGAGCAGATCGCGGTTCGCCAGCTTGACGCCAAGGGCCGACGGCAGGGTACGTCCGTGCACCACATGGATGTTGTACGAATTGATGTAGTTGCCCATCTTTCCACTGCAGCCGATGCCAGCGACGATGGCCACCCGGTGCGGTGGGATGCCGAGCTTAACGAGCGTCTTCTGCAGCGCGGCGAGCACGCCGAAATCGCCGCAGCCCGGGCACCACCAGGACTTCTCGGACGTCTTGTAATCCTGCAGCGTCACGGTTTCCACCGTCACACCTCCTCCTTGACCGACATCGCCTGCACGGCAGCCACCACGCGCTCCGGGGAGAGCAAGGTGCCGTCGAAATGCAGGAGCGAACGATAGCGGCTGTCTTCAAGGCCCGCGATGCGCATGAGCTGGCGCAACTCGCCCGTGGCGTTCTGTTCGGCGACCAGGACCTTGGCAGCGCCGCTGAGCGCGCCCGTCAACGGCAGGTCGGGCATCGGCCAGAGCTGGCGCACCTGCACCCGGCCAGCCCGCACCCCAGCCTGGCGCAGCCTCTCTACCGCCTCGTCCACCGCGCCGACAATCGAACCGAAGCAGACGACCACGACCTCCGCGTCGTCCACCTGACGGGCTTCGATGGCTTCAGGGCGCGTCCGCAGCGGCGCAAGCTTGCGGCTGCGCTTTTCGACCTGCGAAACCCGGTTCTGCGGCGCCTCCGACACCTTGCCGGACGACGCGTGCTCGACGCCGGTCGCGAGGAACTGGCCCTTCGGCATGCCAGGCAGGGCGCGTGGCGAGATGCCATCCTCCGTGACGCGGTAGCGCTCGAACTCGCCCGTGAGGCGGTCGAGTTCCTCCTGGGCCACGATAGCGCCGCGGTCGATCCTGTGCTGCTTCAGCGGCAGATCCTCGACCGATTGCAGCCACTGCGCGAGCGCGAGGTCCGAGAGGATGATCACGGGGCACTGGTAGCGATCGGCCAGATTGAATGCCTCGAAGCCGTCCGCAAACGCCTGCTCGGCCGTGCCGGGCGCCATGACGATGCGTTGCCCCTCGCCGTGGCCGCCGAACACGGCCGCCATCAGATCGGACTGCTCATTCTTCGTGGGCATGCCGGTCGATGGTCCGACCCGCTGCGTGTCGACGACGACCGCCGGGATCTCCGCCATCGACGCAAGTCCAATGCCCTCCTGCATCAGGCTGAAGCCGGGGCCGGACGTGGCCGTCATGGCGCGGGCGCCCGCGTAGTTGGCCCCGATCACGAGCGTGATCGCGGCGAGTTCGTCCTCCATCTGGCAGACGGCCCCGCCGAAGCGCGGGAAGAGCCCCGCCAGGCCTTCCATGATGTCGGTTGCCGGCGTGATCGGGTAGGCGGCCATGATGCGGCAGCCACCCGCGAGGGCGCCAAGCGCCAGGCTGTCGTTGCCGGTCATCAGATAGCGCTCGCGCGGCGCGGGCTCCGGCAACGAGAAGCGTCCCGCCATGCCGAGTTCCTCGATGAAGGCGCGACCCCGCTGCAGGGCCTCGACGTTCTGCCCTGCGACCGTCTCGCCCTTGCGCGCAAACTTTTCGCGGGCGTACGCCGCGAACGCCTCGAGCGGCAAACCGAAGAGAGCCGTGGACGCGCCCACCGCCACCATGTTGCGCACGACCGGCGCGCCGATCTCGCGGGCGATCTGCGTCAGAGGGATTTCCACGAGCTGCGCCCGGCAGGCTTCCGGCAGGGTCGGCTTCAGCTGACTGTCCGCCAGGAGCGGCGCGCCAGGGGCCAGCAGGTGGCAGTTGCGGTCGATCGTCTCCTGCGTCAAGGCGACCAGCACCTCGACATTGGCCTGCGGAGCCAGAACCTTCTCGCGTGCGATGCGGACCGTGAAATTCGTGTGACCGCCCTTGATGCGCGAAGAAAAATGCCTATAGCCGTAAATGCAATAACCCAGGCGGCTCAAGACCCTGCCGAAGACATCGCCAGTCGCGTCGATGCCCTCGCCTTGGTCGCCGCCAATCATCCATGCGAACGACGTTGGCAACCCACAGCCCCCCCTGCGCCCCCAAGCGTACTCGAAAACGTCCTATAATAAAAGTGAACATCATGCATCCGCAGCATGTCTTTGACGCATGGCAACGGAGGGAACGGCGATGCTGCTACGACAGTTGCAGACCTTTGCGTCGATTTTCGAATTCGGCAGTCTGACGGCGGCAGCGGAGCACCTGCATCTGTCGCAGCCCGCCGTCTCGCGCCAACTCAAGGCCCTCGAAAAGGATCTGGGAGCGGAGCTCTGCCAGCGGCGCGGCCATGCCGTGCTGCCCACCCCGGCGGGCGAGGCGGTCTACGCCTACGCGCAGCGGGCCCTGATGCTGCAGCGCGACCTGCGCCAGCAGGTGGCGACGCTCGCCGCGCCGGGCTCCGGAAGCCTCACGCTGAGCTGCGTCGACACAGTGGCTGTCTACACCCTGCCGGACCTCCTGCAGGACTTCTTGCGGCGGCACCCCGCCATGCACGTCCACGTGCATACCGTGCCGACGCGCATGGCCGTGGCGGAGGTGCTGCAGCTCGAGGCGGACCTCGCCCTCACCACGACGCCTGTAACCCACCCGCGCCTGCAGTGCCTGCCGCTCTTCGAGGATCCGGTCGCCCTGGTGGCGAGCCCCGCGTTCGCCGCCGGCCTGCCGGCGCCCCCCACTCTCCACCAGCTGCAGGAGCTGCCATTCATCGCGTACGAGGCCGGTACGCACCTGCGCGGCCTGGTGGACGCGGTGCTCGAACAGCACGGCATCCGGCCGCGCATCGCGCTTGAGTTCGACGGCCATGAGGCAGTGCGCGAGGTTCTCCTGCGCGGCCTGGGACTCGCGTTCGTTCCCCTGTCCACCGCCAGCCTGGATATCGCCGCTGGCCGCCTCGTGCGCCTCGAGCCAGGCGGGTTGCCCGCCTTGAGCCGCCAGACCAGCCTCGTGCTGCCGCGCGACGGGCGCCTGTCGCCGGCGGCGAAGGCCTTCATCGAAGTTTCAAGGGCGCATTTCGCTCCAGCGGAAGGAACGATCCGCCCGTGATGCGAAGCTCCTCGTCGAAGTGCTGCTCAGGAGGCTGAACTATTGAACGTCGTGGTAGTCCTGGCCGTCTTCGCGGCCTCGGGCGTCGAGTTCGTCGAAGCTTTGACGATCTTTCTCGCCGCCCGTTCGGTCGGCGGCTGGCGTCCCGCCATCTGGGGCACGGTGGTCGCCCTGGTGGCCCTGGCGGCGCTGGTGGCCGCCTTCGGCTACGCCATCCTGGCCCTTTTCCCGATCGGCATCTTCCGCGCCCTGGTCGGACTCATCCTGCTCCTGTTCGGCCTCAAGTGGCTGCGCAAAGCCGTCCTGCGCAGCAGCGGGCGCAAGGCCATGCACGACGAGGCGCTGATCTACGAGCGCGAGGTGCGCCAGCTGCGGCAGGCCTCGTCGCAGAGCACAGACTCGCTGGCCTTCGCCACCGCGTTCAACGGCGTGCTGCTCGAGGGCATCGAGGTCATCTTCATCGTCCTGACCCTCGGCGCCAACGCCGGCATGCTCCAATCCGCCATCCTGGGAGCCGCGATCGCCTTCGTCGTGGTCGCCGTCGCCGGCGTCCTCCTGCGCACCCCCTTGAGCCGCGTGCCCGAGAACACGCTCAAGTGGATCGTCGGCGTCATGCTTTCGGCATTCGGCACCTTCTGGGCCGGCGAAGGCATCGGCGTGCACTGGTGGCAGCAGGACGTATCGATCATCGTGCTGATCGTGCTCTTCGCCCTCATGAGCCTCGCCCTGCGCCGTTGGCTCGAGCCCCGCACCCAGCAGAAGGCCGCCTAGGAGGGACTGTGCCGTGCGCAAGGTATGGGATGTCATCGTGGACCTCGTGTACGAAGATGCTTTCCAGTTCCTCGGGCCGATCGCAGCCCTGGCCATCGTCTGGCTGGTCGCCAAGTCGACCCAGACGGCGTGGCTTGGCGTTCTGCTCTTCGCCCTGATCGCTCTCTCACTCTACCTTAGCCTGCGCCGCGAGCGGAAGGGCGCCTAGATCTCGACCTGCCGCGCCACCGCCTGCGCCAGGGGCATCGTGCCCGCCGCGCAGCGCCAGCCAGACGCCCGCCACGATCAAGAGCGCCCCGGGCCAAAGCCACGGGGAGAGCCTCTCGCCCAGCATGAGCACCCCAAGCAGCGTGCCCACGACCGGCTGGACGAAGAGGAACAGGCTCGCGTTCGCGGCGGGCATCTGCGTGAAGCCGTAGTTCCAGAGATACATCGCCACGGCGGTCGAGATGAAGCCGATGTAGGCGATGCCGAGATAGAGGGAGACGCCAAAGTGACCCCACGGCAGGCTCAGCACGCCTTGGCTGGCCGGCAGGAGCATGAGGAAGGCGAACAGCGTCGTCATGAAGCTGACGAACCAGAGTCCCTGGCGCCGGCCGAGGCGACGGTTGAAGACCGTGTAGACGGCCCAGGTCAGGGCCGCCAGGATCAGCGTCAGCACGCCGCGCGGCGTCGCGCCACCTGCCGCACCCGGCGCCATCACGACCACCGCCCCCAGCAGCGCCAGCGCCAGCGCCACGACCTGCGCAGGCTTCAGGCGCTCTCCCAGCACCGGCAGCGCGAGCAGGGCGATGAACGCCGGCGACGACGACGTCACGAGGGCACCGATGTGCGCGGATGACCAGAACGTGCCGTAGAACTGGGCCACGAGCGAAAGGCCGAAGCCTAGCGTACCGCTCACGAGCGCGAGGGCGTAGTCGCCGAGGTTCGGCCGGACCTCGGGGCGGCGGTAGAACGGCAGGAGCGCCAGGATGGTTAGCGCGAGCCTGATCTCGACGAGCGGCACCGGCGGGACGTAGCGCAGGACCACCCGGCTGACGACATACACGCCGCCCCAGATGGCGGCCGCAAGAACCAGGGATGCGACGCCACGGATATTGCGCAAGGGGTCTTCCTCCCGGTCGCTGTCAGCGGATGAGCAGGGGCAACTCTTGCGCAAGCCGTTCCGGGTCTCCCACGAGCAGCAGGATGTCGTCCGCCTCAATGCCCGTGTCGCCGCCGATGCCGGTCAGGAATCCGCCATGGCGCTTCACCGCCGCGACCGTGCCGCTGAATCCGCTCGCGGCCACTTCCGCGATTGTCTTGCCGCACAGCCGCGATCCCTCGCGCACCCGGATCTCCTCGACCGACCCGTCTTCCAGCAGTTCGACCATCGTGGGGCGCGTCAGGAACGCCGCGAGATTCCTGCCCGCGGAGATCTCAGGCAGGACGACGCGCGTCGCTCCGGCGCGCTGCATGAGTTCCGCGGCTCGCGACTCCGCCGCGCGAGCCGCGATCGGCAAACCGGGGCGCAGATCCCGGGCCAGGCTCACCGCGTAAAGGTTCGCTGCGTCGTCCGGCAGGGCCGCGATCAGCCCGGCCGAGCGATCAAGGCCTGCGCGCTCGAGCGTGGCGCGATCGGTGGCGTCGCCGTGCAGGCAGTCGATCCCCTCGGCCTGGAGATCGCGGGCGAGCTGCGGGTCGCGCTCGATCACCAGGGCCGTCCGGCGCGCCGCCAGGAGTTCCCGGGCGGCCCGGCGCCCCACGCGGCCTCCGCCTGCGACGATCACGTGCTGCTGCAAGCGTTTCAGCATCCTTTCCCTGCGCACCGTCTGGAAGTAGTCCACCCACCCGAAGCCGGTCAGGCTGGCGATGGCCGCCACGCCGATCACGATGCCGGACAGCAACGTGGCGACCACCCATGCCTCCTGCTGCCCGCCATGCACGCGGATGGCCGCATCGCCGAGGGTGCTCATCGTCACGATGGTCATGTAAAGCGCACGACCGAACGTGACCTGGAACAAGGCACTGCCCCAGAAGCCGAGCACCGCAACCAGCCCGAGCAGCACCACGCCGGCGCGCAGTACGGTGCGGCGCGCAGCGCGGGCGGTCTCCCGCGTCTCCCGCATCGCCGCACCTCCTTTGAGCGCTCAGTTCGCGCTGTCCGGGCAAGCTCCTGGCATCGCGGCGAATCTTATCCGGGCCCGAACAGGCCGTCCGGCCCCGCGGGCCCGCGGGCAAGGCCGAGCATCTCCTGCATGGTCCGTGCGCCCCGGATGGCGAAGTCGCCGTGGTTGTTGTTGAACAGCACGTGCACCTCTTGCGCCGACTCCGCCAGGGTCTGCGCCGTGCGGCGCAACGCCATCAGCTCCTCCGGGCTGTAGAGGTAGTAGAACCTGTCCTGGGAGGATTCGCCGCGCACGTACCAGGTCTCGGCGTTGCGCCCGTGCAGGCGCAGGATCGAGACATCGTGCGTCGCCGCCGCCACGAGCGGCACGGAGCCCTGACCGACCTGCGGCTCGTCGGCCACGACATGCGCAGCCCCGATCTCCCGCAGAAGGCCCAGCAGTTCCTCGCCGCCGTCGCGGTACCAGCTGCGATTGCGCATCTCCACCGAGACCGTGAACGGCCGCAGCTCCTCGCGCAAGGCGCGCACACTCCGCATCGCCTCCTCGCTGAGGCGAAACCAGGGTGGGAACTGCAGCAGCACGGCGCCCATGCGCCCGCTGCGCGAGAAGGCGTCGAACCGCTCCTTAAACTCCCGGCACGCCGCAAGCTGTTCCACCGCGGCGATGCCGCGCAC
>JAJYSZ010000131.1 GCA_021793315.1 Bacillota bacterium | reverse complement strand
CTCTGTGCGCTGACCCCTCCATGGGTATCTACCATGACCGGGACGGTGCCGGGCGCATGTGCCGGTGTCACGACCACGATCTCCTGCGGGGACCTGACCGAGAAGTGCGCAGCGGGCACTTGCCCAAGATCGACCGAGGAAGTGTACGCTAAGTTCGAGCCCTTCAAGATGACGGTAGTCCCGCCCGATACAGGCCCGTAGTCGGGAGTGACGCTCGTGATAGCCGGCTTGACCTGCGGGTACGTGTAGCCGTCAGAGCCGTTCGCCACTGGGTTCACGGCTGCATCAGTCGCGTGCACAAGATCGCTCCCCCCCTCCGGTCCGCCGGGTGCTCCCGGGGCGACCACAGAGCTCTCGTAAGTGATCGCGATCGTGCCACCCACACTGCTGGTGCACGCGACAGGTGCACTCGACAGGGACACCGCCTTCGACCCGCAGAGGGCACTCGCGGCTCCGCCGCCGGGAGCAGGTGAGAACGACAGATCCACCACTGCCCCGCCAACAGGTTTTCCGCCTGCGTCATCAGCCGTGAGCATCACATTGACCGCGCTCCCAGGCTTGAGCGAGGCAGGCGGAGCGATAGGGGCCGGCGCGAAGGAGTAGGACGTGACTGGAGAGAAGGCGTACGCATCGCTGCCCACAGCCTCAGGCGTCGAGGTCGCATCCGAGGCCGCCGTGAGAATGTCTTCGCCACCGGTTGGCAGCACTCGCGGAGTCGTGTAGACGGCAGTGACCATGCCCGACGCACCGGTGGCGCACGCCTGCGGAGTGCTCGCGAGAACGACCGTACCGATTCCCGGGCATACGGAGCTTGCCGAGCCGCCTCCGTTCGTCGGTGAGAAGGAGAGGTACGCTACCGCGTAGGGAAGCGCCGCCCCCGACGAGCCTTCGGCGTCAACACTCACATCAACAGACGTGCTCGACGCGAGAGACCCAGGTGGCGCTATGGGCAAGGGAGACAAGACATACCGGACCACGCTCGCGTAGTCGTAGCCGTCTGTCACTGCTGCGATCCCGTAGGTGGGATCCGACGCCGAGAGAACGTCCACGCCCGATGAAGGAAGACTTGCAGGCGTCTCGTAGGCGACCTGCACCTGCCCGCCGGCTCCCGCGACGCAAGGCGAGCGAGCCGTAGACAGCAAGGCTGTTGCACCGCACTGGACCACATCGCCGGTACCGATCGGTGCCGACCCCGAACCGGAGGTCAGCGAAAGGTCGACGCCCGCGTAGCTGACCGGCTGGCCGCTCGAGTCAAACGCGGTGACCGTGGCCTTCGCCGTCGATGACGCGAGCAGCGCGCCGGCCTGCGCAACGGGGTAGGGGCTCCACGAATAGCCTGACGGCTTGATCGCGGTGTAGTGCACGGCGTCGAGGACCGTAGGGTTGGACGCGGTGTTCTCTGCGATGACCGTGTCTGTAACGTTCGCCGACGTAGCCGGCGGCGAGTAGCACACCGTGATGTCGCCGGTGCTCGGGTTCGCAGCGACTGAGCTCGCAGTGCTCGTGAGCACGACCGGCGTTGTGCCAACCGGCGGCGGACAGGCAGTCGTTGGAGACGGCGCCGGCGTCGGGTACGCCTCCGCGCTACCCTCGCCGGTGCCTAGCGGTCCGGCGCCGATCAACGCCATGAGCACGCTTGACGCCGGGGCGCCGTTGTCTGAAGCAACGAGACTTACAACTGCGGTGATACCGGTTGGCGAGGTCCCGAGAGTACCCGCAGGCGCAATAGCAGGACTCGGGCTGAAGACGTACGTTGGCCCGCCATACGCGTAGGCATCACCGGCCGTCGTCGTTGGCGAGCTGGGTGCGTTGGCAGCCTCGAGCAGATCGGTGCCACCCGATGGCAGCGGATCTGCAGCCTGGTAAGATATCGCAATAGTGCCGTCTGAAGTGGTAGTGCACGCTACGGGCTGCCGGGACAAGGTGCTCTTGCCACCACACTCGGCAGGCGTGACGCCAGCGTTGCCCGATGCATCGCCGCCGCTCTTGGAGGCTAACGAGAGGTAGACCGTCACGCCAGGCACTCCCGCGCCGGCCGAATTGTGAGCACTCAAGACAAGGTTGACGCTCTGGCCCGCCTTGAGGCTGCCAGCAGGAGCGATCGGCGACGGCGAGAAGACATACGCGGCAACCGTGCCGACGTGCGGACTATAGAGCCTCGCTGCACCGGCAGGGCGCGACCCTTCGAAGGCAGACGCCGCCGGCACGAGCAATGCAGCTCCGAAAAGCACGCCCGTCACAGCCAACGCAAGCGCGCGACCTACGACCTGCGACCAGCGACCACGCGATCTGCGAACATGACCGTCACGTCGCGACCAGCTTTGCGAAGCATCTACTCTCCTGCGGCTCCAGCCCTTCAACATACAGACCACCCTTCTGTTCACACATCTACGAGGCCTGCCTTAACACGACGCCGAGCTACCGGTGTCGCTCCTCGCACCATCAGGCACGCGGAGCTGGCACCCGGAGACGACCAGTGAAAGGCGACCACCTGACCCGTCTGGAAAGGTAACTACGGCTACGAGCAAAACTTGCGCGGCATGGCCAGTGCCACCTCGTCGGAGCGTGAGAGCGCTGTGAACCTCCCCACCATTACGGACGGCGCTTCCGGCCCTGTCCTTCGGTCGGAGTTACTTGGCATCGCCGTCCTCACGCCACCGCGGCCAACTCGTCCGACCCCGAGGGGCTGGTGGATGACTGAGCTTGCCTTTGCTCGCCCGCCGGCGTCTCTCTCGATTAGGCCCGTTCCCGGGCGCTACCTGAGGGCTCTGGCCTTGCGCTCTGCGTTACGCTGGTCTTTCGAGCAACGCTCGACAACCCGGAGATACGTGGCTCGGATCGTGGTGTCCGCTCCTATCGGGACATAGGTCCCATGCAACGCCTTATGCGATGTGCTCCCGTTGGCGCCAGGAGAACTTCTTCCGCTACATGCGGGCCCACTTCGCTCGCGACGCTCTCAATGCCCATGAAACCACCACTGACGACGCGGACCGCAGATGGACAACCCCGCCAAGCGAAAAACCACGGGTGCGGCGCTGTAGGAGTGAGGGCTGTGTGGGGCTGTGACCAGGGAGCTCGGTCTCTACGCTGAGCTGATTGGCTTGCCTGGTCCTGTGTGGAGGGCCACATCCGGCCGAGAGCGGCGCTATGCGGGTCACTGGCGTGGCTGGTGCCGCCGCCTCGAGCCGCTCGGCGTTGAAGAGTCATCGGCTGGGGCGCCAGCGGCCTCGTACTGTTCGACCGCGTGCAGGGAGGCGATCTCGAGCTTGGCGACGATCTCCTTGAGACGTCGGGCGTTGTCGAACCATCCCTGGTAGCGGGTGAGCTGGTCGTCGCTGAGGTAGCGGGTGACGGTCTTGCCGTCGACGGTGCGGGTCCATTGGATGTAGGGGCCGTGCAAGCTGGGCGGGTCGTGCTTGCAGGCACAGCCCGGCTTCCCGCAGCGCATCTGGCGCAGGACCACGCTGCCGGGAAGCACCCCGTCGATCTCGGCCAGCTCGCCTGCGAGCGCTCGGCGAGTCGCCTCCCATGGCATGTGGGTCTCTCTGTCGGGCATCGCTCTCCTTCCCACCTTCGAGCATCCCCCAGCCGTGAGCCTACAGCAGTAACGCTGGAGGGTACACGACACGCTGCCGTGGCTGGCTGGAAGGAGATCCTATGATGAACGCCCGAAAAGAGACCGACACCTTCGCGACGTCCCGGAGCAGCTTCGAAGAGATGCTCTGCTTCCTCGAAGGGACCGAGTCGGCAGCTCTCACCCACGCCGAGCTCGAGGTCCAGGTGGAGCGACGCGGTCGAGAGGTGCAGCGTCTCATGCTCCAGGACCACCTGGACCTGCGCTCCCTTCGCGAGGAGCGCGTCCGGGTCGTCGATGCAGAGGGAATCGTGCACGCCAGCGTGGAGCCCACGCACCGCCGGCACCTCGCGACGGTGGTGGGCGCGGTGAGTGTCAGCCGCCTCGCCTACCGTCACCTCGGGACCTCCAACCTGCACCCCGCGGACGGCGCGTTGAACCTGCCGACCGAGTTGCACTCTCACGGACTGCGCCGACTGGCCGCGATCGAGTCGACCCGAGGATCCTTCGAGGACGCCGCTGAGGCCATCGAGCGATCGACTGGGGTCGCTGTCGCCAAGCGCCAGGTGGAGTCCCTCACCGCCGCGGCCGCCACCGATGTCGAGGACTTCTACGCCGACAGGGCCCCCGAGCCCGACACGAGTACCGAGGTGCTGGTGGTCTCCGTCGATGGCAAGGGGATCGTCATGAGACCCGACGCGTTGCGCGAAGCGACCGCGAAGGCAGCTTCTGGTGCGAACAGAAAGCTCGAGACCCGTTTGTCCAAAGGAGAAAAGCGCTACCGCAAGCGAATGGCCGAGATGGGTGCGGTCTACGACCTCGCGCCCGTCCCCCGCAGCGCTGCCGACGTGCTCGCATCCAAGCACGACGACGGTGCCTCACCGCAACCAGCACCCAAGGCCACCGGCAAGTGGGTCACCGCCAGCGTGGCCGACGACGCAGCAGAGGTGGTCGGCCGCGTCTTTGACGAGGCAGAGCGACGTGACCCGAGACATCAGCGGACCTGGGTGGCGCTCGTCGACGGCAACAACCACCAGATCGACCGCATCAACGCCGAAGCCGAAGACCGGGAGCTGAAGGTCACTGTCCTCGTCGATCTCATCCATGTCATGGAATACATCTGGGGTGCCGCGTGGTGCTTCTTCGCCCAAGGCGACCAGGCCGCTGAGGAGTGGGTCCGTGCCAAGACCCTCGCCGTGCTCGAAGGCAACGCCCGCGACGTCGCCGCAGGGATCCGCCGCCGGGCCAGCACGGCCCGCCTCGCCAGGGCAAAGCGCAAGAACGCCGATGCGTGCGCGACGTACCTGACCAACAAGGCCCCCTACCTCGACTACCCGACGGCATTGGCGGCCGGGTGGCCGGTGGCGACGGGGATCATCGAGGGAACGTGCCGATATCTTGTTGCAGATCGCATGGATATAACTGGCGCCCGTTGGTCAGTCGCCGGCGCCGAGGCGGTCCTCAAACTACGGGCCGTGCGAGCCAACGGCGACTTCGACGAGTACTGGACCTTCCATCTCGATCGCGAGCGGCAACGAGTCCACGGGTCGCGCTACGCAGACGGCATCATCCCTCTTGCTGCGTAGTCACTCCTACAGCGCCGCACCCAAATGCGTTATGGAGTGCAGGAAGTTGGGTCTTGCATGCCGCTCGAACGATTGGGGTGTTTGTGTGGGGAATGCTTGTCGCCGTTGGCAGCGCCGTTTGGGCTTTCGTTTCATGGCTTTCCGAAGCCGCTCCTGCACTTGCGGGAACAATCTGCAGTCGCAGCAACTAGTGGAAGTTGTAGACTTTACAGTGCAGGCATACAAGAGCGACTACCCGGGCTCATGAATATCGTTGATGTGGTAGGGTGAACACCATGGCAGAATCAGTTGACTCGTATGATTCGAGGTCCGATGTTGTGGAGTGGACCTGCCATCATTTCTCGGTGTCACACAAGGGCAACGATGTCGCAGCTTTGATGGAAAGCGTGGCAAGCTCCCTGCGTCAACTGGCTCCTGTTGATGTACTTGATATAACGTTCTTCGAGTCATTCGAAAACAACACAGAGAACATTACCATGACGGTGTATTTCGACTTCGAGGGTCCGGCGCCTGAGGCGGCCAGTAAACCGATTGAATAGATGTCGGAGGGCAAGGTCAATCGGACACAACCACGCCCAGGCTGCCCGCGCGGTCGCCGGTCTCGCGCTCGTGGTACTGCTGCTGTCTGGCTGCTCCCTGTTCACGCCGAGTGGCCCGCCGTGGATCGAGATGCATCCAAAGAGCCATCCTACGACGCGTGCCCAGGTGCGCCAGTCAGCCTATGATGCCGTGACGAAGCAGGTCGTCCTCTACAGCGAGACTGACTACGGCACCGGCGAGAGTAACGTGAACAACCCGAATTTCACACAGACCTCGCTATGGAACGGGCGCGACTGGACCGATCTCCACCCGGCTGTGCAACCTCCGCACCAGCCAGGAGTTGCGATCGCCTATGACGT
>JAJYSZ010000034.1 GCA_021793315.1 Bacillota bacterium | reverse complement strand
TGCACCGGCGCCGTCGTCGGCGCCCATCCCTTCGGCGGCTTCAACATGTCCGGCACCGACTCCAAGACCGGCAGCCCCGACTACCTCCTCCTCTTCACCCAGATGAAGTGCGTCGCGGAGCGCATCTAGAGGCCGAGAGCGGCATGCGCCATGGAGCCCCTGCTTGGTCGGCGGCGCGGGCAGGGCCGCAGGAGAGTCCTCATGCACCACTGGGAGGTCGTCATGGCTACGGCTGAAGGCATGGTTTTCGACATCCAGCGCTACGCCTTGCATGACGGTGCGGGCATCCGCACGCTGGTCTTCCTCAAGGGCTGTCCCTTGCGCTGCGCGTGGTGTCACAACCCGGAGGGACAGCAGAAGCGGCCGCAGGTCCTGCGCTACGAGAACGGCACGGAGAAGATCGCGGGCCGGCGGATGCGCGTGGACGAGGTTCTGCGGGAAGTCGAGAAGGACACCATCTTCTACGACGAGTCGGGCGGAGGGGTCACGTTCTCCGGGGGGGACCCCTTGGTGCAGCCGGGGTTCCTCCTCGAACTGCTCAAGGCCTGCAAGGGGCACGACCTGCGCACGGCGGTCGAGACCTCGGGCTACGCCCGCTGGGAGGACGTCGCGCCGGTCGCGCCCTACGTCGACCTCTGGCTCTACGATCTCAAGCTGATGGACCCGGAGCGCCACCGCAGATGGACGGGCGTCTCGAACCGGCGCATCCTCTCGAACCTGGAGCAGCTCGCCGCGTCCGGTGCCCACGTGATCGTGCGGATTCCGCTCGTGCCTGGCGTCAACGACGACCGCCAAAACCTGGAGGCGACGGGCAGGTTCGTCGCAAGCCTTGGCAGCGTCGGCGAGGTGCACCTGCTGCCCTACCATCGCGCCGGCATGAGCAAATACGAGCGCCTCGGGGTGGACTACACGCTTGGCGATACGCCCGAGCCCGCGGCCGAGGCGATGGAGCGCCTGGCCGCGATCTTGCAGGAGTGGGGCGTGCGCACGAAGATCGGCGGTTAGCCCGCCTGTCCCAGATCGAAGGAGGGTACGAAAATGAGCGAACGGGTGGCGGAACTGCGGCGCAGGAGCGTCGAGGCCCAGGCGAGCGTCTCGTCGGAGCGCGCCAGGTTGATGACCGAGTTCTACAAGAGCGCCAGGGGGCTCTCGGCGCCGATGCTCCGCGCACGCGCGTTCGAGTACCTCTTGGCGCACAAGGCGATCGTGATCCAGGACGGGGAGCTGATCGTAGGGGAGCGGGGGCCGGCTCCCAAGGCGTCGCCGACCTACCCGGAACTCTGCTGTCACACCGTCGAGGACCTCGAGCTCCTGAATTCGCGCGAGAAGATCCCGTACGCGGTTGACGCGGTGACGACCGCCTTCTACGAGCAGGAGGCCATTCCATTCTGGCGGGGCCGGTCTCTGCGCGACCAGATCTTCGCTGCCATGACGCCGGAGTGGCTTGCCGCCTACGACGCCGGCATCTTCACCGAGTTCATGGAGCAGCGGGCGCCGGGCCATACCGCCGGCGGCGGGCAGAACTTCAGGCGGGGCTTCCTCGACTATAAGCGCGAGGTGGAGGAGCAGCTCGAGCGCCTCGACTACCTGCGAGACCCTGAGGCCTACGCCAAGCAGGAGGAACTGCGGGCCATGTCGGTGACCTGCGATGCCATCATCCGCTTCGCCGAACGCCATGCCGAGCTCGCGCGCGAGCTCGCGGCCAAGGAGGCCGAGGGAGCCCGCAGGCAGGAACTCCTGCAGATTGCCGAGGTCTGCAGCCGGGTGCCGGCGCATGCGCCGCGGACGTTCTGGGAGGGCCTGCAGGCCTACTGGTTCATCCACCTCGGCGTCATCACGGAGCTCAACACCTGGGACGCGTTCAACCCAGGCCGGCTCGACCAGCACCTCTACCCCCTCTACCGGCAGGACATCGACGCGGGTCGCCTGACGGAGGAGCAGGCCAAGGAACTGCTCGAGTGCTTCTGGGTCAAGTTCAACAACCAGCCAGCGCCGCCCAAGGTGGGCGTGACGAACGCCGAGTCCGGCACCTACACGGACTTCGCCAACATCAACAGCGGTGGCCTCATGCCCGATGGATCGGACGGCGTCAACGAGCTCAGCTACCTGGTGCTCGACGTGATCGACGAGATGCGCCTCCTGCAGCCGAGCTCGAACGTGCAGATCAGCAAGAAGACCCCGGACCGCTTCCTGCGTCACGCCCTGCGCATCGTGCGCAAGGGCTGGGGCCAGCCCTCGATCTTCAATGCCGACGCCGTCGTGCAGGAGCTCCTGCGTCAGGGCAAGACGCCCGAGGATGCGCGAGAGGGCGGTACCAGCGGCTGCGTCGAGGCGGGGGCCTTCGGCAAGGAGGCCTACATCCTCACGGGCTACTTCAACCTCGTAAAGATCCTGGAGCTCACCCTGCACGACGGGCTTGATCCCCGCACAGGGCGCCAGCTCGGCCCCCACACGGGAGACCCGCGGGAGTTCGCGGACTTCGACGCCCTGATCGAGGCCTACGCGCAGCAGATGCGCTACTTCCTCGACGTCAAGATCCGCGGCAATCACCAGATCGAGCGGCTCTACGCGACCCAGATGCCCGCGCCCTTCCTCTCCGTGATCACGGAGGACTGCATCAAGAAGGGCAAGGACTACAACGACGGCGGTCCGCGCTACAACACGAGCTACATCCAGGGCGTCGGCATCGGCACCCTGACGGACAGCCTCTCGGCCATCAAGCGCCACGTCTACGACGAGCGCGGCATGACCATGAAAGAGCTCCTCGGGGTTCTCGGGCGGGACTTCGCGGACGCCGACGACGTACGCTCGCGGCTCATGGAAGAGACGCCCCGCTACGGCAACGACGACGACTACGCCGACGACATCATGCGGCGGATGTTCGACCTCTTCCAGTCGGGGGTGGACGGACGGCCGAACACCAAGGGCGGCACCTACCGCATCGACATGCTGCCGACCACCTGCCACGTCTACTTCGGCTCGGTCACGGGCGCGACGCCCGAGGGTCGCCACGCCTGGCAACCGGTCTCCGAAGGCATCTCGCCGGTGCAGGGAGCAGATAGGAACGGTCCGACGGCGGTCGTGAAGTCCATGGCCAAGATGGACCACATCCGCACCGGCGGCACGCTTCTCAACATGAAGTTCATCCCGCAGGTCCTGGAAGGCGACGAGAATCTGGAGAAGCTCCTGCACCTGGTCCGCGCCTACTTCCGCATGGACGGCCACCACATCCAGTTCAACGTGGTCAGCGCCGAGACGCTGCGCGCGGCGCAGCTCCATCCGGAGGACTATCGCGACCTGATTGTCCGCGTAGCCGGCTACAGCGACTACTTCTGCGACCTCAGCCGCGCCCTGCAGGACGAGATCATCGCCCGCACGGAGCACGCGTCCTTCTGATCGCTCAGGGGTCCCCGAACACATCCCTCGTGCCGCCGTCAGTGAGCCGGTCCAGAGCGGCCGACGGCGCGGCTGAGAGCGTGCCCGCCGCAGGCTGGCGCGCGCTGACGCTTGAGCCACGAGGATCACCTCGGGGACCTCCCTTTCGCTTGATCGGACGCGCTGTCTCCCACCGTCATTCCGGGCAGACGCGAGGTTGCGGGATGCCGGTTCGAGGGCGGGCCCCGCCCCGATACATTCTCGTGGTCAACTGCCAAAATATCAGACCAATGCCTAGGAACATACAGGGGCGCCGCCTGCGGACGCCCGACGGATCGAAGCTGCTGCAGATGACCAAGCGCTTGAGAATTGTTACTTGGAATGCTGCTGCCGGCGCCGATGTGGCGGATGTTTCCGCTGGAGGGCGATCGCGGCTTCAGCCGTTCGGACTGGTCCACACGGCAGTTGACCCACCGCATGGGCAGGATCTAGTCTCGCCCCAGAAGGTATGACCTTTAAGATTCCTTAAGTCGACGCACGAAAGCACTCTCGCGATGGTCAAGATCTCCGGCAACGAAGCCCTTGCGTGAGGGAAGCACTGGGGAACTGCGCCTTCGATGTCCCGCTCGCAATTCTACGAAGGTGGAGAGAGCGTGCCAGGGAAGTGCCTCGATCCGCAAGACTACGCCCGCCTCGTGCTGGATTCGCATGTTGCCATGCATCCTCGCGGCGACCGGATCGCCTACATACGAACGACGTTCCAGCCCGGCGGCGCCCGCCAGAGCGACATCGTAGGCCGCTCGCTCGAGCGGCCGGAGAGCAGTGTGCTCGTCGACGAGGTATTGGACGAGCAGCCGGCCTGGTCGCCCGACGGGACGAAGCTCGCATTCTGCCGCCGTCGGAATCAGGCGGGGGAACTTGCGGTCCTCGACGCGGCGACTTTGCACCTGCGCTCCGTCGCTTCGTTCGCGGGCACGCCGAGGTCGCCCGTCTGGTCGCCGGACGGGCGCAGCATCGCACTCGAGGTCCTCGACGCGGAGGACGACGGCCACAGCCCGCGCGTCGTCAGGCGCGTGCGCTACAACGTCAACGGTATCGGTTTCATCGGGGAGCGGAAGTGGCGCGTCGTCCTGGTGGATGTGGCGACGGGGACGCAGCGGACGCTGGGGGACCCGAGCTTTCACCACTTCTTCCCCGCCTGGTCCCCGGACGGCGGGCGGCTCGCGGTGGTCACGACCAGGCGCCCGGACTGGGACACGGAGTGGGTCTGGGACGTCTACGTCGTGGATCTCGCGACGGGCGGCTGGACGCGTCTCACGGCGTCGGACGGCGTCTCGATGTACCCGGCCTGGTCGCCGGACGGCCAGAGGGTCGCCTTCCTGCACAACCACGCCGCCTGGACCGGCTCAACTTCGGACTACCACCTGCTGGAGGCGCCCGCCGACGCGGGTCAGGCGGCGCGCTGCCTGAGCCACGCGCTCGACCGCGGCGCCACCGATGTCTACGAACCGCCGCTCGTGGGCGGAGGCCCGCCCGTCTATAGCGCGGCTGGCGACGCGGTGCTCTGGCTCGCGAGCGAGGGCGGCTGCCGCGTGCTGGAGCGGAGCGCCTGCGACGGCAGCGGCACCACGGCGGTCGCGAGGGACGTCAGCTGGCCGACCGTCGATGCAGGACGCACGAAAGCGGCGCTGCTGCTGTATTCGGCCACCCGGCCGCCGGAGGTGGCCACGCTCGACCTGGCCACCGCAGCCCTGGCAGCCTGCACGGACGAGAATCCGTGGCTCGGCGCCTACGCGCTCTGCGCGGAGCCAAAGCGGATCGGCGTGCCCTCCGGCGCCGGGACGTGCGAGGCCGTCGTCTGGCGCCCAGGGCAACCCGAGGCCTCCGCGCCGGCGACGGTCGTCCAGTTCCACGGCGGTCCGCACGGCGCCTTCGGGCCGTACTTCAACTTTGCGGAACAAATGCTCGCGAGCCACGGCTTCCTGGTCGCCAGCCTCAACTACCGCGGCTCGGCCGGATACGGACAGGTCTTCGCGGACCTCGTCCATGCGAACTGGGGGCCGCAGGAAGGCGAGGACGGCCTGCGGCTGATCGAGAGGCTTTTCGAACTCGGCTGGTCGGATCCGCGGCGGGTCGGCGTCTACGGCATCAGCTATGGCGGGTTCATGACCAACTGGATGATCACGCACTATCCCGCAAAGGTGCAGGCGGCCGTGACCATCTCCACGGTTGCGAGCCTGTTCACGTCCGCCTACGGCATCGACCACTGGGAGTCGATCCAGACCGACATGGGCGGCCCGCCCTACGAGATCCCAGGCTACTACCATGACCACTCGCCCGCGTCCCATCTGGACGCGGTGCAGGCCCCGCTTTTGATCCTGCACGGCGAGCAGGACATGACCTGTCCGCTGATCGAGGCCGAGATCATGTTTGCCGGCCTCAGGTGGCGCGGGCAGGCGGTGGAGTTCGTGCGCTACCCCGGCGAGTCGCACTCCTTCATGCGCATCGGTCGGCTGGAGACCATCGTCGACGCGCACCGGCGCCTGCTCGGCTGGTTCGACCTGCACCTGAGAAGAGCGGAGGACGGCAGCAATGGCTAGTGTGCTGAAAGAGGCCGGGCCGGAGCGGCTCCCGATCGGAGAGGAAACGAGCAGGCGCTCGTACTGGCACAAGCTGATGTCGCACCCGTTCTTCTGGCCGGGAGCGATCCTGGTCCTGCTCGTGATCTGCGTGGCCGTCTTCGCCCCGGAGATCGCGCAGCGGCCGTACTGGCAGATCTACCCGAACACAGGGCTTTCGGCGACGGGCGGACCCCTGCCGCCGCAGTGGACAACCAAGGGGTTCCTGCTCGGCACCGATCAACTCGGCCGCGACGTCTTCAGCCGGCTCGTCTGGGCGGCACGGATCTCGCTCCAGGTCGGGATCTTTGCGAGTGTGATCTCTGGCATCGTCGGCATCGCGATCGGGCTCGCCTCTGGGTACCTCGGGGGCTGGATCGACATGGTGCTGATGCGCTTCACCGACATGATGATGGGCTTTCCGGCGCTCTTCTTCCTCATCCTGCTGATGACCCTTTTGTCCCCGAGCGTCGAGATCATGTACGTGACGATGGGCCTGCTCGGCTGGACATCGATCGCCCGCTTCACGCGGGGACAGGTGCTGACGGTCAAGGAGGAGGCCTACGTCGGGGCGGCGCGGGCGTGCGGCGACGGGCCGCTGCGGATCCTCTTGCGGCACATCCTGCCGAACATCATCACGCCGGTCGTGGTGCTGGTCAGCATGTCGATCTCCGGCAACATCATCTACGAGAGCACCTTGAGCTTCCTCGGCATCGGCGTTCCAACCCCGATTCCCAGCTGGGGCAAGATGGTCTCCGCCGGACTTTCGTACCTTTACGTGTCGCCGTCGCTCGTGATCTTCCCGATCCTGGCGATCAGCCTGACGACCATCGGCTTCAACCTGCTGGCCGAGGCGTTCAACGCCACGGCGAACCCGAGAGGTGCACACCATGGTTAACTACATCATTCGCCGCCTCGGCTGGGTCGTCGTGACACTCCTGGGCATCGTCCTGATCAACTTCTTCGTCATGCACATGCTGCCGATCAACTACGCCAAGGTGATCGCGGGCACCCATGCGAGCGCAGTCACGCTGAAGGAGATCGCGGCGAACTACGGGCTGGACAAGCCGCTCTGGTACCAGTTGCTGCTCTACCTGCGCCAGCTCACCGGGCTCAACCTGGGCTACTCCTACCAGCTGCACCTGCCGGTGACCGCCATGCTGGCCACGGCCCTGCCGAAGACCCTCTACCTAGCCGTCGTGGCCGTCATCTTCGAACTGATCATCGGCATTCCGCTCGGCATCTGGACCTCCCGGCATGCGGGCGGCCTCATGGACTCGATCGTGATCGCCGCGTCGCTCGTGGGCGTCTCGCTGCCGACCTTCGCCGTAGGCTCGCTGCTGCTCTACATCTTCGCCTTCCGCCTGGACTGGCTGCCGCTCGGCGGCTACGCGCCCTTCCCGCATATCGGCTTCGTCGTCCTGCCAGCCCTCTCGTACGCCATCACCGGCGCCGCGTATTACACGCGTCTGCTGCGCACGAGCATGCTCGAGGTCGGGGACGCCGACTATGTGCGCACCGCCTGGGCGAAGGGGCTCTCGGGCAACCGGGTCGTCATGCGGCATGTGTTCCGCAACGCGCTGGTTCCGATCGTGACCTTCTTCGGCCTGGACTTCGGTGGACTGCTGGGCGGCCTCCTGGTGACCGAGGCGATCTTCGACTGGCCGGGCATCGGCGCCATGACCTACCACGCAATCCCCGTGGTGGACGTGCCCACGATCCTGGGCGTCGTGCTCTTCGCCTCGTTCGCCATCGTGATGATGAACCTGATCGTGGACGTCTTCTACGCGGTGCTCGACCCCCGCATCACCTATTCGTGAGCCAGTCGCGAAAGGAGGGGTTTCAGGGGAACAGTCGCCCCCGCGAACGCGCGCAATCATGGATATCAGGAGGCGATCGATTGAAGTCGAAGATGCTTCTCGCCGGGATGGCCGGCCTTCTGGCCGCCTCGGTGGGCGTCTCACTCTGCGGCGGAACGGGCACCGCGGCGGCGGGCAGCGGTGCGTTCAGCACGAAACCAACCTATGGCGGCACGCTGACTGTGGCCTACACCAACGGCTTCGCGACCCTGGACCCCGCCCAGTGGGATGACGCGCAGTCGCTCGCGGCCATGCAGCAGATCTACGACACGCTCGTGGAGTACGACAAGGACAGCAGCAAGATCGGACCAGGTCTTGCCACCAAGTGGACCGTCAGCCAGAACAACCTGACCTACACGTTCAACCTGCGCAACGCGAAGTTCTCGAACGGCGACGCTGTCACGGCGCAGGACGTGGCGTTCAGCCTCGACCGCGTGTGCCAGCCGGGCGCCAACTCTCCCTACGCCGGCTTCGCCTACAGCAACATCGTCGGCTACACGCAGCTGCAGAAGGCGGCCAAGACCAGCGCGGCCTACACCAGCTGGAGTTCAAACCCGATGCCGCTCTCCGGCATCAAGGTCCTGGGACCGCACTCCCTCAGCATCACGCTGGTCCATCCCTCGGCCTACTTTCTCAATGACCTCGCCTTGATGGTCGGCGGCATCCAGGACCCCGCCGTCGTGCGCAAGTACGGCCCGCAGGACAAGAACAACGCCTACGAGGACCACGCCATCGGATCGGGCCCGTTCAAGCTGCAGACCTGGACGCACAACCAGCAGCTCGTCCTGGTGCCCAACAAGTACTACTGGGGCCACAAGCCCTACCTGGCCAAGGTCGTCTTCCTGGTGGACGTCAACGACCAGACGGCCTATGAGATGTTCCAGCGCGGCCAGATCGACCTGATGGTCGAGCCGTCGAGCGACCTCTACCAGGAAGTCGTCTCGAACCCCGCGACGAAGAACGACTACCACCGTGAGCCGATGAACTGGGTGCTCTACGCCTATCTGGACGTCACGAAGCCGCCGTTTAACAACGTCTACCTCCGCCAGGCGCTGAACTACGCCATCAACAAGACGGAACTCGTCAAGGTCGCCGTCGCCGGTCGCGGCTACCAGGCGAACGACGGCGTGCTGCCTCCGGGCATGCCCGGCTGGGTGAACAGCCCGACGCCGTACCCCTACAACCTGACCAAGGCCAAGCAGCTGATGGCCAAGGCCGGCTACCCGAACGGCGGCCTGAGCTTCAACTTCTACATCCCTGCCGACACGCAGGACAAGGCCATCGCGGCGGTCATGCAGCAGGAGTGGAAGATGATCGGGGTCGACATCACGATCAAGCCCGTCTCGACCTCCATCTACTGGACCCAGGCGTCGCCGCCTGCCGGTGGTGGCCCGCAGACGTCGTACGACGCAGGTGACGCGGGCTGGATGCAGGACTACCCCGACCCGTCCGACTTCTTCGGCCCGCTGCTCACCGGCTCCGGTCCCGCCAACGATCCGGCGCACACCGTCTACGGCGGATCGAACGAAGCCAACTACAACAACCCCCAGGTCGACAAGCTGGTCAATGAGGCCAACGCCCTGCCGCCCAGCGAGAACGCCCAGCGCATGAAGCTCTACGACCAGGCTCAGAAGATCGTGGAGAATGACGCGCCGTGGATCTTCCAGTACTTCGGCATGCAGGACGCGCTCGTCTACCCGAAGGTCGGGCCGAGCGACATCAACCTCTACCTGCACCCGATCAAGCAGATGCAGCTTCAGTACATCTGGATCGCCAAGTAAGAGACAGCGTGTGGGGGCTGCGCGGCGCCCGGCCAGGGCGTGCCCGGGAAGGGGCCGCGCAGCCCCCGCTCTGGAGGGAACTCTGGCTTTGATAGAACGCCTTAAGCGTCTGCAGGCAACGATGGCCGAACAGGGCCTCGACGCGATGATCGTCGCCGCGCCCGAAGACCTCAGCCACGCGAACCTGCGTTACCTTTCAGGCTTCACCGGCTCGTCCGGCTATCTCGTGGTCCGCGGCGACGGCGCGACGTTCCTCACCGATTCGCGCTACGAGGAGCAGGGGGCCGAAGAGGTGCAGGGCTGCGAGGTGCGGCTGCACGGCAGCCCCTACGTGGAAGCCCTGGCGGCCGCCTGCCGCAAGGGGGGCCGGCGGCTCGGTTTCGAGGCGGGCAAGGTGCCGGTCAAGATGTACGAGGAGTGGCGCAAAGAGCTGCCCGAGCACGAGTTCGTGCCCGCGGACGGCATCGTGGAGAAGCTGCGCATCGTCAAGGACTCCCAAGAGGCCGCCATCATGCATGAGGTGGCGAGGCTCGCGGGCGAGGCGCTCGAGGATGTTCTTGCGTCTTTCTGCCCAGGCACCACGGAGCGCAAGCTCGCGCAGCGGCTTTCCCACGCCATGCAGGAGCGCGGACTCGACGGAGACGGCTTTGACATGATCGTCGGCTCCGGCCCGCGTGGCTCGCTGCCGCATGCCAAACCGACCGGGAAGCCGATCGAGCCAGGAGAGCTCGTGACGATCGACTACGGCGGGATCCTTTCGGGCTACCGATCGGACGAGACCTTCACCTTCGGCGTCGGTGCGGTCGAGCCGAAGCTGCGCGAGATCTTCGAACTCGTGCGCGCGTCGCAGGCCGCCGGCATCGCCGCCGCCCGTCCCGGGGTCAGGGCCAGCGAAGTGGACCGCGCCAGCCGGGAAGTCGTCATGGCGTCCGGCTACAAGGAGTGGTGCTTCGCCTACGGCGTCGGACACGGCGTCGGCCTCGACATCCACGAGGAACCGTTCGCCGCGCGGCCTGGGACGGGACGCCCGGATCCCGTGCTCGTGCCCGGGATGACGCTCACCGTGGAACCGGGCATCTACATCCCCGGTGTCGCCGGCTGCCGGCTCGAGGACACCCTCTTGATCACGGAAGACGGCTACGAGCTCCTCACGGTTACGCCCAAAGCGTACCGGAGCTTCTAGCGGAACGTGCCGTGGCCTTCGTTGGCTGGAGGCGGCCCGACGCAAGGCCGGGCCGCCTCCACTGCCGCGCACGAGGATCGGCTGGGAAAGGGGCACTTAGCGGTGGTCGACCCGAGACTTGCGCCGACGCCGCCGATGGGGTTCAACACCTGGAACCGCTTCGGCATCGAGATCGATGAGCGGCTGATGACGGAAACGATCGCGGCCATCTGCGAGGAGGGGCTCAGGGACCTCGGCTACATCTACGTGAACCTGGACGACGGCTGGATGGCCCCGGAGCGCGACGCCCTCGGACGGCTTGTGCCCGACCCGCAGCGCTTTCCCCACGGCATCGGGCCGCTGGCGGACGCCGCGCACAAGGCGGGGCTCAAGCTCGGCATCTATTCGGATTGCGGCCATCGCACCTGCAAGGGCCTGCCGGCCAGCTATGGGCACGAGCGGGAGGATGCGCAGGCGTTCGCGGCGTGGGGCGTGGACTTCCTCAAGTACGACTGGTGCCACGTGCCGTTCGAGGACTTTCCCGGCCGCACGCACGCCGAGGTCGCCCAGATCCTCTACGGGCGCATCGAGGCGGCCGTCGCCGCCGCGGGCCGCCCGATGCTGCTCTCCATGTGCAACTGGGGCGACGGCGAGCCCTGGCGCTGGGGGCGCGGGCTTGCCCACATGTGGCGCACCACGGACGACATCGTGGACGCCTACCGCCGGGAAACGAGCGGCTGGAGCGGAGACCTCTCGACGATCTTCCGCTTGAACGCGGTCCTCGACGAATTTGCCGGGCCCGGCGGCTGGAACGACCCCGACATGCTGGAGATCGGCAACGGCGGCATGACCACGACCGAATACCAGACGCAGTTCTCTCTCTGGTGTCTGATGGCGGCGCCGCTCCTGATCGGCACGGATCTGAGGGCGATGTCCGAGGACACGCGCCGCATCCTGACGAATCGGGAACTGATCGCGATCGACCAGGATCCGCTGGGGCGCCAGGCCGTGCTCGCCGACGACCGCGACGGCATCTGCCTCCTGACCAAACCTCTCGCGGGCGGCGATGTCGCGGTCGGGCTGTTCAACGAGCGGGACGCCGCGGCGGCCTACGCCATCGACTGGCGGCGCATCGCGCCCACCGCTGCGCGCGAGGTTCTGGCCCGCGACCTCTGGACGGGCGAGCAGCGCAGGGTGCGCGGCCGGGAGGATTGTCCCGTGCTGCCGCACGAGACCAGGGTCTGGCGCCTCAGCGCCGCTCTCGACTGACCGATCGTCGCCGGGGGAGGCGGGGCTCTGGCCGCGCCTCCCATCGGCCGCGGCGGGTGAAAGCCCTCGGGAGCCTCGTGCTCCGGGGCGCGACGGTTTGTGCAAGACCAAGCCAAGGAGATCGCACATGCCGGAACTGCGCTACAATCCGCTGCTGAAGGACTGGACCATGGTCGCCGAAGGCAGGCAGGCGAGGCCGGTGCTGCCAGAGGACCACTGCCCGTTCTGCCCGGGCTCCGGCAAGGTGCCGCAGAGCTACGACGTGCTCGCGTACGACAACGACTTCCCGCCGCTCATGCCGGACCCGCCCGATCCGCGCAGCGAGGGGACGGCCCTCTACCCGGTGCTGCCCGCCTACGGCAAGTGCGAGGTCGTGCTCTACTCGCCGGACCACGGCGCCTCCCTGGCCACTCTGCCGCTCGGCCACGTCAGGAAGCTGGTCGATCTTTGGACCGAGCGCTATGCGGCGTTGCGCGCCGATCCGAGGGTCAAGTATGTGCTGATCTTCGAGAACCGCGGCGCCGAGGTGGGGGTGACGATTCCGCATCCGCACGGCCAGATCTACGCCTATCCGTACGTACCGCAGAAGATCCGCGTCGAAAGCGAGGCGTTCCGCGCACACAGGCAAAGCGCGGGGCGCTGCCTGCTGTGCGACATCAATGCCGAGGAACGGGGCAGCGGGGAGCGGCTGATCCTCGAGAGCGGCACCATGCTCTGCTATATCCCGTTCTTCACCGACTACCCCTTCGGCGCGATGATCGCGTCGAAGGCGCATCGCCCTGACCTGACGGCGTTCAGCGAGGAAGAGAAGACCGACCTCGCCGCCATGCTCCGTGCCGTCGTGGGCGGTATGGACGCCCTCTACGGCCGCCCGTTCCCCTACATGATGGTCCTGCACCAGCAGCCTGCCGCCGAAGACGCCGACTCCCGCGACGCCCACTTCCACATCGAGTTCTACCCGCCGCTGCGGGACCGGGACAAGCTGAAGTTCCTGGCCTCCTCCGAGACGGGTGCCTGGGCTCCTTGCAACCCGTTGGCCGTGGAGGACACCGCTCCTCTCCTGCGGGAAGCCGTGCGCAAGGCCATCGAGCGGATGGACGCCTAGCCATGCAGGACTTCGCAGCGGCCCTGCAGGAGTTTCTGGACTTCTCCCCCGGCGACCGGACAGGGGTGCGGGTCTTCTATGCCCCTGGGCGGGTCAATCTCATCGGCGAACACCTCGATTACAACGGCGGCCTCGTCCTGCCGGCCGCGCTCTCGCTCGGGGTATGGCTCTTCACCCGCCAGCGGGCGGGGGGCCTGAGCCGCTTTGCATCCCGCGGCTTCCCCGGGGTATTCGAGAGTTCCGTGGCGGACGTCGGCGTCAGCGTCCCGGGGCAGTTCGCCAACTACCCGAAGGGTGTCTGCAAGGTCATGGGCGCGGCGGGCCGGGGGGTGCCCCCTGCGGCGGACTTCTATTACGTCGGCAGTCTGCCGAGCGGGGCGGGGCTCGCAAGCTCCGCCGCGGTCGAGGTCGTCACGGCGGTGGCGCTGAACGCCTTGTGGGGTGAGCCCTTCTCCATGCTGGAACTCGTGCGGATGGCGCAGGAGGCGGAGAACGCCTTTGTCGGCGTGCAGTCCGGCATCATGGACCAGTTCGCCGTCGGCCTGGGCAGGGAGGGGCACGCGATCCTGCTCGACACACGGAGCCTCGGCTACCAGTACGTTGCCGCGCCCTTGCGTGGACAGCGCCTTGTCATCACCCACAGCGGCGTCGAGCGTCAGCTGGCAGGGTCGAAGTACAACGAGCGGCGGGAGGAGTGCCAGCGGGCCCTGGCAGAGATCCGCACCTTCGCGCCTGAGGTCGCGTGCCTCGCGGACTGCGACGGTGAAGGGTTCGTGCAGGGACTCGGTGATCTGACGCTCCGAAAGCGGCTCCGGCACGTCGTCGCGGAGAATCGGCGGGTCTCTTCGGCCGTGCAGGCGTTGGGCAGCGAAGACCTCGAGCGCTTCGGGCGGCTGATGAGCGATTCGCACCGCTCGCTGCGCGACGACTACGAAGTGACCGGTCCGGCTCTCGACGCGCTTGTCGAGGCAGCCTGGGACGTCCCCGGATGCCTTGGCTCACGCATGACCGGCGCCGGCTTCGGCGGCTGCACGGTGAGCCTCGTGCGCGAGGAGGCGGCCCAGGACTTCGAGCGGCTGGTCGCGGAGCGGTACCGGCAGAGCACAGGGCTCGAGCCCCGGTTCTACGTCAGCAGCATCGCGGCCGGTGCCCGGGAACTGACCCACGAGATGATGTAGGCACAGCGCCACCCGGCTGCCCTACGCGCCGTTTGCCGGACCTTCGCCGTCCGGGGGTGCCTCGGCCCCGTGCGGCGCGGCCTGCGGCTCTCCGGCGGGCGTCCGCTCGTACCGCGTCGACGCGAGCAACTGCTCGGACACCTCCGCGCTCTCCCGGATGTGCTGTTCCATCAGGCGGCGCGCGACCTGGGGCTTATGTTGGTGGACCGCCTGGGCGACACCGAGCAGCTCGCTTGCCTGCCTGGAGCGCCAGGCCAGGGTGTCGTGGCTGCTCACCATCAGCACGGACTGTCGGAATACGCTGTTTAGAGCCAGCATGACGGCCTCCCGGATGGGATTCCCCGAGGCGACGGCCAGGTGTTCGTGGAACAGGATGTCGAGCTCCATGTAGGTCTCCCAGGGTACGCCTGGACGGTTGGCCACCTCTACGAGGTTGGCGACGGTTCCCATCAGGCGGGCGACGGCCTCGGGAGTCGCGCGCCGCGCGGCAAGCTCGGCCGTCTCCATCTCGAACGTCAGTCGAAACTCGGTGAAGTGCTGCGGCGTGACGTTGCCAAGCTGGATCAGGGCGCCGAGGGTCGCGCCCATACGGTCCACCGGCGGGCTGCAGACGAAGATGCCGCCTGCCGACCCCCTGCGCACCTCGATCAGGCCGGAGGCTTCCAGGATGCGCAGGGCCTCGCGCAGTGTCGCGCGGCTGACGCCGAAGAACTGCCCGAGGTCCCGCTCCTTCGGCAGGTGCTCACCGACGCGGATGGCGCCTGAGAGGATGGCTCTTTGGATCTGCAGGGCCACGGCGTTCGAGCCGCGTCCGGGCTCCTTGTCGCCGAACAGCTGCGCGAAGTCTCGATCGGCGGCATCCTGGGGCCTCTGGGCTCCTTGGCTGAATGCTCCCCCGCCGCCGGCTGCTTGATCTGTCATCCGTCACAACCTCAGATCGTGATTTCGTCCGCACTGGAGTACGGTGTTCTAGCTTCGACGAGGAACAGAGGAACACCTCGCCATGCGATCAGTTGGGAGGGGAACCGATGCGGGTAGCATTGGAGGATCAGGTCATCGTGATCACGGGAGCGAGCCGGGGCATCGGGCGCGCGACGGCGCTCGAACTGGCCAAGGGACATGCGCGTCTCGCGCTGCTGGGGCGCGACGAGGCGGCTTTGACGCAAGCTGGCCGCGCGGCTGAGGCGCTTGGCGCCGAGGTCCGCTGCTACGGGGGTGATCTGCGCGACCACGCCCGCAGCGCCGCGATCGCCCAAGAGGTGCAAACCGCGTTCGGACAGGTCGATGCGCTCGTGAACAATGCCGCCGTCGGCAAGTATGGCAGCTTTCTCGATTTGGGACTCGAGGACTGGCGCCAGATGCTCGAGGTGAACGTGCTCGGCCTTGTGGCCGTCACGCGGGCCTTCCTGCCGGCCATGCTGGCGCGCGGGAGCGGCCATATCCTGAACGTCTCGAGCGTACAGGGACTGAGAGCCACCGCGACATCCTCGGCCTACTCGGCGACGAAGTTCGCCCTGATGGGCCTCAGCCAGTCGCTCGCCCAGGATGTCGGAGCGCGTGGCATTCGCGTCTCGGTGCTCTGCCCGGGGAGCGTCGAGACCGACTTCGACGGCTTCCCGGGATACCTCAAGCCGGGCGCGATGCTGCCCGAGGAGGTGGCCGAGGCGATCCGCGACATGCTGGAGAGCGCGGGTCGCGTGCACATGTCCGAGGTCGTGCTGCTGCCGTTTGGCAAGCGCCCGACCCCAGGCAGCTGACCGCCCGGGCGGCACCGGGCCCTCTAGGGTGGGCAAGGGCAAGGAAGCGACCCCGGGTGTGATGGCGGAGGCAGGGCGAGCGTCGACGGCGCTCGCCCTGCCCGTGCTCGAGGCGGCTTCTCCGGGAGCATGCGCGCCGACCGCTGGACGCGCGAGTCCCGGGAAAGTCAGACCTAAGTGGCCATGGATCGGATCACCGGGCGTGCGCCTTGAGGGCTTCGACGTCACGCCCGGGCGCTTTCCGGCGTTCAGAACGTGGCTAGGACGCCCAGTAGCAGATATCTCTGGTCCATTTGGACGTGGCCGCCAGGACATTGACCTACCATATGGCAGCGATCTAGTCTCGCTTCAGACGTATGACCTTAATTTGGCAGACGTTGCGCCCCTGCGTGCCGCCGACGCTTGATTCCGCCAGTGCAACGGTGGCAGGGCGGCAGGGGAGGGGAGGGATGCGGGCCGAGGCCCGAACAAGCCTCCGTTGGCTGGTTCATCTCGGGATCTGCAGGTCGGAAGGGGTGCAGAGTGTTGAAGAGTCGGGCTTGGATGGCAATCTCCGCCGCACTTGGTCTGAGCATGGTCCTGGCGACGGCCGCCCCTGCGTTTGCGAGCTCCCCGTATGTGGTCGGCGTGCCGCTGCCGGAGACCGGCGCAGAGGCAGCCATGGGAACCGACATGTTCCAGGCGATGAAGCTCGCCGCCTCGCAGCTGAACGCCAAGGGCGGCGTCCTCGGTCACAAGATCCAGCTGATCGAGGAAGACTCGGCGTGCGACCCGCAGACGGCCGTGAACGCGGCCAACAAGCTCGTCGCGCTCAAGGCGCAGGCCATCGTCGGCACCTACTGCTCCAGCGAGGCGCTGCCGATCGAACCGATCTTCTCGCGCGCGGGGCTGCCCTTCGTGCTGCCCGACGCCAATGCGACCGATCTCACCGCGAACGGCTACAAGGACGTCTTCCAGGTCAACGCCAACGGGCAGGCCCAGGCCAACACCGCGTCCACGTTCCTGGTCAAAATCCTCAAGGCGAAGCGCATCGCGATCGTGGACGACCAGTCGGAGTACGCGGTGAACCTCGCCACCCTGACCCAGAAGGCGATCGCCAAGCTGCACGGCAAAGTGGTCGATGTCGAGGCCGTACCGGCGACCAGCCAGGACTTCTCCTCACTCATCAACAAGCTTGAGTCCGAGAAAGTGGACGCCATCTACTGGACCGGCTACTACGCGCAGGGCGGCCTCCTCCTCAAGCAGGCCCGCCAGCACAGCTACAAGGGCAAGATCGTCGTCGCGGACGGTTCGGTCGACAATATCCTCATCTCGACGGCCGGCGCGAAGAACGCCCAGGGCGCCTACGCGACCATGACCCCGATGCCCCCCTTCCTGCCCGGGGCAGCAGCGGCGACCTTCACCAAGACCTACACCTCCACGTTCCACATGCAGCCCGGCCCGTACTCCGCCCTGGCCTACGACTCGATCAAGACCCTGGCCGCAGCGGCAACGCGCGCCAAGAGCCTCGCGCCGGCCAAGGTGATCTCCGCCCTGCACGGGATCAACTACACCGGCATCACCGGCCCGATCTCCTTCACTTCGAGCGGCGTGCGTCACGACGCCCACTTCCTCGTGCTGATGGTCAAGAACGGCAAGTTCACCCTGGCGCCTTAGCAGCCCAAGTTCTAGACACCGCGGGGCGGCCATCGCCTCACTCAACCCAGAAGGGATGCGCTAGGATGGCCTTCCTCACCGGTCAGATCGTCGCTGGGCTGCTCGTCGGAGCGTTCTACGCGATGATCGCGCTGGGCTACAGTATGGTGTACGGCATCATGCGCCTGATCAACTTCGCCCACGGTGATCTCTACATGGTGGGGGCATTCCTTGGCTTCAGCCTGTTCGGGATCGCTGGCGCGTCCAGCGGGAACAGCATGCTGATGTCGGCAGGGATCATGGTGCTGGTCATGTGCCTGGTGGGCCTCCTTGGCGTGGCGATCGAGCGCGTCGCATACAGACCGTTGCGGCGCGCTCCCCTTCTGAGCGTGATGATCACGGCCCTGGGCATGTCCCTCATCCTCGAGAACGGCGTCCTCGTGACGCCGGGCTGGGGCTCTTTGTACCTGGTCTTCCCGGCAAGCCTGTCGTCGCGCAGCCTGACCCTGCTCGGCTACCAGCTCACGCTGGGGCAGCTTGAGCTCGCCATCATCGCCGTCGTGCTCATGGCGGCGCTGTACCTCTTCGTGCAGACGACCATGACGGGCAAGGCGATGCGGGCGATCGCGATCGACAAGGACGCCTCGGCCCTGATGGGCATCAACGTGGACGTCGTCATCGCCATCACCTTCTTCATGGGCGCAGCCCTGGCCGGCATCGCCGGCGTCCTGGGCGGCATGTACTACGGGCAGATCAACTACCTGATGGGATTCGACCTCGGCCTCAAGGCGTTCACCGCGGCCGTCCTCGGCGGTATCGGCAATATCCCCGGGGCGGTGCTGGGCGGCTTCCTGCTCGGTGTGCTCGAATCGATCGGCGGTGGCTATCTCGGCTCCGAGTGGGCCAGCGTCTTCAGCTTCAGCATCCTGATCCTGCTGCTTGTGGTGCGTCCGACCGGCATCCTCGGCGAGAAACTGGGGGCGCGGATGTGATCGGCCAGAGCGTCCGCCGGAGCAGACCCAAGGCGCTCCGTTACGGCTGGGCGGGGATCCTCCTGGCTATCGTCGCGGTGGCCCTGCTGCCGCACGTCGACCCTGACCCCTACCTGATCAGCGTCGCCACCCTGGCCTTCGTCTACATGGGGCTGGCCCTCGGCCTGAACATGGTCGTGGGCTACGCGGGCCTTTTGGACCTCGGCTACGCCGCCTTCTTCGCGGTGGGCGCCTACGGCTCCGCGATCCTCGCGACGACCTACCACTGGCCGCTCCTGGCGACGGCGCCCGCGGTGGTGCTGATGGCGGTCGTGGCGGCCCTCATCGTCGGCGGTCCGACGCTGCGGCTGCGCAGCGACTACCTGGCTATCGTGACGCTCGGCTTCGGCGAGATCACGCAGATCAGCGCCAACAACCTGCAGATCACCGGCGGCGCCACCGGCATCTTCGACATCCCGCCGCTTTCCCTGTTCGGCTGGCAGCTGCTGCAGCCCGTGGACTACTACTACGTGCTGCTCGCGATGGTCGTGCTCTACGCCCTCATCACCTGGCGCGTCCGCCGCTCCAAGATCGGACGGGCCTGGCTCGCCATCCGCGAGGACGAGGACGCGGCCCTGGCCATGGGCATCAACACGGTGCGCTACAAGATCTACGCCTATGTCGGCGGGGCCGTGTTCGCCAGCCTGATCGGGCTCGTCTACGGCGCGGCCATGACGGCCATCGCGCCGACCAGCTTCGGCTACCCCCAGTCGGTGCTCTGCATCGTCGCGGTCCTGATCGGCGGCATGGGCAGCATTCCCGGCATGCTGGTCGGGGGCTTCCTGGTCGAGGCAGTGCCGGAAGCGTTGCGCAATCTCGCAGACTTCCGCCTTCTGCTCTTCGGCATCGTGATGGTCCTCGTGATGATCTTCCGCCCGCAGGGCGTCTGGCCGGCGCGGAGCATGCGCTGGGCGCGGCGCCTGGCCGGGCTTGCCACCGGATCTCCCGGCGATGCGCCGGGGGCGAAGCCGGAGGATCTGGGATCATGACGCAGCCACTTCTGGCGGTCGAGGACGTGAGCCTGCGCTTCGGCGGCGTCGCGGCGCTCAGCGGGGTGTCGCTCGAACTGCAGGAACAGGAACCGGTCGCCCTGATCGGCCCGAACGGCGCCGGCAAGACGTCGCTCTTCAACTGCATCACCGGATTCTACCGCGCCACGGAGGGCCACGTGCGCTTCCACGGACAGGACGTGACGCGCCGTCGCGCCGACGCCATCGCGAACCTCGGCATCCGCCGCACGTTCCAGAACCTGCGCCTCTTCCCGCGCCTGAGCGTGATGGAGAACGTCCTGACCGGCGCGCACGCCCGGGCCGACGCGAACCTCCTGCACGTCATCCTGGGATTCGGCGGCTATGGCGACGCCGAGGCGCAGCTTGTGGACCAGGCGGACGCCCTGCTCGAGTTCGTCGGCATCGCCGCCTATCGCGAGACGGCGGCCGGCGACCTGCCGTACGGCCTGCAGAAGCGCCTGGAGCTGGCCCGTGCCCTGATCGGGGAGCCGACGCTGCTGCTCCTGGACGAGCCAGCGGCAGGGCTCAACACGTTCGAGCGTCGCGCCTACGTGCAGCTCATCCGGCAGATCAACGCGCGCGGCATCGGCGTTCTGATGATCGAACACGACATGGACATGGTCATGACCTTCGCAAGGCGGGTGATCGTGCTGGACTACGGCAAGAAGATCGCTGAGGGGACCCCGGCCGAGGTGCAGCGCGACCCGGCGGTGGTTGCAGCCTATCTCGGGGATGCGTCCGATGAACGCGCTTGAGGTTTCGGGCCTCACCGTGCGCTACGGACCGGTGGTGGCCGTCGACGGACTGAGCCTCGTGGCGCCGTCCCACAGCATGGTGGCGCTTCTGGGTGCCAACGGAGCCGGCAAGACGAGCACCTTGCGCGCCATCTCGGCGCTCGAGCGCGGCCGCAGCGGCACGCTTCGGCTCTACGGCGAGGATGTGACGAGGCTCAAGGCCCACGAGCTCGTGGCGCGCGGCCTGGTGCACGTGCCGGAACGCCGGCGCGTCTTCTCCACCATGACGGTGCGCGAGAACCTGGAGCTCGGCGGCTACCGCTACTACCGCCAGAGCAGCGAGCTGCGCCGCCAGTTCGAGGCGACGCTCGACCTGTTCCCCCGCCTGCGGGAACGCCTGACGCAGACGGCCGGCATGCTCTCCGGCGGCGAGCAGCAGATGCTTGCGATCGGCAGGGCGCTGATGTCGAAGCCCAAGGTGCTGATGCTCGACGAGCCGTCGCTCGGCCTGGGGCCGCAGATCATCCAGACCATCTACAAGACGCTGCAGGCGATCAGCGCGCAAGGGACCACCGTGCTGCTCGTGGAGCAGAACGCACACCTGGCCCTGCGCGTGGCGAGCCACGTCTACGTGCTGCGCGCCGGGCACCTCGTGGCGGAGGGCCCACCGTCCGAGTTCAGCCAGGAGGCGACGCTGGCTCAGGCCTACCTCGGGAGCGACGAGACCTGATCCAGCGAAGAAACAGGGCAGAAACGCGCGCTCCCGTCCCCGGGGTGTCTCTCTCGGGGAGCGGGCCCAGCCGAACTACTGCAGCCCTGGGACGAAGCCATAGTTCACCCGCTGGAAGCGGACCTTGCGGAAGACTCCGAACACGCGAGCGTAGGCTCGGCCGGGGAAGTACACCGGCTGCAGGCCTGGGACATTGGACGGGATGTAGGTGTCCCACTGCACGAGGAGGGTGCCAGGGGCTGTCTCCTGCACCGAGACCACCGCAGGCACGAGGCCGGGCGGCAGATGGGGCGCGATGCGCAGCAGCGTCTCGCCATCGGTCACGGTGCTTCCTGTGCCGGGCGACGGGCGCATCGCCGCCTGCTCTTGGGAGGAGAGTGCGTTCGTCGTCCAGAGCGGCTGGAAGTCCAGGGGCTGGGGGCCCGCCAGCGGGTGGGCCGTGTAGCGATGGGCGGGCTCGAGGCGGAGCCTTGCGTCGTAGGCGGAGCTTGTGCCGGGGTAGTCCTTGACCACCTGGCTCAGGAGCTGCCTTTCGCCGGTCATGTAGTAGAGGGACATCAGGGCCTGCCCGCCGACGGCGGCGTGGGGATCGGCGGCCACCGCCGCGCGCAGGAGTGCCTCGGCCCTGCTCTGGAACTCGTAGGGCGGGTAGAAGTCGCTGCCTGCGCCGTAGTCCGAGAGCTCGACCAGGCTCTCGCCCTCGCCGTAGAGGTCCCGCGCCCTCAGGGCGGGGTTCTGTCCCGCGAGATGCGCCGCCCGCGCGTAGAGGCCTGCGGCGACGGCGTAGTTGTTGAACTGCGCCTGATAGCGCATCCAGGCTGGGGTGGGATAGGTGCCACCGCTCGCGAACGCGATGTAACCGGCACGCGTGCCCTGCCAGAGGCCCATGTAGTAGAGCAGGGGGTTCTGGAAGTTGTACCGGGCGAGGCGGAAGGCGCCTTCCGGTGTACCTGCCGCTCGCTTGAGCGATCTCAGTTGCTCGGCCGCCCGGAGTTGCCAGGCGATGAAGAACTTCAGGAACGGCGTCTGGATGTAGGAGATGCCGGGCAGGGCGGCCGCCAACACCTGGGCGTCTGCTGCTGCGGACTTGAGTCCGGCGATGGCCCCGCCAAAGCGCCCTTCGCGCAGCAGGTGAACCGCCGCCGCGTAGCGCAGCAGGGGCTGCAGGGCCCTTGGGGCGGACGGGATAAGCTGTTCGATGGCCGGACTCGTCATCTCGACGTCGAGCACCCAGACGAGACGGCTGGCCGCGTCGTACTGCATGCCGCCGTCCGGCAGGGCGAGCGCTTGGTCGTAGGCGAGGACCGCCTTGCCGTAGCGGTGCCCGATCTCCTCTTCGCGGCCGATGATGTAGGCGATGTCGTCCGCGCCGGGATGCCCCATCTGGCGGGCGAGGAGAGCCTGCCACTGGGGCAGCTTCGCCGGATCGTACTGGGCCGGTCCCTCGAGATAGAAGCCGCACTGGTTCGTATGCGGGATGCAGCGGTGGATGTCCGTATAGGGGGCGCCGGTCAGGGCGGAGACCTCCGCCATGCCTTGGGCGATGTAGCCGTGCGGGTCGGCGTGTTTCACGGCGAGCATGAGCGAGGCGGGCCAGACGACGCCCGGGAAGGCATGGCTACGATCGGTGAAGGCCGCGAGCTCCTGCACGGCGCCCGGCGCGCCGTTCTCCGCCAGGTCGACGAGGGCCTGCTCCTCGAGGGCGGGGTTCGAGACGGTGTGGGCGTACGATCTCAGCAGCGCGAACTCGTCGGGCGCGATGAGGTACGTGTCGGCAAGAACCGCCTGCTTCATCGCATCCGAGACCTTCGCGTCCGCGAGCATCTCTTGGAGCCATGTCGGGGAGTTCGGCAGGTAGTAGCCCACTTGGGTGTTGGCCGCGTCCGCCGGCGGTATGGCCTCAAGAGTCTTCAGGCGCAGCGCGCTGTCGGCCTGCTGGTTCGAGAAGAGGGACTGGACCGCCGCGCGCACGGCCCATGGCGGCCCCTGGCGGATCTCGCGAAGCAGGTAGGCCGTCGGCAAGGCAAAGCCGTTCGGGGCCGCGACGCCGTAGCGCGCGATGGCCTCCTCGGCAAGCGGCACGCTGCGGGAGCGCGGCAGCCGGGAGAGGAGCGACCAGCCGGGCGTACCTTGCAGGGCCGCGAAGAAGGGATCCATGCCGAGCGACGCCTTGATGGCGCTGGCGAGCTCCTTCGGGTGGCGGCGCAGGACCGCGGCGGCGGCGGGGGAGGGCGGCATGCCCTGAAGGGAGTTGGAGAGCGCCGCCTGGTACGCCTGCTTGAAGGCGGAGGCGGCACCTGGCTTGGGCGCAGCCGGGGGCACGTGCACGCCAGCGCTGCCGCACCCGGCCAGGGACAGGGCGGTGAGGGCGGCCATCAGGGCTGGCAGGCGGCGCTTCATCATGGCACGTCCTCTCGGCGGGGGATGCTGGCACGCGCAAGCGCCATGGGTAGGAGGACCGCAAGCGCGACCCGTATCATCCGCGCAGTCAGGCTCCACTACGGCAAGGAGGCGCCCGCCGATGGCCGGAACATTCCTCGACCACGTCGACCTGCGCGTCGCGGACTTCGAACGGTCGCTGCCGCGCTATGACGCGCTGTTTGAGGCCCTCGGGATGGGTCAGACCTGGCGCAGTGCGCGGTGGGTCGGATACGGCTGCGCAGCGATGGAGGTCCGGTTCTTCGCGATCACGGAGAAGGCGGACCATCGCGGCAAGCATAACCGCATCGCCTTTGCCGCCGAGACGAAAGAGGCGGGGGATCGCGTCGGCGAAGCTATCCGCGCGGCTGGTGCGAGGGAGATCGAAGGTCCCAAGTTCTGCCCGGAGTACGACCCCGGCTACTGCGCAGCGTGCTTCGAGGACGACGACGGGAACCGGTTCGAGGTGTGCTGCCACAGCGCCCAGGGGTAGGCGCTGTTCGGCAAGTCCTCGAGCCTGCCTGTTTGCGGCTCGTAGCCATTGGGGCGGGAATCAGCCTGGTGCGGCTTGCCACCAACAGGTTTCGCCATCAAGACGCGCACCGCCCCGGCCCCTCGGCCACGGCAGATCCTTCGGCGGGATCGCCGCTCAGATCGATGCCGTCAGCCCAGCCACGTCGAGAGGACCGCATCGAAGGCTCTCGTGCGCTCGAGATTCGGCAGGTGCGCAGCGCCCTCGATGATCGCGTAGCGTGCGCTGGGGAGCAGGCGGTGCATTTGCTCGGCGGCCCGCATGATCTCGGGTACGTCCTCGTCGCCGACGACGAGGAGAGTCGGCATGGGCAGCGACGGGAAGCGATCGACGGCGGACCAGCCGTCGTCCAGACTCTCGGCGCCGTTGTCGGGCCGGTCGATCCTGGCGAGCAGCTCCCGGGCCCTGGTGAGGTACGCGGGATCCACGTCGGCGGGATCGCGCCTGGGCCCCACCAGCCACAGCCGCTGGAGCAGGGTCAGTGCCTGAAGGGTGGCGCCGGACGCTATCGCGGTATCCACCTGCCGGAAGAGCTCCTCGACAGGCGGGGGATTCCCGCCGTCGTAGCCAGGAAAGCCGGAACCCACAAGCACCAGCCGCTCCACGCGCTCGGGATGCTCGATGGCGATGCGGATGGCGGTGCTGCCGCCGAAGGAACAGCCCATCAAGGTCGCCCGCTCGAGGCGCAGCGCAGCCGTGATTTGCAGGACGTCGGCCGCATAGCTGAAGGGACCGGGGACATGCGGCGTATCGCCGAAGCCGCGCCAGTCCCAGCGCAGAACCCGGAAGCGTTCGGAGAGCCACGGCCACTGCGGGTCCCACATGTGTCGGTCTCCAACGCCTGCGTGCAGCAGGAGCAGGGCCGGCCCCGCGCCGGCATCCTCCAAAAGCACCCGCACTCCACCCGAAAGCTCGATCTCATGCCGGCGCACGTCCACCGTGACCCTCCTTCCGTCCCAGGCTCTCGTCCACGGGCTTCGGCACCGCAGCCGGCGGGTGCCGGGCTATCGGGGAGCCGGGCGGACGGTAAGCCCCTGCCGGCTCCCGCAGCTGTTCAGCGGAATCCGAGAATCGGGTGCGGCACGTAAGGCTCCTCGAGCCGCGTGATCTCTTCCGGCGTCAGCCGGATGTCGAGGGCGGCCACGGCGTCGTCGAGGTGCGACGGCTTGGTGGCGCCGACGATCGGTGCGGTCACGGGGGACTTCTGCAGCACCCACGCGAGGGCGATCCGCGCCATCGGCACGCCGCGCTCGGCCGCCACCTCCGCCACGCGTGCGACCACTTGCCGGTCGGCCTCGGCCATCGCCGCGTAGAGCGACTGGCCGAAGGGATCCTGCTCCCTGCGCCTGGACGTCTCGTCCCAGGGACGGGTGAGCTGGCCGCGCGCCAGAGGACTCCACGGGATCACGCCGACGCCCTGCGATGCGCAGAGCGGCAGCATCTCGCGCTCCTCCTCCCGGTAGAGGAGGTTCAGGTAGTCCTGCATCGAGACGAACTTGGACCACCCGTGCCGCTCCTGGATGGCGAGCGCCTGCATGAACTGCCAGGCGTGCATCGAGGAGGCGCCGATGTAGCGGACCTTGCCCGCCTTGACCACGTCGTTCAGGGCCTCGAGGGTCTCCTCGATCGGCGTCAGGTAGTCCCAGCGGTGGATCTGGTAAAGGTCGACGTACTCCACACCCAGACGCCTTAGGCTGTGGTCGATCTCGGTCATGATGGCCTTGCGCGAGAGGCCGGCGCCGTTGGGTCCGGGACGCATGCGGCCATGCACCTTGGTCGCGAGCACGATCTCGTTGCGATGCGCGAAATCCTTCAGGGCGCGCCCGACGATCTCCTCGCTCGACCCGTCCGAGTAGACGTTGGCCGTGTCGAAGAAGTTGATGCCGAGGTCGAGAGCCTTGCGGAAGAAGGGACGGCTCTCCTCCTCGCTCAGGGACCAGGCGTGTCCACCCCGCTCCGGCTCGCCGTAGCTCATGCACCCAAGGCAGATGCGGGACACCTCGAGACCCGTGTTTCCCAGGCGAACGTACTCCATCGCTGCCGCCCTTCCATCGGTCGTCTGCCGGATCTGCCACCGGTCGGCGCGCGATCCGGCGCCGCACTCTTCATAGATCATAGCGCAGATCCGAAGAGGCAGGGCCATGGGGAGCACGGACCGGGCCCCAGGGCTACCCTCGCCCCGCACGCGCGGCCGCTGCGCCGATTTCCGTCACCCTATCGGGTGGCATGTGATATATTACATGCATGGTAAGTCTGCCACGCATCGATCAGGTGTCGCTCCGTGAACGCGCCTACCGCATCCTGCAGCGGGCGATCGTCCGTGGCGAACTGTCGCCTGGCGCCCGCCTGCGCGATCAGGAACTGGCGCAGCAGATGGGACTCAGCCGCACCCCGGTGCGTGAGGCGCTGCAGCGGCTGGAAGACGAGGGGCTGGTTCTGACGGCCGCCCGCTCGCAGACGGTGGTCGCCCCCATGGAAGCCCGCACCGCCCAGGAGGCATTCCCGGTGGTCGCCGCGCTGCACGGCCTGGCCGCCCGGTCGGCGTGGCCCGGATGGCAGCCCGCCGACACGGACGCTCTCCTCGGAGCCAACGCGGTACTGCTCGCGGCTCTCGAGGCGAGCGACGCGGAGGCGGCGATCGCTGCGGATGACGCGTTCCACGGTGTCTTTGTCGCTAGGGCGCAGAACGCGGAACTGGTGGGGGCGCTCGAGGGGCTCATGCCCAAGGTGCGCCGGCTCGAGTGGCTGCAGTTCAGCTCGCTGGGGGGTCGCGCCTCGGTCTCCCAGCACGCGGCCATCATCGAGGAGGTGGAGCGCGGAGGGGAAGGGCTGGCCCGGCTGGTCGAGGAGAACTGGCTCAGTCTCGGGAGGCTGATCGCGAGATCGTTGCAAGGAGCGTGACGCGTGTGGCCACACGAACCGAAGTGCATGACGCGACCCGCCTGGGCTGGGCGAGGCAGCGGATCGAGGCGGCGGCCTCGCCTCGGCAGATGTTGGACGAGGTGGTGGGGGCGGTCGTCCGCAACGCCACCTGGCGTGGGGCCGAATGCCTTAACCTCTTGGCGCCGGAGGCGCCGATGAGCCCGACGGTGCGCGCGCTCCTCTCGGCTGAGGTGGGACAGCGGGCCGCGGAGGGGCACATCGGAGCCGAGCAGCGCTGGTTTGCGGGCACGCGCCACATCGACGAGATCGAGGCGCTCTGCGTCGAACTGCTCAAGGAGGTCTTCCACGCCGACTATGCGGACCACCGCCTGGTCGCCAGCATGATCGGCAACCTCACGGTCTACACGGCCATGACCCGCCCCGGCGACACGGTGATGAGCCTCACGCAGCCCATGGGCGGCCACTCGAGCAACCGGCCCGACGGACCGGCGGGCGTCCGGGGGCTGAGGGTCGAGGACGTCCCGATGGATCCCACGGAACTGACCGTCGATCTCGAGGCGTTCGCGTCGGCCGCGCGTGCGCTCAGGCCGACCCTAGTGGCCCTGGGGGCGTCCATGACGCTCTTCCCCTTCCCGGTGCGGGAGATCGCCGAGATCGTCCGGCCATGGGGAGGCCGGGTATTCTTCGACGGCGCGCACCAGCTCGGGCTGATCGCCGGCGGCCAGTTCCAGGATCCGCTCGCGGAGGGTGCCGCCGTGATGACGGGCTCCGCCGGCAAGACGTTCAGCGGTCCGCAGAGCGGTGTGATCGTCTGGAACGATCCAGCGCTCACGGAGCCCCTGACCACCGCGATTTTTCCGACTCTGGCCGCGACGCACCAGGTCAACCGGGTGGCGGCGCTCGCGGCCGCGGCGGCGGAGTTCCTCGCCTTCGGCGACGCCTACATGGCGCAGATCGTGCGCAACGCCCAGGCGCTCGCCGCCGCGCTCCACGCGCAGGGAATCCCCATGCTCGCGCCGCACAAGGGTTTCACGCGCACGCACCAGGCGATCGCCGATGTCCGTGCGCTGGGCGGAGGCCTCGCGGTCGCGCGGCTGCTCGAAGGCGCCAACATCATCGTGAACAAGAATCTGCTGCCGTCCGATACGCCCGCCGACTGGGACCGCCCGGGCGGACTGCGCATCGGCACGACGGAAGTGACGCGCTGGGGCATGAAGGAAGGGGAGATGGAGGCGATCGCGGGCTTCCTCGCGGACGTCGTGCTGCGGCGCCGCACCGTGGAAGCGGTGCGCAGGGACGCCATCGCCCTTCGCCGGTCGTTCCCGACGCTGCACTACTGCTACCCGCTGGCGGCGGGGGCGGCTCCGGCTCTCTAGGTGCAGGCGGCTACCGAACATCCCTTCGACGCCAAGCTGCCGCACTCCGCGGCGGCTTGGCGTCCTGATCGCGCCACAGACCGAGCGCCCTGGCCGCATGCAGGTGGCGACGCGATCGTGCGCTCTGCGGCGCGGAAGAGACAGGATCGACCTTCCGCCGGCAGAAGACTGCACCGACGCAAGCTGCGAGAGGCAGGAACGGGGGCGCTCGCATGAGAGTCGTTGCATTGGTGCTGGGCATTCTCGGGTCGGTCTTCGGCTTATTCGGGGCCTTGCTGGCGGAGGGTCTGGGTGGCGTGGGGAGTGCCATGGGCATGGCCCATGCGCACGAGTTGGTGGGACTCGGGTTTCTGGCGTTCGCGGCCGCCATCATCGGCCTCATCGGCGCGATTTTCGCCCTGAGCGCTCCCAAGGCGGCCTGGATCATGCTGCTGGTGGCGGCCGTTCTCGTGGTGATCGCGGTCTCGGCGCTGGCGGTGCCCGCGGCGCTGCTCTTCCTGATCGCCATGGTGTTTGCCATTCTGGAGGATCGCCGCAAGAGGCAGGCGTCCAGCGGGACGAACGCGGCTCCCTAACGCTAGGCAAGTGCCGTGGCGCCAGGGAGGCCCGGGGGCAGCGGCTCGCGATCGGAGCGGGTCGGAACGCCGCCTTGACGCGGCGCTCCGACCCGCACAAGGGGACCGTCAGTCCGTGGGTATCAGCCTAGTAGTGCTCTTCGCCCTCGAATTCGGACGCGTGGCCGTATTCGTTGTACGCGCCGTTGGCGGCGGTGCTGAGCGCGCTGCTGTACGCCTCGTTGATGGGTCCGTTGGCGTTGGCGGTGGTGTTGTAGGCGCCGTTCGCGTTGGTCGCGTCGTAGGCGCGGCCGCTGGTGGCGTTGTACGCGTTGAACTCTCCACCGTTGTTGGCATTGTAGGCGCCGTAGGTGTCGGTCGCGGCGTTGAACGCGGTGTCCATGCCGCCCTGGTTCACGCTGTTCGTGGCCCGGTACGGGGTGTTCAGCGGGTTCTGCACGCCGTGGAGCGGTGTCGCGGACGTGACCGCGTTTATCGGGTCCGCGTAGCCGCGCGTGTTGACGGTCTGCATGGCGGCCGGGAACCCGACCCGCGCGTTCTCGTCGCGTTCGATCAGACGCTTGCGTCTCCTCATCTCATCAGCCCCCTTCGCTAAGAGTTTGGGCGTCTGGCACAGGCCAACACGTGTAGACGTGTGGCCGCATCGGCAGCACCCGCCAGCCGTCCGCGACTGCTGAAGCTGTTCATGACGGTTGGGCCTCGAGGTGCTCCTTTGGCAGCCTGCGCGTCGGAGGCCCGGCGACCTGTTTGCGCGCGCGGGCCGCAAGACGCGCCGAGCCCCGCTTCCCGAAGGAGGCGGGGCTCGCGTCGCCTGGAACCGGAGCTAGGACTTGGCGTCCTCAGCCTGACTGACTACGAATGCCAAGGCGAGAACAGCAATCACCGTTGCGACCAACCACATAGGTGTGCACCTCCGTAAGTCTCTGCATGGGCATCGACCGCAGCATTATTGTGTCCGTCCGAGTAGGTGGCCATGTGCGCGTGCAATCCGGATGCGTTGCGCGGGATCCCGTCCAAGCGTCCAACCGTTCGGGCAGCGCCGGGTCGGGACACGCGGGTTTGGTGCCGAAGCAGGGAGCACTGTGCGTGCACGTTCCGCCCCAAATGGCGGATCTGTCTGGTCCCTGGTGCGCACCGGCCGCCGGATACCACTTGCAACCCGCTGTGCGGAGCCACACCCCTCGCTTTCACAGAGTCGCGGGATAATATTTCTGTCCGAAGGTATCTATACCCTGCCATTCCTATGGACGTTGACAAATTCAATTGTTCACAACTTGGGGTGCCGGATGGACGTGTCCGGACAGGCGGGCGTGTCGGCCGACGCGAAGGTGCGGGGCTGCTGTCACCCCACGCCCTGGGCCTTGACAGGGAGCGCCCTCGTCTCGGCCCCCGGCTTTCGCACCCCTCGGCACGGTTGCTACCAATAACGGTCAGGAAGTACGAGCAGCAGGGTCTCGGAGAGCCAGGAAGCGAACGACCCCATACCCCTGACCTCCTCCTCGCGAGATGACTGGCCGAGGAGTCGGCACCGGATCCGCGACCGGTACACGGTACTTAATCGCCCAGAGAGCTAAGCGCATCATTACTGACCCAAGGTTTGGACGCTCCGAGGAAGTGGCTGTACTGCCGCCCGAAGCTCTGCGGTACGTTCCCCGCGCACCTGCTCGCCCGGATTCCCTTCCCGGCACCACTCAATGTTTACGTGATCATCGCGGAAACGCCGGATTATATGGATCCCGTAAAACTCGACACCTGCGGCGGGGTTCTGGCGCGGCGAGATGCGTGTCCCGATGGCGCAAAGCGTCCTCGACATGGTGGACCGCATCCAGATCCAGACGATCACAGCACGCATCGGGCACGCAAGCGCTACAGGCTCCACTCCATGCTCTCCGCGGAGCACGGCTTATATCCTTGAACTCCTCGGACCGGCTCTGCTTATCGTCTCGGCGCCTGCGCCCACCTGATTCACCCCTGGCCCCTGTTCGTATCGGTCATGCTCAGGGGTGCGAAAACCGGAGTGCGAGCTCGGGCCACGAAGCGAACCCCTAGGCGCAACGAGACCCGGGCTCCCAAAGGGGAGGGCCCGGGTCCTTTCGGGTGCGCCTAGCGGCTTGTCGTCAGGTCGTTGAACTGCGTCGTCAGGACAGGGTGCAGGTACAACATGAGGTCGTTCTTGGTCCCCTGCGGGTGGATCCAGGGCTGCACCAGGCCGTCCTGCCACAGCGTGTACACGAACAGCCACGGGGCCTGGTTGTGGGCGATCACCTCGGCCGCCTGGTAGTCCTTAACGCGCTGCGCGTTCTCGCTCGGTGGCAGGGTGTCCGCCGTGTCGACGAGCTTTTGGAACTGCGGGTTGGTCCAGTTGCCAACGTTGGTGCCGTTGAACATCTCCGTGCCCAGGAGGTTTTCAAGGAAGTCCTGTGCGTCGGGATAGTCCTGCCACCAGTCGTACCAGGCTATGTTCCAGTTCGCCTTTGGGTTGTACTCCTCATCGTTGAAAGCCGTCCACTCCGACATACCCGTGATCTGGACGTTCATGCCAACGGCGCGCAGGTTCTGCTGGATCATCTCCGCCATGCGGATGCGGTCCTGGGTCTGGCTGGGGTAGATCAGGTTGATGACCTGGCCATTATAGTGCGCGAGCTTGAGGTACTTGCGCGCCAGGGTCGGGTTGTAGGGGTAGGGCTGGAGCGCCGGGTTGTAGCCCGCGATGAGCGGCGGCACGGGCTGAGACATGATCGTGGCGCGCCCGTTCGTGATGTCGCGCACCAAGAGGGCCTTGTTGACCGCATAATTCACCGCGAGGCGCATGTCGAGGTTGTTGAAGGGCGGCTTCGTGAAGTTGAAGGCGAAGTA
>JAJYSZ010000130.1 GCA_021793315.1 Bacillota bacterium | reverse complement strand
CCCGGTAGCGCGAGGGCGGCTGCGACACGCTCCGGACCCACGCCTACAACGCCCGGCAGATTGGTGTAGATGCACTGGTTGAGGTCGCCGAGAAGCACGAGGCGGGCCTGTCCTCTGAGGCACATGATGAGCTCAAATTGATCATGACTCGTGTCCTGGAACTCGTCACTGACGATCACGGCCCAACGGCGCTCCAGGTGCTTGCGGACGGCCGGAATGTCGAGCAGTTTGAGCGCCAGAGGGAGCAGTTCGTCGTACGTGATCCCACTGGACGCTCCGAAGAGCTTGGCCTCGCTAGGGCTGATCAGCTTGGGGTCAGGTAGTCCGATCGCGTCGCCCCACCTGCGGATGAGATGCCAGGCGAAGGCATGGAATGTCGTGATCTCTACAAAGTCGGCCTGGGGACCCAGGGTGCCGTTCGTCCGGTCGATGATCTGGCCGACCGCGGCACGGGAGAATGACAGAAAGAGCGCTCGCCTGGGTTGTGCGCCGGATGCCCGCTGGCGGTCGAGAATCTTGCGAACCACTGCGGCCGCAACCGTGGTCTTCCCCGTTCCGGCTCCGCCTAGCACCACCAGAACTGGCTCCTCGGCATCGAGGACTGGCTCCTGCCCTGGGCGAGCCTCGAACTTCACGGGGCATCCAGGGTGACGAGCGGATCGGCGGCCGCGCTTGCCTTGATTTGCTTGAGTACCGACGCTGCCAGGGGAGGTGTGGTGCCCGCAGGGAGGGCGTCGATGAACGGGCGATGCAGGCCACCCTTGTGCTTGAGCGCCCAGACACATTTCTCGGCTAGGTCGCTGTCGTCGATCGAATCGACATCCAGCTTCAGGTCGTGATCCTCGTTGATGCTCTCTAGCGCTTCCCGAAGCTCTTCCGATGACAGGCCGGCCACAATCGCTCGCTCGACTGCAGCGCGTTCGGGAAGACGGACCACCATCTCCGCAATCTCGCAGAGATCGTCGATTAGGTCTTGGTCTGTCCCGGGCTTGTCATGATCGAGGACGACCCGGACGGCGAGTCCCAGTTCGGCTGCAAGTTTGGCGATCTTAGGCAGCTCCTGCTTGCCGCCCTCGCCACCGCTGGCTGAGGCTGGTACGAGGCGCATGCCGAACGCGGACGGCGGCGCCTTACTCTCATCACGGAATTGCCGCCGCGACACCGTGGTGTAGGTCTCCATATCGTGCGGGCCTTCGAGGAGTACGACCGTCCGTGCCGACATCGCCGGTCCGAGAAGTGTGAACAGATGACGGCGCCGAACCCGCTCCTTGCGATCTGGGCTCTCGCTGAGTTGAAACGCCTGCCGACTCCCGGTGCTGCGTGTCAGGCGCAGCAGTTCGGTCGCCTCGAAGGCCCGAGGTACCTCTGGCTGGCGGGTTGTCAGCCAGAGTTGTCCAGCTCGGCGGCGTAAGCGGGCCGCAAGGTACTCGCCAGAAGCTGCGTCGAGATGGTCGCCAAAGTCGTCCGCGAGGACGATTGCATCACCTGCTTGAGCCGCGGCCGAGGCCTCGGCTGCAGCCAGGATTGCGGCTGTCGTCGAGCCGTGAGCGGACAGTGGTAGTACTCCGGCCGTGTCGAGATCGAGCGTCGGCTGCACGGCGCGTAGCAGGGCCGCCAGTGATCCATCCTCTGCAGTAAAGCCGATCGCTGCTGTGGGGTCGGAGGGATCCAGCTCGAGGAGTCGCCGCGCGCCGTGCTGTGTGACCAGTTTGAGCGCCGCCTGCACCTCGTCGCTCTCGGCGAGCGTCTGGGTCGCATCGGCGATGTTCTCGGCGAACTCCTGCAGCGTCTTGCTCAGAGCATCGGGGTCCGGGTCATTGGCCAGGCGACGCAGCGCTCCCTCAGCGCGCAGCTGTAGCGGCTGGTTTCGGTCTAGGACGAAGGCGCGAAGAAGTTCTCGGTCTGAGCGGGGGACACGAGCGCCGGACTTCGGGTACTCGATCCAGTGTTGTAGCTGTTCTTCGTCGGGGTCGTACTGCAGGCAATAGCGCAGCCGGATACCCAGCTCGGCGTCGTCGTTCTCATCTTCATCCGCAAGCTCGCCTGTCGTCGGTCTGAGCAGTTCGAGCCGATCTTGCAGTACCTGCTCAGTCTCATCGGAGAGCCCAAGGAGGGAGATCTCGACCGACGTCAGGGGCGTTGACATCTCGTCGTCCTCGTCCCCATCGGGTGATGGCGGCTCAGGGAGCGGCCGGAACACGTCCCATTCGCTCGGCCGAGACATAACGCTTCTTGGTTCCAGAACGCGACGCAAGGCAGCGATGAGGTCTGACCTGCCAGCCCGTGGCTCGCCGACGACTACAACGTGCTCGCGCGGAACGAGCACGAACGACTCGAAACCTCTGAATCGTGTGATCTCAACTCGTGCGATCCGCATGATGATCTCCGTCGACCGTCCCAGCGGTGGCGCCTTGCGCACCCCCCTTTGCAGACGCCCATGCGACCGCAACCTGGTCCAGTATCCCGCTGACCATGCCCGTCTCGGTGAGTTCGTGCGGGGTGTCGCCGTCAGCGCGGTTCGACCTCACGTCCGTGCGTGTCACGCATCGGTACGCCCTGCTCGCGAAGACGTCCATGCACCGTCCCGGCGTCCACACCGAGGGCTCTGCCGATCTTTGCCAGCGACTGACCCTGCGCGTACAGCAAGACGGCGTGCTGGATCTGCTCCGGCGACAGCCCTGTCGCTCGGGTCGGCACGCCGTGTCGCTTCAGGATGGCGCTCACCGTCCGGCGGTGGATGCCGTAGCGCTCGGCCAGCTCGGTCATGAGGTCGCCAGCCTGGTAGCGGGCGACCAGCTCCTCCTGTTCCGCGCCTCCAAGTCGTCGCTGCGTCTGGGTAGGCGGCGGGGTGCATCCCCGCACGAGCGGCAGCCCCGGCACCTCCTCGGCGGGCAACCCCAGACCGCGTTTGAGCAGGTGCAACAGGGGTGCGGATGGGTTCGATAGGTGTCCCATCAGTTCCACCAGGGGTTTGTCAACCCGCCTTGCAAGGGCGGAAAATGGGATGCAAGGGCTGTCCGTCGACGCCGGTGGCCGCTTGGGCGTGAAGCCCGTCCCTTAGCCTGGCCGCGGGCCTTCGTGAAGTGTCTTGCACTGTTGCCACGAGCACGCCTGTCAGTATTTCCTGATCTGTGAAGGCCCCGGACAGCCCGCCCTGTTGTGCCTGGATGCGCGGAGGTGCCGGGATGCGAGGACCGGGAGGCCGAGGTCGCCGTGGCGCGGGTAGCCGCAGTCGATGTGGCTAAGGCGTCAGGCGTTGTGCGCAGTTCATCCGTCCGCGGGCGGTTCGACGATCACCACGCAGAGATGGCCAGCATGGCGCGCAGATCTCGGCCGGCGGGACGAACGACGCCCGCAGCATGCCCCATCCGGCGAGCCTGGCCAGCCACACCGCATCGAGCTTGTCGGTAGTCGGCCGGGTTCGTTACCCGGGTGCACACAGTAGACGCGACCACGAACGCCATTTTAGAGCTGGCCGGGGCCATTTTCCTGTCAGCTCCGCCTGGGAAAACTCGCTGCAATGGTGCCGGGAATCCGACCGTACAGCAGCCAAGTACAGCAGTATGCCTGGTGTGAAGCGTGTTCGAGGGCCGCTTGCGCCCCCGGTACGACGCACACAGAAATGACCGGCAGATGAGCCGAGGAGAGCCTTTGACGGATTCAGACCAGCCGTCTGGGGAGGAAGTTCGCCGCCGAGGGATCGAAGACGAACTGCGCCGGATAGATCCGCAAATTCGTGAAAACCGCCCGCCGCTACCGGACCATCCAGATCCAGGCCGGCCGCCACGTCATCACCGCAGCCGACCCCCTGCCCGACGACCTCCGCCACGCCATCGACGCGATCAGAAGCCAGGCCAGTGCGCACCAATCCGAGCCAACTCGGGTTCCACCGCTCCGACCCGGCTGGGGACCTCCCAACCGATCGTCCAAGCCCAGACCCACAACGCTGTAGCCGACGGTCAGCTCAGCTAGGCCATCACCAACCTGCGCCAGGCTACGATGTAAGGAGCCATCACCAGGAAGACCGAAAGTTATGACACAGGCAGTGCACGTCCCTTACACCGTGGAGCAGGACGAGGACGGTGTCTGGTGCGCCCATGCCCAGTTGCGGCCGGGAGTAGGGGCGCACGGTGAGGGTGAAAACCCGGAGGCGGCGGTCGCCGACTTGCGGGAAGCGCTGGAAGGGCTGATCGCAGAGTTCGGCGCGCCGCAGGAACTGACTATCACGGTCGACGTCGCCTGATGCCGCCGGTCCCCTCTGTTCGCGGTGGGCGGGTTGTCCGCGCGTTAGAAAGGGCCGGGTTCAAGATCGCGCGGGTGGCGGGCAGCCATCACATCATGCGCCATCCCGACGGCCGTGGCACTACGGTGCCGGTGCATCCAGGCCGGGACGTAGCGAAGGGCACGCTGCGCGGCATCCTGTCCGACGTTGGCATGACGGTTGATGAGCTGCGGCGGCTGCTGTGACCGAGGCGGCGAGTACAGCACGGAAGTACCGCAACCGGTGCGGACGGAGGAGCATCCGAGGGAACGCACTGGGAGGCTGACCTGAAGCGATGAAGGCAGGTGGATGTGCTGCGTCTCCGTCCGGCTGTCTCGCAGCGCATGGCCGAGCTAGACGAGTGCGTCGCGCCTCGCCTGGAGGTCTTCGTGGGTGTAGATCTCCTGCGTGCTAGCGAGCTGGGAGTGGCCGAGGACGAGCTGGGCGTCGCGGGCCGGGACACCGAGGTGCAGATTCCTTCCGGCACTGCCTCGACGCACTCGGCAACCGCGCGTCAGACTAGGCGGCGGCTGGCCTGCACGGGCCTGTCTCGGCCGCAGATTCCCCAGGATGATTCATGGCTTTCGCGAGCCTCTTCGCGGGCGCTGTCTGGCTGCTGGTCGCCGTGCTGCTCCTGCTGGATCTGGCCGGATTCAGAGGGGAGCGCGCCGCGAGCCGCCTGCCGGCGTGCGGGGCACTGCTGCTCGGGTCCGCACTTCTGGTCACTATGCGCGGTCGCCGCTGTCAGGGGGTTTGCTTAGCGTAAAGGTCATGCCGCCGATGCCTCGCGTGACCGGGAGGGAGTTAGTCCGGGCGCTGTCTAGGCTGTGCTGGGTCGTGGTAACCCAGCGGGGGTCGCACGCCCAACTCAAGCATCCGCAACGCGGCGGGCGGGTGACGGTGCCGCTGCATTCCGGTGAGACGATCGGACCCGGATTGCTGCGTCTGATCCTGAACCAAGCCGGCGTCACGGCTGATGAACTGCGAGGCGTGCTGTGACAGGATGGATGCTAATGCGTACGTACACGATCGTGGTCGAGCCGGAGCCGGACGGCGGCTATTTCGTCACCGTCCCGGCACTGCCCGGTTGTTTCACGCGCGGTCGCACGGTTGAGGAGTGCCGGGTCCGGGCGGTCGAGGCCATCGAGGCCCACATCGCGGGACTGCGCTCCGACGGCGAACCCATTCCGGAAGAGGTCGGCGAAGCGCAACTGCTGGCGGTCACGGTCGCGGCCTGACCGGCAACGGCCAGCACAGCCTGGCCGGTCCACCGATCTGCCCTGCGCGTGCGTGGCCTGGCTATTCGGACTGGGAGCGGGTCACCTTCGATCAGGATCAGACGGCTCGCATGACGGGACGTTCTGCCCACTTGGGAAACGTTCCCGGTCCGGCCTCCGGAAGGGCCGCCGACCGCCAGGGTTGACCACAATGTCCCGGTTATTCCCCGCCGCCGAACAGCCACGCCCGGCGCGCAGTTCCAGATGCTGACGCGGCTCAGGCTGCCTGATATCTGGCGCGGCGGCCCGCCCTGGTGAATCCGAGCCTGCGATACAACGCGGCGGCGTGCGGGTTGTTGACATTTACGTTGAGGGTGATGACCGTTTCGCCGGCCACCCGCATGCGGGCTACCACCTCGCTGATGAGGCTTGCGCCGATGTCCTGGCCTCTGGCTGTCGCCTGCGTTCCGCAGCTCAGGATGGTTTCGGGGCCTCCTGGATGGTGAACGTGCAGGTCAGCAGGGTCTGGGTTGGTGGAAAGGGCGATATAGCCTAGTGACACGACTAGAGCGCTTTGGCCTTGCAGGCTGGATGTTTGCG
>JAJYSZ010000033.1 GCA_021793315.1 Bacillota bacterium | reverse complement strand
GAGACGGTGCAGTTCGTCCTGAGCAAGCCGTTCGGGGCCATCCTGCCCACGTTCGCGCACCCGGCAGGCGCCGTCATCGAGCCCAAGGTGCTCGCGAAGGGCGTCAACTACCTGTGCGCCAACCCGGTCGGCGGCACAGGCCCGTTCGTGTTCAAGGACTGGGTCCAGGGCGACCACATCACCCTCGTCCGCAACGCCCACTACTGGAACAAGGCAGGGGCCGCCAAGATCGCGTCGATCACCTACAAGCCCGTCGCGGACGCCAGCGCGCGCCTCGCCGGCCTTGAGACGGGCCAGTTCCAGGCGATCTACCCGGTGCCGAACGAACTCGTCCAGTCGCTCAAGGGTCAGCCGGGCATCAACGTGCAGATCGCTTCGAGCAATGCCGCCTGGTACGTCGCCATGAACACCCAGGTGGGCCCGCTCAAAAATGTCCTGGTGCGCCAGGCGCTCAACTATGCCGTGGACAAGCAGACCTTCATCCAGGTCGTCTGGGGCGGCTACGGCTCCGTTCTGAAGTCACCGGTGCCGCCGGCCGACGCCTACGCGATCACCGCCGGCAACTACAACTACAACCCCACCAAGGCCAAGCAGCTGCTGGCCAAGGCAGGCTACCCGCACGGCTTCACGACCGTGCTCTGGGTGGGCAACAGCACGGAATCCATCTACGCCGCGACCTTCATCCAGCAGCAGCTGGCGCAGGTCGGCGTCAACATCAAGGTCGAGCCGATGGACAACGCGTCCCTCGACTCCGCGATCTTCACGAAGAACGCCAAGAACACGCTGCGCCTGAACTACTCCGGCTGGTCCGCCTCGACAGGCGACGCCGACTGGGCGCTCCGGCCTCTGCTGGCCACGAGCTCCTGGCCGCCCGCGCTCTACAACCTGGCGTTCTTCGGCAACGCCAAGTTCGACTCGCTCCTGGTACAGGGCCTCAACAGCGGCGCTCCCAAGGTGCGCGCGGCGGCCTACGCCGCAGCCCAGAAGCTCGCCTGGCAGCAGGCGCCCTGGATCTACCTCGGCGTCTCGGACAACATCTGGGCGACACGCTCGAACGTCAAGGGCATCGTCGTGCGCGAGGACGAGGTGCCGCTGATCTACGGCGCTTACGTGCAGTAGCCCTCCCGGTCGCCAGGGCAAGGGGCGCGCCATGCGGTGCGCCCCTCCTTCCCTAAAGGAGTGACAGGTCTTGGCTGCCTACTTCCTGCGCCGGGTGCTGCAGATCATCCCGACGATCTTCGGCGTATCCGTGCTGGCGTTTCTCTTCGTGCACGCCATCCCGGGCAACCCGGCGATCGTAATGGCTGGACCGAACGCCAGCGCCGCCACGATCCGCAATCTCAGCATCCAGTTCGGACTCAACAAGCCCCTCGTGGTGCAGTACTGGTACTTCCTCGTGAACGCCCTCTCCGGACACTTCGGCAACTCGCTCGGCGACGGGCAGCCCGTGACGAAGATCATCGGCTATCACTTCATGCCGACGGTGGAACTCGCATTCTTCGGCCTCGGCCTGGCTGTCGTCATCGGCGTTTTGGCGGGCATCCTCTCGGCCGTGAAGCGCAATTCGTCCCTCGACTACACCGTGATGACGCTCTCGATGATGGGCGTGTCGTTCCCGGCCTTTTGGCTCGCCATGATGCTGATCGCCCTCTTCGCCGTCCACTTCCAGATGCTCCCCTCCGGGGGCGACGAAGGGTGGAAGTCCTTCATCCTGCCGGTCATTTCGCTCGGCACGTCGGGCGCGGCCAGCATCGCCCGCTTCACGCGCCAGAGCATGGTCACGACGCTCACCTCGGACTACGTGCGCACCGGCCGCGCCAAGGGCGTGCGCGAGTCCATGCTGATCTTCAAGCATGCGTTCAAGAATGCGGTCGGACCCATCATCACGATCATCGGCATCCAGTTCGGCTTCCTGCTTGGCGGGGCGGTCGTCGTGGAGGTTGTATACGCATGGCCAGGGCTCGGGAACCTCTTGATCACGTCCGTCGAGAGCCGCAACTACCCCGTCATCCAAACACTCCTCCTGCTTTTCGCCCTCGAATTCATCGTGGCGAGCCTGATCGTCGACATCGTCTACGCGCTGGTCAACCCGAGGGTGCGCTATGACTAGCCCACAGCCGGCCGCACCGCAGCTCGAACGCCGCCAGGCGCTCGTCGACGTGCGTCTCTTCCTGCAGCGCAGGTCTGCCGTCGTAGGCGCGGTGATTATGATCGTGATGCTGGCGATCGTCTTGTTCGGGCCTCTGGTGGCGCCATACAAGCCGAGCGTGCCGGACTACGCCCATATCCTCTCGGCTCCGTCCTGGCAGCATCTCATGGGCACCGACGAGTTCGGGCGCGACATCTTCAGCCGGATCCTCTGGGGCGCCCGCCTGACGCTCGCGGTCGGTTTCATCGGCGCGTTCGCCTCCGCCATCCTCGGCACCCCGATCGGTCTTGCCACCGCGTACTTCGGCGGCTGGCTCGATGACATCGTGATGCGCGTCGTGGACGTGATTCTCTCGTTCCCCGGCATCCTGCTCGCCATCGGCGTGATCGCCATCCTCGGGCCAGGGCTGCAGAACGTGATCATCACCATCATCGTCTTCGGCGTGCCGATGTTCGCGCGCATTGTGCGCGGCAGCGCCATCAGCATCAGGAACCTGGAATACATCGAGGCGGCCAAGGCCGGCGGCGCGACCAACGCCCGCATCCTCTTCCAGCACATGCTGCGCAACCTCGTAGGGCCGATCACGGTACAGCTCACGCTGCAGATGGCGCAGGCGATCCTCGTCGCCTCGTCGCTCGGCTTCCTTGGCTTCGGCGCCCAGCCGCCGACGCCGGAATGGGGCGCCATGCTGGCGGAGGGCCGCATGTTCCTGACGATCGCCCCCTGGGTGGACATCTTCCCGGGCGTCTGCATCTTCCTCGCCGTGCTGGGCTTCAACATGGTCGGCGACGGCCTCAACGACATGCTCGACCCCAGACTTCGCCGCTAGGCGGGGACGCGGCGGTCTCGCCGGGTGAAGGAATCCCACGGCAGACGGCAAAGGAGGTTTCGTGCCCACAGGCGGCCGAGTTTCCCGGGACTGTGAGGTGCGGTCATGCAGGGCGAAGAGGAGGACCGCGGCACGCCCTTGGCGCTGCCGGGCGGGCCCCCCATCTACATCCAGATCTATGAGCACATGAGGGCGGCCATCGAGCAGGGCGACTTCCGCATCGGTGAGCGCATGCCGTCGGAGCGGGAGATCCAGCGCCGTTTCCACGTCAGCCGCATGACGGCGCAGAGCGCCTACCGCAAGCTCGAGGACATGGGCTACGTCCTGCGCCATCCGACGCAGGGCACCTTCGTCGCCGCTCGGCCGCAATGGCCTTCGGCCGTGCGCAAGGAGGCCCGCTTCACCCCCTCCAAGAGCTGGCGCCACCTCGGGGGACATTTCCTCGAGGATCTGATGGAGTCCGGATCGCACGCCTACCGCTTCGACTTCGAGGTGGGGCGGCCCGACATGGACCTCTTCCCGAACGCGTCGATGCAGCTGTTGCTCGAAGACCTCCTGACGCGCAAGCCGTCGGAGGTGTTGATGTACTCGGCGACCGCCGGTTTACCGGCCCTGCGCGAGGCGATCGCGCGGCGCCTGCTGCCGCTGCGCGGCATGGACCGCCTGGGCGTGGAGCACGTCCTCGTGACGACGGGCGCGATGCAGGCGATCGATCTGATCGCCAAACTCTTCATTGATCCCGATGATCTCGTCGTCGTCGAGCGGCCCACCTTCCCTGGTGCGATCCAGCGCTTTCGGGCGCAGGGCGCGCGCTTCGCGGAGGTGCCGGTGGACGGTGGGGGTCTCGATGTCGAACGGCTCGAGCAGGTGCTCCGGGACCTCCATCCGCGCCTCATCTACATCCAGCCCTGCGCGCAGAACCCGACGGGGGCGACGCTCTCCGCGGAGCGGCGCAAGGCCGTGCTCGCCCTCGCGCGGGACTACAACGTGCCGATCGTCGAGGACGACGCCGGCGGCTTCTTCGCCGACGGGCCTGGGGAACGCTCGCTCAAGAGCGACGACGTGGATGATCTCGTGCTGCACATCGGCACCTTCTCGAAGCTGATCGCCCCTGGCCTCAGGGTGGGGTACATCGTAGCCCCGGCTAACATCGTGCGGCTTCTGACCTCCGTCAAGCAGATGACCGACTTGCACACGGGTCCCATCCCGCAGCTCCTGCTGGAGGGCTGGCTGATGTCGAGCGATGTGCCGGCCCACGTCGCGTTCGCGCGCCAGGCCTACGCGGCCCGGCTATCGGCTGCGCTCGCGGAGCTCGAGGACGGTCCGCTGCAGCCCGTGCTGCGCCCGAGGGCCGGGATCTACCTCTTCTGCCGCATCTCCTCCGGCCTGCCGGCGTGCACCTTGCAGCAGCGCAGCGCGGAGCATGGCGTCGTCTTCGCCCCAGGAGACGAGTTCTCGCCGACCGGTGAACTCGGGGACCATCTGCGGCTCTGCGTGAGCGGACTCTCGGCGGCGAGCATCCACGTCGGTCTCAGGCGGCTGAAGCAGCTCCTTCGGGAGATCACGTCCGAAGCGTGAAGGGCGGGGACCCGGCCCAGCCAGCCGAGGAGGTCCGCTGCCGCAACCGGCGTCGGCCCGCCTGGGCGCTTCAGTCGGACCCTACACCAGGCGTCCAGGTCTTCCCGCTTCGCCCTCGATCCGAGGCGAGGCGGGCCGCCTTTTGGCGCTTGACACCGGGCTGCTCAGGACCTAGTATTCAGTTACACTTACTAATCGCAACGTAGTAATGCGGAGGTATGACATGCCACGCACAGAGGTCGGCCGCTTCTCCGACGCGCTGTTTCTCGTGCTCTCAAGCCTCGCCGGCGGCTCGAAGCACGGGTACGCCATGATCGAGGACATAGTGGCCTTCAGCGGCACCGAGCTCGAACCGGGGACGCTCTATGGCGCCATCGCCCGCCTCGAGCAGCGCGGCCTCATCGAGCCGCTTCCTGCGGAAGAGCGCCGTCGTCCCTACCGCATCACGCCCGCGGGCGTCGAAGCCCTCAAAGCGCAAGTGGAGACCATGGCGCAGGTCGTGTCGGCCGGGCAGCGCCGCCTTCGCCTGCTGGAGGGATCCTGATGCGGCCGGGATGGATCCTTCGCCTCTATCCCAGGGCCTGGCGGCTTCGCTACGGCGACGAGATGGCAGCCTTGCTCGAGGAGCGGCCCGCAACTTTCGCCACCTACCTCGATCTCTTCCTCGGCGCGCTCGACGCCAGCCTCAACTACGTCCCGCCGGAAAGGATGGTCCCGGTGGCTGAGAGACTCAAGGCCGACATCGTCGTCCGCTTCTGCGCCTTCGTCCTCTTCGGCTTCGGCTGGCTGCTGCTCGCGCGCCTGAATGACCCCGTCGTCTCCTTCGCACCGGTGGCCGCGCTCTACCCTGGCCTCACACTCCTCCTCGACGCCTTCAAACTCGCGGGAGTCATCGCGGCGATCGGCATCGCCCTCGGCGGACTGCCGCTCGTCGGCATGGCCGTGCGGCGGGCGGCAGTCCGCAGACAGCCGGACGTCCTGCGGGCGTTCTGGTGGGCTGCGGCGAGTGCCCTCCTGTTCGCCCTTGCGACGCTTGCCGTCGCCGAGGCGCACCCCGCCTTCTGGATCGTCACCGCCTACCTCGCGCTGTCCCTCGGGCTGCTCCTGCTCGGCACCATCGCCGTCGCAGGCCTCGTGCTCAAGGCGGACCTCGAGGAGCGCGAGTTGCGTCGCACGAGCCTGCCCGCCATCCTGGTCCTCTACGGCATGGCGGGCTCGCTGATCGCCGCCGTGGCGCTCGGCGTGCTGGTGGCGTCGGCGGCGCCGTCGCTGCTCGTCAGCCAGGATGTCGGCCCGGGGATGTTCAGCGTGAGCGTCCTGCTCCTCGGGCTCGGCACCGTGCTCGCCTTCATGGGCGCCCGCCACGGCTGGCTTGCCCCAGCGGGCGGCACCGGCACCGGGGCGTGACGCAAGGGAACAAGCGAATCGCACGGGCCGGGCAGGGCAGACGCCCCGCCCGGCCCTCTCTCATTCCACCGCCGGCGTCCGGGTCCTGAAGCCCACCGTCCTGCCACCCTCGCCTTCGAGCCTGTCGACGCGCAGGATGGCGTACCACGGAACAGCGACAGCGCTCTTGTCGGCGGTCTCCAGAATGATGCCGGACGCCGTTTCGGCCACGACCCCCGTGGCCGCGACGACGCTGCCGTCGAGCAGCGCGAAGCGCAGGCCAGGGAGCTCCCCACCTGCCTCGCGCAGGCTGTGCAGGAGCTCCGGCGGGAAGGCCGGCCAATTGCCCAGGGCAACTCTGCCCAACTCAATTCCCTCCCGTCAGGATCCCGTCGGCGAGCCCGTACGCGACCGCCCGCTCGGCCGGCAGCCAGAGGTCCCGCTCCATGTCGCGCGCCACGTCGTCGGGGCTGCGTCCCGTGCGTTCCGCGAGGAGCCCCTGCAGAACCGTGCGCAGGCGGATCGTCTCCTCCGCCTCGATGCGCAGGTCCGACGCGGTGGTGCGGCTGCCCGGGCCCTGGATCCAGGGTTCGTGGATCATCACCGTGCTGTGCGGCAGGCAGTACCGCCTGCCCTTGCTGCCGCAGGCCAGCACGACGGCCGCCGCGCTTGCGCAGAGGCCCATCGCCACGGTGCTCACCGGCGCGTGCAGGAGGCCCATCGTGTCGCAGATGGCGAGCGCCGCGTAGACGTCGCCGCCCGGCGACTGCAGGTAGAGGCGGATCGGCTCCTCCGGGTCCTCCGCCTCGAGGTAGAGCATCTGCGCCGTGACGAGCCCCGCCGACTGCTCGTCGATCGGGCCCGTCAGGCAGACGATACGGTCGCGGAGCATGCGCGAATAGAGGTCGAAGGCGCGCTCGCCGTGCCCGGATTGCTCGATCACCATCGGCACCACGTCCCATCCCTCCCTGAACGCATGCTATCCTGGGAGCTGGGCGGGAGCCTGAAGGCTCCCTCAAGACATGCTCAAGAGATCCTGCGGGGAGGCGATGCCATGGGCGGCTCATGGACGATCGTGGCGGAAGCCGAGGAGCGGCCGGCAGGCAAGCCGCAGCTCGGTGCCGTCCGCTTCGGCCCGACCTACCTGGCGCCAGGGCTCGGGCTCGATGACGCGCGGCGCTCGCTCTGGCGCGACGGCCAGGAGATCGAGTTGACGCCGATCGAATACGACCTGCTCCAGCTCCTCTCCGAGGAAGCCGGCCACATCGTGCCTGACGATGCCCTGATTCGCACCGCTTGGGGCGATGGTGCGGCGGTGGCCCCGCAAACTCTTTACCAGCATGCGTCGGCCCTGCGCGCCAAGCTCGGCGGGAAGGTGCGTCTCAGACGCCGCTACGGCATCGGCTATCTGCTCGACCTGCCCCGGCCGTAGGCGATCGGATAGGACGGTGATGCCCCCGCGCGCCCAAATGGGCTGCGCGGGGGCTTTCTTTGATCGGACTCGTGTTGTCGAACCAGAGGAACGCGTACGCCACGACGAAGCCGAAGGCGGCGCCGTACTGCCACGCCTCGCCGCGTGCGCTGTCAACCTCCGTTCGCAGGCGGGTGGCTGGCGGCAGTTAGCTAGCCTCCGGCTGGACCCGTGGCAGGCGCACCGTCACCTGCAGACCGCCGCCCGGACGCGCCTCGGCTTCGATGCTGCCCTTGTGCGCCTGCACCACGGCCCGCGCGATCGCCAGGCCCAGGCCCGCGCCGCGGGCGGAGCCGGTGCGATCCGTCGCCGCGCGCCGGAACGGTTCGAAGAGGCTGGCGACGCCATCCGCCGCGACGATCGGGCCGGTATTCGTCACGGTGAGGGTCACGTGAGCCTCTCCTGTCTGCACCCGCACCTGGACCCAGCCACCGGGCAGGTTGTGCCGGACAGCATTCTCGATCAGGTTCCCGGCGAGCCGCCCGAGGAGCACGCGGTCGCCGAGCACCTCGCCCGGCTCCAGCTCCTCCTCGACCGTGATGTCGCCTGCCGCGGCCTCGGGCTGGACGGCCTCCACCTCTTCGTGCACGACGGCGGACACTTCTACCCCTTCCGCCGCGCTAAGCCCCTGCTCGCTTTTCGCGAGCTCGAGGAGGCCTTCGATGAGCCGGCGGCTGCGCTGGTTCAGGTGCCAGAGGCGGTCCGCCATCTCGCGCAGAGTCGTCGCGTCGGCGTCATGGTCCGAGAGCCCCACCTCGAGCAGGGTCTTCTGCACCGCGAGGGGAGTGCGCAACTCGTGCGACGCGTTCGCGACGAAGCGGCGCTCCGCGGCGAGGGCGCGATCGATGCGGTCGAGGAAGGCGTCGAAGGTGTCGGCCAGGTCCTTGATCTCGTCGCGCGGACCGCCAAGGGCAAAGCGCCCCCCTGGCGTCTCGGTCGAGAGGCGCCGGGCGGTGCTCGTCATGATCTGCAAGGGGCGCAGGATCCTGCCCGCGACCAGCCAGCCGGCAAGGAACGCAAGGATGGTCACGAGCAGAAGCGCGATGCCGCCAAGGATCAGCAGTGCTTGTCGGTCGACCGTCTGCTGGAACTGCACCGCAGAGAGCAGGGCGCCCCTGAGCTGCGATGTCGCGCTGCCCGCAAGGGGCCCGGACGGGGGCCCTCCCGACCCGCTGCCCGCCACCAACCTCTGGACGCCGCCGCTGCGGATGTAGAGCGCTGTCCCAGGGAGCAACGGGAGCGTCGGCGGTATCTTGAGGACGCCGCCCGAGTGAACGCCTATGGCGATCTTCACGCTCCCCCGCGCGGCGACCAGGCCGTACGTCAGGGCAAGCAGCACGATGCCCGCCAGCAGGACGAGACCGCCATAGAGTGCCGCGAGGCGAAGGCGGATCGACGGGTGGATGCCGCGGGCCGCGATAAGACCTGTCCACCGCCGGCCGAACCACGCCTTCAGGCTCCTCACCCCACTCACTCCCGGTCGAAGCGGTAGCCGACGCCGGTGACGGTCGCGATCGGGGACGGTTCGCCAAGCTTGCGCCTCAGGCGCATCACGGTCACCCGCACCGTGTTGGTGAAAGGATCGACATGTTCGTCCCAGACCCGCTCCAAAAGCTCTTCCGCGCTGACCACGTCACCGTCGGCGCGCAGCAGGATCTCAAGGACCGCAAATTCGTTGCGCGTCAGATGCAGGAGCGCGCCGCCGCGCCACGCCTGGCGGCGCAGGGGATCCAGGCGTACGTCGCCGCATTCGAGCATCGGCCTGCGGCCGGCGCCGGTGCGCCTGGCCAAGGTCCAGACGCGTGCCACGAGTTCGCGGAAGGCAAACGGCTTCACAAGGTAGTCGTCGGCGCCGAGCGAGAGCCCTTCCACGCGGTCGTCGACGGCCGCGGCGGCCGTCAGCATCAGGACGCGCGTGGCGGGCCGTTCGCGGACGACGTCCTGGCAGATGAGGTCGCCATGGCGGCCCGGCAGGTCACGGTCGAGCACGACGACGTCATAGCGCAACGCCGCGAGGCGCTCCGAGGCCTCCTCGCCATCGAGCGCGATGTCGACGGCCATGCCCTCGCGGCGCAGGCCGGTGGCCACCGCTTCCGCGAGGAGCTCCTCATCCTCGACGACCAGTACGCGCATGCGATCCCTTCCCGCAGCTCTTCTCGATGCCCCTCTCCGCGACCAGCATGACCTTGGGGTCATAACACCGGCGTAACAGCCGCGCAGCGTCGCGAAAGCGGGTGCCCTGCCCGGCGGCGCGGCGAACGGGGAGACCGCTGTCGCCATGATACACCTCGCGGCCAGAGCTCGAGATTGCGCAGCGCTCCCCGTATAACGGCGGCATAACAGCCGCGTGTCATGGCAGCTTCTGCCGTTACGTCCCTGTTAGCCCGCCGGTGATACGGTCACCCTGCCGCCCGCAGACAAGGCGGCGAAGGAGGCCCTCGCCCATGGCAGCATCCCTGCCGACACCCGTGAGACGTTTCGCCATCGGTGTCCTGGCGGCGGCGCTGGCCGTCGCAGCCGCGGCCTGCGGACAGGCGTCGCCCTCCGCGGGCGGCTCTGCCGGCAACTCTGGCACCGGCTCCTCGGCAGCGAGCAGGGCCGTGGCGTACGCGTCCTGCATGCGCCAACACGGTCTGCCCAGCTTCCCTGACCCGACCGCCGGCTCGCCGTCTTCGGGCGGCAAGCGAATGATCCTGGGTTTCCAGATCAACGGCCAGTCCGAATCCTTCAACCTGACCGGCACTGGCATCGACCCGTCCTCATCGCAGTTCGCCGCCGCGCAGCAGGCCTGTGCCGCGAAGATGGGGGTGCCAGGCGGCGGGCCCGCGGCCGGTGGAGCGACCAGCCCTCAGATGAAGCAGGCGGCGCTGGCGTTCTCTGCCTGCATGCGCAGCCAGGGCTTCCCCACCTTCCCTGATCCGACGTTCGGCGCGCCGCCGAAGCCGCCGAAGAGCCCAGGCGGAAGTGGCGGCTTCGGGTTCGGCATCGCCGTGAAGGGCGGCGGCTCGGCGTCCTTCCAGATGCAGGGCATCAATCCGCATTCCGCGCAGTACCAGTCGGCGTTCAAGACATGCCAGCCCAAGCTGCAACTGGGCAACGAGGCGGGTCAGTAGTGGCAGGCATCCTGCCCCGCGTCGGGGGGCCTCTCCTGCGTCGTCCCAGACTGCGCTTCGCGCTCGTGGCGGCGACAGCCGTCGTGCTGGTCGGAGGCGGGATCGCCGCCGCGCGGCTGATCGGGACAGGCAGCCGCCCCCCCGCGTCCGGCGGCTCGGACCTCGGGACCGCAGTCGCCCATATCGGCCAAGGTGCCCTCCAGGCGCAGCAGCAGGTGTCGGGTACGGTCGGCTACCAGGGCAGCTACACCATCCAGACCCAGCTGAGCGGCGTGTTCACGGGGCTGCCGGTGGCGGGGCAGGTCATCCGGTCCGGCGAGGTCCTCTACAGCGTCGGCAGCGGCTCGAGCGCGACGGAGGCGGCCCTGCTCTCGGCCGAGGCGCAGCTCGCGTCCGATCAGGCGAGCCTACAGCAGGCCCTGCACCCGACCGCGGCGTCGCAGGCATCCCTCCAGGCGGATGAGCAGCGCGTCGCGGCAGACCGGCAGAACATCCAGAACGGCCCGCAAGCGATCGCGAGTCAGAACGACAAGATCGTGGCCGATCAGCAGAGGATCGCCACGGATCAGCAGGACATCAAGGATCTCGGCGTGACGTCGCCGGTGTCGGGCACCGTCTCGGTCGTGGACGTCAGCTCCGGGCAGCAGGTGGCGCCGGGCGCCGCCCTCTTCCAGGTGGTGCAGCCGGACAGCATCGAGGTCCAGACCAGCGTGCCCGAAATCGACCTGCCGAACATCTACGTCGGTGAGGGCGTCGAAGTCTGGACCCAGGACCAGGGCACGATGAACGCGGCAGTCGCCTCGATCGGCTTCACCTCGAGCGGGTCGAACCGGCAGGGCGCATTGTTCCCGGTGACGCTGACGATCGAGGACCCGCCCTCCGGCATGCGGGCCGGGATGCAGGCCACGGTGAGCTTCACGCAGAGCTACCTGACGGAAGCGGGCACGGTGGCGTTCCAAGACACCCAGACGGTCACGGCCCAGGTCTCGGCGACCGTGACGGGTGTCCTCAGGCAGGCGGGGCAAGCGGTGCAGGAAGGCCAGAGCGTCGTGACGCTCTCGAGCCCCCAGCTTCAGACCCAGCTGACGCAGGACGAGACCCAGCTCAGCTCTGACGAGGCGCAACTGGCGTCGCTAAGGGCGCAGGTCACCACGTACAAGGCGCAACTCAGCTCGGACCAGGCGAGCCTCGACACGCTCGAGCATCCCACCCCGCCGAGCCAGGACCAGGTCGCAGCGCTGCGGGCCCGCGTCTCGGCCGATCAGGCGTCCGTTCTCCAAGCGCAGGCGAACCTCGCGCAGAGCGACACGCCCGTCGTGCTGCTCTACGGCCAGACGCCGGCCTACCGCGATCTCGCGCAGGGCGAGAGCGGTCAGGACGTTGAGGAGCTGAACGCGGCCCTGGCCGCGGACGGCTACCTCTCGGCAGCCAGCGTCACCGACACCTACGGCCCCGCCACCGCCGCCGCGGTGCGGCGGCTGCAGGCCCACCTCAGGGCACCGCAGACCGGCACCTTGAGCCTGGGCGATGTCGTCTTCCTGCCGAATGCGGTCCGCGTCACGACGGTCACCCCGTCGCTGGGCGCGGCGGCCGGCAACGGCCAGACGGTGCTCGCGGCCACCTCCGACACGCCGGAGGTGGTGGCGGAGATCGACCCGAGCCTGCAGTCCGACGTGAAAGCGGGCGACGGGGTGACGATCACCCTGCCGGACCAGAGCACGGTGAGCGGCAAGGTGACGTCGGTGGCCGAGGCCGCAACGGCGGGCGGTTCGTCCAGCAGCCCCTCGATCCAGGTCGACGTCACGCCTTCCCACCCCGCCGCGCTCAGCCTGCTCGACGGGGCGTCCGTGAACGTCGCCGTCGCGACGGCCAGCGTCCAGGATGCGCTCTATGTGCCGGTGACCGCCCTGCTCGCAGAGCGTGGCGGAGGCTACGACGTCGAGCTGGTCCAGCCGGGCGGCAAGCGCAGCTTCGTGCCCGTCACGCTCGGCCTCTTCGACGACTCGGGCGGGCTCGTGCAGGTGTCGGGGCACGGTATCGCGGCCGGCGAGGAAGTCGTGGTGGCGGGGTCATGAGCGGCCAACCGTCGTCCAGCGGCGCCGCCCCTTTCGTGCTGGAGCTGGCACAGATCGCCAAGACCTACCCCGGTGACCCGCCGGTGCACGCCCTGCGGGATGTCAATCTCCAGGTGCGGCAGGGCGAGTGCCTGGCGGTCGTCGGGGCTTCCGGATCCGGGAAGTCGACGCTGCTGAGCGTCATGGGCACGCTCGACCGCCAGTCGCGGGGGGTCGTGCGCCTCGCAGGATTCGACACACGCACGCTCAGCGACGAGCAACTGGCCGCCCTCAGGGCGAGGAGTATCGGCTTCGTCTTCCAGCAGTTCTTCCTGCTCGACAACGCGACCGCGCTCGAGAACGTCGAGAACGGCCTCCTCTATACCGGCGTGCCCAAGGAGGAGCGGACAAGGCGCGCCATGGCCGCGCTCGAGCGCGTCGGACTCGGGCAGCGCAGGCAGTTCCTGCCCGTGCACATGTCCGGCGGCGAGCGCCAGCGCGTGGCCATCGCACGCGCCCTGATCGCCAATCCTGCGCTCGTCCTCGCCGACGAACCTACAGGCAACCTCGACACCGCTTCAGGGAGCGACATCGTCGATCTCCTGCTCGAACTGAACCGCCAGGGCACCACCGTCGTCGTGGTGACGCACGATCCTACGATCGCCGCGCGTATCCCGCGGCGCATCGACGTGCGCGACGGCCAGATCGTCGCGGACAGCGCGGTCGGAGGCGGGCGGGTGCAGAGCGACGAGGCGCCCGCGCCACAGCCAAGCCCTGAACGCGAGCTCCCGAAGACCGCGCGGCTGCGCCCCGGGGACCTCGCCCGGGTGGCGGCGTTCGGCCTGCGGTCGAGGCGCCTGCGCACCGCGCTCTCCGCCCTCGGCATCGCGATCGGCGTCGCTGCGGTGGTGGCGGTGCTCGGTCTCTCGGCCTCATCGCAGGCCGGTCTCCTGCAAGAGATCGATCGCCTCGGTACCAACCTCCTCACGGTCACGCCAGGATCCGGCATGTTCGGCAACAGCGCGGAACTGCCGACGACCGCGCCGGGCATGATCACCCGCATGGACGGTGTGCGGCACGTGGCCGACATCGGCGGCACCGACGCTGAGGTCTTCCGCTCTCCCTTGATCCCCAGCTACGAATCGGGTGGCCTGACCGTCGATGCGACGAGCCTGGACCTTTTGTCCGCCATCGGCACCAAGATGGCGCAGGGCCGCTTCCTCAACGCCGCCACCGCCAAGGAGCCCGTGGCGGTCCTCGGTGCGGCGGCGGCGCGCCAGCTAGGCATCGACCGTCTCTTCCCCGGCGAGCGCATCTGGCTGGGAGGACAGTGGTTCTACATCGCGGGCATCCTGAAGCCCGCCGCCCTCACACCGGAGATCGACAGCTCCGTGCTGGTCGGCTTCCCGGCGGCCGAGCACTACCTCGGCTTCGACGGCCACCCGACCAACATCTACGTGCGTACGCAGCAGGATTCGGTCCAGGCCGTCTACGGGCTCCTCGCCCGACAGGCTTACCCGGAGAGCCCCTCGTCGGTGAACGTAAGCCAGCCGTCCCAGGCCCTCGTCGCCCGCGCTGCGGCCAAGAACGCCTTCACGGGCCTCTTCGTCGGGCTCGGGGCGGTCGCGTTGTTCGTCGGAGGTGTCGGCGTCGCGAACATCATGGTGATCTCGGTGCTGGAGAGGCGCCGCGAGATCGGCCTCAGGCGTGCGCTCGGCGCCACGCGCCGCCTCATCCGCAGCCAGTTCCTCGGCGAAGCCATCCTGCTCTCGCTCGGCGGGGGTGTCGTGGGGATCGGCGGCGGCGCCCTGGCGACGCTCGTCTACGCCTGGTCCCGGCACTGGCTCGTGGTGGTGCCGCTGATCGCCTGGACCGGCGGCCTCGCCGCGGCACTGACCATCGGCGCCATTGCTGGCTACCTGCCGGCCAAAGGCGCCGCGAATCTCTCCCCGACGGAGGCTCTGCGGGCCCTCTGAACAGCATCATCCGGCCATTAATCCCTCTGCCCCTTGTCTTGGGCGCCATCGTTTGACAGGATAGATGGCAATGTCCTGGCCCAAGAGGAGCTGAGAGGATGAGCGAGCGTCCGGCGCGCTACCGCCTGGGCCTCTTCACCTGGATCTTCATCGGCTTCTTCCTGGGCAGTCTCGTATCGCTCGCTCTGATCGGCCTCGTGGCCCTGCGCGGTTCCGACGCCTCCTCGCTCGAGGTCGCAAGATCCGAGATGACGCGCGCGGTGGAGCTCGCCGCCCGCGGCGTGCGCGAGCCCAGGTCCCAGGCCGGCTTCGCTCAGACCACCGAGGCGTACCGGCGCGGCCTCGTCCTCTACGAGCCCGGCCCGCTCACCTTCACGCTTGTGGATTTCTCGGGCCGCATCGACTACACGACGCCACGCAGCCTCGACGGCGCGGAAATCGCCCGGACCGCCCTGCGAGACTTCCGGTCCGCGCCGCGCGGCAGCGCGGTACTCTTCCTGCCGCTGCGCGGCAGCAGCGAACTCATTGCCTGGCAGCGCACGAAGGATGGCTATCTCTCCGCCCTGGCGCCGGAGGCGCCGCTGCTCTCGGCCATGTTCCAAAACCTCGTGCACGACGTGGCCGACGCGATGCTCGCCGTGGCGGCTGTGGCCTTCGGCACCGCGCTCATCGTCGGACTCCTCCTGAGCCGGAGCGCCAGGCGCCTGCTCGGCGTGCGCGACGCGGAAGCGGCCGACGAACTCAGCCGGCGCTCCCACACGCGAGAGGTGGCGGAGATCGCCGGCATCTGGGGCAACGTGCTGCGCCGCGAACGGCTGAACGCGGAGCAGATCCAACGGGCCTTCGCCTGGCGCGATCGCCTCACCGCCTGGCTCGCGGCCGCCTCCGGCCACCCGGACCAGGACCTGGCCTCCCTTGCCGGGAGGATCGTCGACCAACTGCCGTTCCCGATCGCGCAGCTCTCCGTCGCGGACCCGTTCCGCAACGTCTCCTACCCGCTCGCCATGCGCGGCTATGGCAGCATGACCGTCCGCGACCTCACCCTGCCCCTCGACCCGCCGGCGGGCCTCGTCTCCCACGCCTACCACGACCGGCGCACGGTCCGCATGCCGCAGGACCTCGACAAGGCCCGTCCGGGCATGCGCGAGGAGCTCGGCGCCCAGGTCGCCGTCGCTGTGCCGCTCGTGGCCGACGGCGAGGTGCGCGGTGTCCTGACGGCTGCCGTGAGCGACGCCAAGGACATGCCTCCCGAGGCCGTACAGAGCCTTGAGCAGGTGGCGCCGCTCCTCGGTGCGATGATCGCCCGCCAGGATGCGGTCGACCGCCTGCGCCGGCAGGAGCGGCTCTTCCACTGGGTGCAGGAGATGAACCCGGTCCTGCTCATGGGCCGCAGCGAAGCCGAGCGGTGGTGGCCGCCGATCGCGCAGGCGCTCGAGGAGATCGTCGGCGCCCGCGCCGCCATCGTCCTCATCCGTCAGGGCGAGGCGTGGCAGGTGGCCGGATCCTACGGCCCGGGGCTGCCTCTCCTGTTCGCCGGCACGCCGATCAAGGACTGGATCGGCCAGATCGCGGAGGACCCGCAGCGCTTCCATGGCTGGCACGAGGAGGGGGCCCTCTGCATCGGCGGCGTCGGGACGGGGGAGGTGCCGGACGGCGTCCTCCTCGTGCTCGCGGCCCCCGACGCGGAGCGCACCCTGCTGCTGCGCACCCTCTTCGACTACCTCGCCCTGGCCAACCAGACGGCGATGCGCCGCAACCAGATCGAGCGTCTGGTCTCCACAGACCCGCTGACGGGCGTCCTCAACCGGCGCGCGCTCGAGGAGCGCTTCGAGGCCTGCGTCGAGGGCCTGACCGACGAGGGTGTGGGCCTCCTGTTCGTTCTCCTCGATCTCGACGACTTCAAGGATCTCAACGACCGCGAGGGACACGATGCAGGCGACGTAGCCCTGCGGCAGTTCGGGCATCACCTGCGCGCGCAGCTGCGCGACCAGGATGCGGTCGGGCGGATCGGCGGCGACGAGTTCGTGCTGCTCTTGCAGGAGGCGGATGCTCTCACGCCGGGGCGCCTCGGGCAGCTGCTGACCGCACCGGAGGCCGCCGGCCTCGAGGCCTCCTACGGCAGCGCCCTGGTGCCGGCCGAAGCCAGGACCTTCGCCGACGCCTATAGGCTCGCGGACCGCCGTATGTACGCGCTGAAGCGCGAGCGGCACGGGCGAGCCGAAGAGACCCGAGACTCCTCGCTCTAGCGCGCCTCGAACCGCCCCGCCGCCTGCGGGGCGGCTTCGCTCTGCCCGTCCCTCCTGCGGCTCTCGTGCTAGACTCTGGCCACAGAGTCCTGGCGACAGGGGGAGCGCCCAGTGAAGGAGAGCGGCCTGCAACCAAGATCCCTTGGGGCGCTCATCGCCGTAGGCCTTCTCGTGCTCCTGTCGGGTTGCGGTCCGGGGGGCGCGGCAGCGCAGCGCGCCAAGCAGGCGCCCGCTCCCCTAAAGGCCGCGGCGTCGCAGGCAGCTGCCGGGCCCGCAGCCGCCTGGCCGACCTACGGCGGCGGCCCGGACCGCTGGGAGAGCTACCCGGAGGCGTCGGTCCGGGGCCTTCGTCCCGCCTGGACGACCCCGGCGCTCGACGGGGCCGTCTACGCGCAGCCCATCTGGCAGGGCAGCCTCGCCTACATCGCCACCGAGAACGACACCGTCTACGCCGTCCGCCTGAAGACCGGCCGCACCGTCTGGCGGCGGCACCTCGGCACACCGGTGCCGCTCGGGGATCTCCCTTGTGGCGACATCGGCCCGCTCGGCATCACGGGCACACCCGTCCTCGCGGGGGGCAGGCTCTATGTCGCGGCGGAGGTGGAGCCGGTCCAGCAGCGGCTCTACGCCCTGGACGCCCGGACCGGCCGGGTGCTGCGCAGTTGGAGCCTGGACCTTCCCGGCACGCACGCCTACGCCCAGCAGCAGCGCGGGGCGCTCACCTATCTCTCCGGCACCGTCTACGTTCCGCTCGGCGGCCTCTACGGCGACTGCGGCCCCTACGTCGGCCAGGTCGTCGCCATCCACCCAGGCCGAGCCGCCTTCGCCTACCGCGTGCCCACGGCGCGCGGCGGCGCCATCTGGGCGACGGCCGGCCTCGCGCTCGGTGGGGATGGCGATCTCTACGCCGCCACCGGCAACAGTGCCTCGACGCGGGCCTGGGACGGCGGCGACAGCGTCCTGCGGCTCTCGCCGGCTCTCAAACTCCTCGGCTACTTCGCGCCACGCAACTTCCCCCAGCTGAACGAGGCAGACCTGGACCTCGGCTCCACCGCGCCCCTGCCCCTGCCTGGGGGACGGCTCTTCCAGATCGGCAAGGAGGGCACGGGATACCTCCTCGACGCGAGGGAGCTCGGCGGCATAGGCCACCCGCTCGCGAGCGGGGCCGTCTGCGCCGGAGCGTATGGCGGGGACGCCTACGGCGGGGGCCTCCTCTACGTGCCTTGCACGAACGGCCTCGTGGCGCTACGCCTGACCGGCCAGGGCTTCTTTGCCGCCTGGCGCCAGAGCGGCTGGGACGCCGGGCCGCCCGCGGTGGGTGGCGGCGCCGTCTTCAGCGTCGACGAGGAAAGCGGACAGCTCGAAGTGCTCGCGGCCAGCAGCGGTCGGGTGCTGGCAAGGGAGACACTCGGCTTGGTGCCGCACTTCGACAGTCCCGCCCTGGCCCCCGGGCTTCTCCTGGTGGACGCGGGCCAGCGCGTCAAGGCGTTCACTCTCGTGGGACCCGGGGCGGGGAACCGGGCAAGGGCTGGGCGCAGGGCGCGCTAGCCGAGCGGCGACCGGGGGTTCTCCAGCGCCGCCCTCAGTTCCTCGATCTCCCGCCCACGGCACGCAGACTCGCGGGACAGCCGCTCGACATCGCCTGCCAGATGCAGGCGCTCCCGCTCGGCCAGGCGCGCCCGCTCAAGCTCTCCCGCAACGTCCGCCGGCTGCAGATCGCGCAGGTAGCGGTCGAAGAGGCTCAGGACTTCCGCCATGGCCACCGCCTCCCCCACGGTGAAGAGACCCTCCGCCTGCCGGCGGTGCGCCGCAAGCGCCTCCTCGAGGTCGCCCTCGATCGTGCTGAGGCAAGCCTCCGCATAGGTGGCGAGACTCCGCTCCGCCGCCGTCTCGAGCCCGAAGCGGCCGAGGGCGCCCCGGAACTCCGCGTCGTCGGCGGCCGCGATGGCGTCGGCTAGTGCGTCCCGCAGCCGCGCCTCGGCGAGATGAAGCCCCTTGGCCACCCGTTCCTGGAGCTCTCTGAGACTTGCCGTCCCGCCTGGCACCTCAAGGCCGTAGAGTTCTGCGAAACATCGCAGACCCTGCGCCAGACCGTGCTGGCGGATGCAGCCGATCAGCGAGAGCCTGCCGGTAAGTTCCAGAAGGCCGGCGATCCTCGCCACGAGGTCGGGGCCATCTCCCTCCGCCACCATGGAAGACGCCCACCGCTCGCGCTCGGACTCCGGTCCGCCGTCCATATCGCATCTTCCCTCCCATGCCTCGGCATGGTGGTTTCGACAAGGATCTGCTATCTCCCACCTGATTATGCCGGAAATGTGGGTGAAGCGATGCTGACCTTGGACCGTCAGCGTCCCGCCAGCACCTCGGCGAGGGGCTTCAGGGCCACGCCGGCCGCCTCGAGGGCCTGGCGGACCGTGGCCGCAAGCCGCGCTGCCCCCGGGGTGTCGCCATGCAGGCAGATCGTGTCGACCTGCAGGCGGAGCCAGGCGCCCGTGCAGCTCTCGACGCCCCCCTGCAGCACCATCTGGACCGCCCGCTCGGCCACCTTGGCGCCATCCTCGATGACGGCCCCGGGCTCCGATCGCGGCACGAGACTCCCATCCGGACGGTAGGCGCGGTCCGCGTACACCTCATGGCCGATGCGCAGTCCGAGTTCCTCACCCGCGCGCAGCAACTCGCCGCCGTAAGCCACCAGGATGAGGTCCCTGGAGAAGTCTCCGATGGCGGAGGCCAGGGCCTGCGCCATGGCGCGGTCTCGGAAGGCCATATTGTTGAGCTGGCCGTGCGGCTTGACGTGCTGCAATGCGGCACCCTGAGCCTGGCAGAAGGCGTGCAGCGCGCCGATCTGGTAGAGCGTGTCGGTGTACACCTCGTCCGGTGTGACGGCGAGGTTCCTGCGCCCGAAGCCGACGAGGTCCGGGAAGCCGGGGTGCGCCCCAATGCCGACCCCGAGCCGCTTGGCTTCGCCTACGGTCCGTTGCATCACGCGCGGATCGCCGCCGTGAAAGCCGCAGGCGACATTCGCCGACGTGATCTGCGGCAGCAGCGCCTCGTCGTCCCCGAGCCGCCAGACGCCGAAGCTCTCCCCGAGGTCGCTGTTGAGGTCCACCGAACTTGGCAAGGAAACTCCTCCTCTCAGGCCAGGGGGCGCAGCGGCAGCAGGAGCTCGCGCTCCATCTCCTCGCGGGCGGCCCGCGCCTCGGCACGCGAGACCACCGCGAAGCGCACGGCGCCACCGGGCCGCAGCTGCGCGAGCAGCGGAATGTCTGCGGCGATGACGGTGGCGAGGATCGGGTAGCCGCCGACGGTGCCCCTGCCCTGCAGCAGCACGATCGGCTGGCCCGCCGGCGGGATCTCGATGCCCCCGAGCGGCGTGCCCTCCGAGAGGATGCTGCCAGGGGCGCCGGACACCTCCGGCCCCCTGAGGCGCATGCCCACGCGGTCCGAGTGGGACGTCACCTGGTACGGGGCCGAGCTGAGCTGGCGCAGGGCATCGCGAGGAAAAAGGCGGTCCCTCGGGCCGGGCAGCACCCTCGCCCTGTCGCGCAGGATGGCCGTCGGCACCGGCGCGGCCGCAGGCTCCCCGTCGAGGTCGCCCACCGTCAGGATATCGCCTGCCCGCAGAGCCCGCCCGCCGTGGCCCCCCACACCGGACTGCAGGTCTGTCGCCCGGCTGCCAAGCAGCTCGTCGCCGGCGACGCCGCCGCCAAAGGAAAGATATGCCCGCAGTCCGTCCAAGGGCGGTCCGAAGGAGAGCAGATCGCCGGCAAGGAGCCTGCGGCTCGTGCCGGCGGGCCACGGGGCGCCGTTCACCTTCATGCCGAGTTCCGCCCCGGCGATGGCGCCGAAGCAGGGATCGAGCACCGCCAAGGTGGGACCGAGCAGGGTGATCTCGAGCCCGGCCGCCTCGGGGCCGTTCCCTGCCAGGCGCTGGGCCCAGCGCAGGGCGTAGGCGTCCAGGGCGCCCTGCTGCGCAACGCCAAGGTGCCCCTGGCCGTGGCGGCCGTGGTCCTGGACGGTCGTCAACATGCCGGGGCGCACCACCCTGAGCCTAGCCACGGCTGCCATCCCCGCTATCCGCCATGGCCTCGAGCTGGCGGAACTCCCCTTCCGCGATCGGGCGGAAGCAGACGGTGTCGCCCGGCAGGATGCGGGCGGGCTCGGGCCGCGTCCAGTCGAAGACGGTCCAGGGCGTGCGGCCGAGCAGGTGCCAGCCGCCCGACGTCTCGAGCGGATAGATGCCCGTCTGCAGGCCCGCGATCCCGACCGACCCCCTTGGCACCTTGAGGCGGGGTTCGGGGCGCCGGGGCAGGCGCAGGACCGTCGGCAGCTCGGCACAGTAGGGGAAGCCGGGCGCGAAACCGAGGCAGTAGACCCGGTATTCCTGTCCGGCATGCAAGCCTACCACGTCTTCCGGCGTGAGGCCCGCCTTGGCCGCCACCTCCTCGAGGTCTGGGCCGAAGCTCCCGCCGTAGCAGACGGGCACCTCGTGATGCCTTGGCGGCCGGATCGCCCTGGCGGCAGGGCGGAGGGCGGCAAGGGCCGAGCGCAGGTCGTCGCCGTCGATCTTGCCCGCGTCGTAGGTGACGAGGAGCGAAAGGTAGCCCGGCACGACGTCCCGCACGCCCGGGATCCCCGCACGGCGCACCGCCTCCCCGTAGCCCTGCACGCGCTCGTTCACGGCGGCGTCGAGGCCCTGGCCGAAGACCAGGAGAAGCCCTTCGTCGCCGGCCTCGAACACCTGCGCGAAGGCCGGACGCGGGTGGTCTGCCTTAGCCAGCGCCCTTCCCCCTTCCCACCCGCCGCGCCACGGACGGCCGAGTCCTCAAAGACGTAGTCAATGTCGCCTGGCGCCCTTGAGCCGCGCGATGATCGCAGCCGCCAGGAGCACGGGCCCGAGGCCTGGCCCCACAAACCCAACGAGGAAAGCCAATGGGCCGGTTCGCTCACGCACTGGCCCGCGGCCAAAGGCGCATAGAGGCTCAGATGAGACCGCTGCCCCGGGGGAAGCGCCGAGAGCTCCACCGTCCAATGATGAAGTCCGCCCGGGGGGCCACGGGCCCTCCCGCCTAGAGGGCCTCGATGACCGTCCCCGCGCCCCAGTCGAGAGACCTCAGCGTGCGCTGGCTCCGCCTGCGCTCGCGCAGTGCGTCCTCGCGGAAGAGGCCGCTCGGGCTGAACACGCTTTGCAGGGCCGCGAAGCCGCCGCGCTCGAGCGCCTCACGCACCTGCGCCTCGTGCATCGCCGGGATGACGAGGCAGGTCTCGCCCAGCACCTCGATCACCTCCTGGCGCACCGCCTTGACGGCGAGTGCCGCCTCGGCGTCCTCCCGCGAACGGCAGACCAGCATGGCCGCCTCGACAAAGCGGTAGCGCCCCACCCGGCCAAGCCATTCCTCGACGCGAAAACGCACCGCCTGCGGCAGTCCCGTCCGGCTGCCCCCCTCGAGCTCCTCGAGGATCTCGTCGGGCTTCACACCCGCCTCGATACCGTGGTGCAGGCTCTCCTGCGAGACCCGGTAGGTGCAGACGACATCCACCTTCTCCGGGCGGGCGATCGTCTCGAGCCAGGCGAGCCGCGTCAAAGGCAGGTCCGGCGGCACCAGGATGTCGCCGTTCGGCAGGATGGACCAGCTGCCGTCGAGCCGGGGCTCCACCGGCTCCTTGCCGTAGAACACCTCGCCTGCCGGCAAGAGCCGGATCCCCGGCTCGCCGTCCACCGTGGCGGCCTCCAGGACGCCGAGCTGGACGAGCGTGCGCAGGAGCGACGCCATCTCGTAGGGCTCGCTGATCTCGAAAAGGCCCGTGCGCTTCAGCCGCAAGACCTCGAGCAGCCTGCCCGGCAACAGCCAGTGCTCAGGACTCACGAACTTCTGCCAGTAGTTCCCGACGAGCGAACGGCCGTGGATATCCCACACGGCCAGGCAGGCGCGCCGGCAGATCTCGCCGACGCTCCGGCGCCCGAGGCGGCGCCGCCAGTCCCGCGCGGCGTGGATCTCGCCATCGCGGACGGCGAGGAGACCGAGGCCGAAGCCGAGCCAGAGCAGCAGCCCGACGTCGGCCTGCACCTCCTGTGCCCAGGGGCCAAAGTGCGAAGGGTCCGGCAGGACGTCGAGGAGGGCCTGCCAGGCAGGCGAGATCGCTTCGAGCCGGCGCGGGGTGAGCAGCCTTCTCAGGCGCTCGGCGTCCCGCCGGTAGATCGAGCCGGCCTGCGTGATGCCGCCCGGCTTGCGGCCGAGTTCCCCGACAATGCGCACGAGGTCCGCGAGCCACTCGACGCCGAGCGATGCCCTGTCCGGCGGCGGCTCCGCCGTACGCAGGTAGAACGGCCGCTCGGCCACTTCCCCTTCCGCCACCGCCAGCACCGGCGCCACCCACTCGGCGGTCTGCTCGGCCATGTGGTAGCCAGGCTCTGACGCCCAGTAGTCTCGGGAGCCAAGCGAGTGCAAGAGGGCCCGGCTGTGCAGTTCCTCGCAGAGTTCGCGCGTCTCCCGCGCGCGCTGGTTCCTGACGCCGAGGCCATCGATCGTGCGGCCTGACAGCATGCCCGAGCCGTGCCAGGCGATGTCGAAGAGGAGCCTGCGAGCCTCCTGGGAGCACGATTCGAGGGCTCGTGTGACGCCGGCTTGCGAGGAGAGCTCATGCATGATCTTCTCGCGCAGGGCCTTCGGCTGCAGGCCCTGCACGTCGATGCCGACGTCGCGCGCCAGACGCCTGAGGTCTGAGATCTTCGTCGAGATGCTGCGCTCCAGCAGTGGCAGCTCAGGCATCCCGAGAACCCCCCCTGAGCCGCCGGCGCGCCTCCTCAAGGGCGATCACGGCGCCGCCCGCGTCGCTTACGGCTTCCTCGCCGTAGCGCACGATGCGGTAGCGGTAGCCCTGTTCTGTCAGGAAGCGCTGGCGCAGGATGGCGAACTGCTGCTCGCGGGTGTCGCTCGAGACGAGCGTGTAGAAGTGGGCTGGCCTGCCGTCCTGCTTGGGGCGCAGGATGCGGCCGAGCCGCTGGGCCTCCTCCTGGCGGGAGCCGAAGGTGCCCGAGACCTCGATCGCGACGCTGGCCTCCGGGAGGTCGAGGGAGAAGTTCGCGACGTTCGAGACGACCAGGAGGGGCTGCTGGCCGCTGCGGAAGGCCCCCAGCAGCCGCTCGCGGTCCGAAAGCACCGTCTCGCCAGTCACGAGCGGCGCCTCGAGCGCCTGGGCCAAGGCGTCGAGCTGGCTCAAAAAGCGCCCGATCACGAGCACCCGGTCGCCCGCCTCAAGGTGCTGCCGCGCGATCTCCTGCACCGCGGCGATCTTGGCGGGGTTCTCGGCCGCCAGGCGGAACTGCTCGCGCTCCTCCGCCTCGGCGTAGCGCTGACGTGCGCCGGGGGGAAGTTCGAGCCGCACCTCGGTGCAGAAGGCCTGGGCGATCCAGCCCTGCCCCTCGAGTTCCTTCCACGGCGCGTCGTACTTCTTCGGGCCGATCAGGCTGAAGACGTCCCCCTCCCGCCCGTCCTCGCGCAGCAGGGTGGCTGTCAGGCCGAGCCGCCGCCGGGCCTGGATCTCGGCCGTCATACGGAAGACAGGTGCCGGCAGCAGGTGCACCTCATCGTAGACGATGAGGCCCCAGTCCTGGGCGTCCAGGAGCGCGCGGTGCTCCTTGCGGCCAAGGATGTGGTAGGTGGCGACCGTGACCGGCCGCACCTCCTTCTTCACCCCGGTGTACTCCCCGACCTCGTCGGCGCCGAGCGACGTCTTGTCCAGGATCTCGTCGATCCACTGCCGCACCGCGAGCGTCGAGGTGCAGAGGATCAGGGTGACGGCCTGCACCTTGGCCATGACGCCGAGGCCGACGAGCGTCTTGCCGGCACCGCAGGGCAGCACGACGACGCCGCTGCCGCCAGACGCCTGCCCCCCGGCCCAGAAGGCGTCGACCGCCTGCTGCTGGTAGCGGCGCAGGCCGAGTTCCCTGCCGGAAAGCGTTTGCGCGCGCAGCTGGAGCGCAAGCGGCGCCCCCTTGGCATGCCCCGCGAGGTCCCGGACAGGCCAGCCGATGCGCAACAGCGCCTGCTTGAGATGCCCGCGCTGGCCCTTGGCCACCTTGACGCCCTGCGGGCCGAGGAGTTCGAGCAGCGGCGACACCTTCGGATGACCGCGCACCTCGCGCAAGAGCAGGGGATCGTCCGCCCAGAGCACGATGTCGTCCCCGGCCGGCCTCAGCTCGAGCCGGCCGTAGCGGGCCATGGCGCTCCAGATCTCGGCCTGCACGTTCTGCGGCAGCTCATACTTGCCGAAGCGGTCGAGCCCCGCGATCACCTCATCCGCCCGCAGGCCGCTCTCGGCGGCGTTCCAGAGCGAGAGGTGCGTGATGCGGTAGGTATGGACATGCTCGGGGCTCGCCTCGAGCTCCGCGAAGCGGGCGAGGAAATCCCGGGCGGCCTCGAACTGCGGGTGATCGGCCTCGAGCAGCACCGAGTGGTCGCTTTGGACGATGAGAGGCTTATCGGAGTCGTACAAGCAATGCGCCTCCGGTGGAGTTTACCCTTCCTCTTATTTGCGCAACGCACCGCGGTTCCCTGCGAGATCCACCCGGAAGAGGGGGCATCAGGCAGGAAATGCCTCGGCACTGTGCTATCTTGACGGCAGGGTTGGAACAATTCCCACGGAGGTGGACCCTTCGTGCGCTATCTGGAGCCTTCTGAAGCCGGCCTGCGCCTGCCCGTGATCGGCCAGGGCACCTGGGGTTTCGGCGAGGACCCCCGCCGCCACAAGCAGGAGGTCGAGGCCCTGCGAAGGGGCTTCGAGCTGGGCATGACGCTCGTGGACACGGCGGAGCTCTACGGCGCCGGCGAGAGCGAGCGGGTGGTCGGGGACGCCATCGCCGACTGCCGGGCGTCCATCTTCCTGATCACGAAGATCTGGCCGAGCCACGCCGAACCCGATGCCATGCGCCGGGCTCTCGAGGCATCCCTGCGGCGCATGCGCACAGACCACGTGGATGCCTGCCTCTTGCACTGGCCGACGAAGTCCCAGCCCATCCAGCGCATCGCCCAGGGCCTTCGTGCCCTGAAGGACTCCGGCCTCGCGCGGGAGGTGGGCGTGAGCAACTTCCCGACCGCCATGGTCCGGGAGACCATCGAGGCCCTCGGCATGCAGGCAGGCCGGCGGCAGGGCGGCGTCTTCTTCCACGAGCTCCCCTACAGCCTCGAGGACCGCCGCGTCGAACTGACCCTGCTGCCCCAGGTGAAGGACGTCGAGGGCGTCCTCCTCGCGTACAGCCCTCTGGGCCACGGGCGCCTCCTGCGCCACCAGGGGCCGGGCTTCGACGCCCTGCGCGGCGTGGCCGGCCGCCACGGCATCAGCCCAGCCCAGGCTGCCCTGGCGTTCCCTGCGGCGGAGGAAGGTGTCGTGGTGCTGGCCAAGGCGGCAACCAAGGGCCACGTGCAGGAGAACGCCGAGAGCGGTGACGTCGTCCTCAGCCCTGAAGACCTCGACCGCCTGCGCTCGGCCTTCTTGCGGAGCGCGAAGGATATCGGCTTCTCGCTGCCGCCGTCTCAGGCGTTCTTCTCCCTCGCGTACGGCGGCATCAGCCTGATGCAGTCCCTGCACGGGCGCTATCGAGCGTAGCGCGCCAAGGGCCCGTGCAGCCGAGCGTCTCGGCTTTGGCAGGCACAAGGGGAAGCTTTCCGAAGCCCCCAGGCGGCTAGCACAGCCGCGTGTTCCGGCTCCCCGCAAGGACCGAGTTCCGCCGGATCATGCCGCAGTTTGGCTAGAGCAAGGGCCCTAGGGACGTGAGCTGAGCGACGATGAGGAGCACGGTCTCCGCAGCAATGCCGAGGATCAGCAGCAGGCGGACGACCTGCCAATAGGACGCCTTCGGCAAGTGGAAGAGCTGCGGCATCGTGATGTCCCATAGCCAGCGGAGCAAAAGCGCGGCGACGAGCACGACTATGCCAGCTGCGATGAGCCGCTGGAGCTGCAGAAAGATCATGGCCCACCACCTTCGCGGAGCGTTTGCTGAAGCCTACGCCCCGAGGCGCTCCCGGACCACCGAACGTGCGGACGGAGCGCCCTTTTGCCCCTCACGCGGCGGCGGGCGCAGAGGCCGCCGAGAAGGCGTTTCGCCAACGCTGCGCCCCATGCGCTAGGGGCTTTCTTCTATCGCACCTCCCAGCGCTTGCGCTGGCCAAACAGCAGAGCCAGCGAACATCACGAGGCACAAGAAAGGCCCAAAATTCTCCAACCAAATGATGCCTTTATTTCTTGCGAACTTCCTCTTCCTTCGGTACATTGGCATCAGTGACAGCAGAATTCTTATCATTCTCTGAGTAAAGCCGCGGAATCCCTGGCGGATTTTACGCAATGAGCAAGGATTCTGTCCGAGCTGAGCCGCCGCAGGCGGCGAACCCGCGCCGCCCGGAGGCGCAACAGGAGGTACTTTCCTAATTGCGCCGCTCCATCAGGGCCTCCTTTAGCATTTTTCTTCTGATGTCAACGTTTGTCGGAGCGGCACTGGCACGTCCCGAGGCAAGTCACGCCGCGACCGCCTCCCCGAATGTCACGCGCCAGGAGTTCACAGTCGATCTGGCGCAACAGCTGCAGCTCCCACCGCAGCCCGGGGCCACGCAGGTCTTCACGGACCTCGCGCCGGCCAATCCGTCCTACGGCCTGATCATGGCCGCCTACGAGGCCGGCTGGATCTCGGGCTACCCGAACCACACCTTCCAGCCCGGTGCCTCCCTGACGCGCGAGCAGGTCGCAAAGACAGAGATCATCGCGCTCGGACTTCAGGGAGCCGCCGCGGCCCTCGAGGACAAGACCCCCTCCTACAAGGACGCGGGCGAGATCGGCAAGTGGGCCTGGGGCTACGTCAACGAGGCGCAGGCGATCGGCATCCTGCACGGCTTCAGCTCGGACACCTTCGGCCCTCAGAGCACCTTTACGGAGGCCCAGATCAAGCACGCCCAGTCGCAGATGGCGACCTACCTCGCATCCACCCCCGTGAAGGCGTTCGCCACCGCCCCGAGCGCGGCGCCCGGCACTGCCCTGGGCACGACCGCCATCGCGGTGACGCCGTATGCCGCCGCAGACCGCATCGCCGTCTTGGTGTCCACGATTCCCCTCTCCGTGCCCACCTGGGGGGAGGCCTCGCCGAGTGCCGCAACCGCTTATAGCCCGGGCGACAACCTGACCGTCGCGCCGGGCGCCTATGTCGGCGTGTACGAGGTGGGAGCGCAGAACGTCGTCTCCGCCTTCTCGCAGCTGCAGGTGACGAGCAGCGAGGTCGCGCAGCCGCCGACCGGACTCTCGCTCACGGGCCCGCAGGGCGGCGGCAGCGTCTCTTCGGCGGCCACGATCGGACCCTTCACGCTGACGCTCGAGGACGCGAACGGCAATCCGGCTCCGGCCCCCGCGGGCGGGGAGACGGTGTCGCTCGCCTCGAACTCCACGGGCAGCTACACCTTCGCGGCCAGCGCGTCCGGCCCGGCCATCTCCAGCCTGGCCATCCCGCAGGGCGGCACGACGGCCACCTTCTACTACGGCGACACCGCCGCGGGCGCACCGGTGCTTTTGGCGACGAGCCCGAGTCTCGGCAGCACCACCCTCGGCGTGCAGATCGCAGCGGGCCCACCGGCGAAGTTCGAGCTGACCGGTCCCGCGAGCGGCCCCAACGCGACGAGCCCCGTGCTCGGCCCCTTCACCCTGGCCTTGACCGACGCCTACGGCAATCCCTCGCCGGCCCCGGCCGCCGGGGTGACGGCGAACCTCGGCTCAAGCTCCCCCGGACCCGACGAGTTCTCGCTCTCCTCGGGCGGCCCGTCCGTATCGAGCGTCGCCATCCCCCAGGGCGCGACGAGCGTCAGCTTCTACTACGGCGATGCGGCCCAGGGCCAGCCGACCCTGACAGCCTCCGGCGGCGGCCTCCTGGGCGCCACCTTGTCGCTGCAGATCGCGTCGACCGGGATGGGCCTGACGCTCACAGGGCCCGCGACGGCGGTGGCAGGGGCGACGCCGTCGATCGGCCCCTTCACGCTCACCCTGACGGGCCAGGGCGGCGCCCCCGTGCCGGCCCCGGCCACGGGCGTCACCGTCTCCCTCTACTCCAACTCGAGCGGCACCAACGAGTTCTCGTCGACGCCCGGAGGCACGCCGGAGACCACTGTCGTCATCCCGTCCGGCAGCTCGAGCGCCAGCTTCTACTACGGCGACGCGGCGCAGGGCCAGCCGACCCTGACGGCCTCCGGCGCCGGCCTCCTGAGCGCCACCTTCTCGCTCCAGATCGCGTCGGCGACGCCGACGGGCCTCACGCTCACAGGGCCTGCGACGGGGGCCGTCGGGGCGACGCCGTCGAACGGCCCCTTCACGGTCACGCTGACGGACCAGATTGGCGCCCCCGCGCCGGCCCCGGCCGCGGGCGTCACCGTCTCCCTCTACTCCAACTCGAGCGGTACCAACGAGTTCTCGTCGACGCCGGCGGGCACGCCTGAGACCACCGTCGTCATCCCGTCCGGCAGCTCGAGCGTCACCTTCTACTACGGCGACACCCAGCCCGGCATCGCGGCGATCTCCGCGACGGCGACGGGCCTCTCCTCCGCCAGCGCCATGCTGGAGATGGCCCAGACCGTGAACCTCACGGGCCCGGGCTTCGACTCCTTCTCCCCGCCCGCCACGACCTCCCAGGTGCAGACCTGGTACGGGCAGGGCCTGCGCAACATCTTCCTCAACACCTTCGCGACGACGTTCGCCCAAGAGTACGTGGCGAGCCTGCCGCTGATGAACGTCGTGCTGTTCCAGGGCTACTGGACGTCCGCGTTCACGAGCGAGACCGGCGCGCAGAGGGCACAGGAGGCCATCCACGCGGCCGCGTCCGTCAACTATCCCAAGGGGGCCTACATCTTCGTCGACGTGGAGAGCACCGGCTCCGCGACCGAGCAGCAGATGATCACCTGGATCAACTCCTGGAGCGCCGCGGTGCAGGCCGCGGGCTACGGCGCGGGCGTCTACTTCGGCGTGCCCCAGCCGGTCAAGGCGGCGGACACCGCGTCGCTGCTCGCGGACCGGTTCTGGAAATCCTATTCGGGCACCGGCATCACGCCAACGCCGCGCGGCGTCTGCGTCATCCAGACAGGCACCACCAATTCCATGGATACCGACACGTTCACCACGGACAACCTCGGGGAGTATTGCGTCGGTGCCGGCCTCTAGGCGGTGGGCGGAGCCGAAACCGCCCCTCGGCATGACGTCGCCAGAACCCCGCCAGAATGCGGACCGTCGGGAGGCAAGCCAGTGAAGACTATGCGCCGCACGGCCCTCTGGCACGTGATCGCGCTCATGACCGCCGTGCTCGTCCTTCAGGGCTGCGGCACGACGACCCAGCCCCAGACCCAGAAGCAGAAGCAGACCACCCACCATCCCAAGAAGACGCAGGCCTCGACAGCGCCCCAGTACTTCCGGGGCGCCCTGCCGGCGCTTGACGCCGTGCAGTTTCTCTCGTCCAATGAGGGCTTCGTTGCCGGCCAGGGCATCGTGTTGGCCACGAGCGACGGCGGGCAGGACTGGACGCGGATCTATCAGGGCTCCCAGACGATCGCGGCCGTCGCCTTCCCGAGCGCCACGCAGGGCTACGCCCTGACAACCGGCGGCCAGGTGCTCGCCTGGCAGCAGGGCGGCTCCCAGTGGCAGCCCCTCGCCGGCCTGCCCGGCTCCGCGTCCGCGATCTGGCTCTCGGGCACCTCCATCGGACAGCTCCTCACGACCCAGGGCACGCTCTACCGTCCGGCGGCGTCCGCCGGCGCCTGGCAGGCGGAGAGCCCAAAGGGCGTCATCGCGGCCAGCTTCGACGGCAGCACGGGCTGGGCCGTCACCGGAGGCTCGAGCACCGCCCCAGAGGTCTGGCTCACGCAAAACGGAGGCGCCAGCTGGAGCTCGTCCTTCAGCCCAAAGCTCGGCCAGGCCACGGGCTGGTCCGCCACCATCAGTTCGGCGGCCGGCACCGCGTGGCTTCTTCTCACCTCGTCCTCGGGACAGTCTGAGCACCAGCCCTACGTCGCCTACGTCACGCACGACCTCGGCCAGCACTGGCAGGAGATCCTCGGCGCGGCCCTGTTCGCGGGTCAGGGCATGTACCCAGCGGCGCCATCCAGCCTCTACGGTCTGCAGGCCGGGCCCGTGACCGGCGGCGCGCAGAGCGCCTACTTCGTCTCCTGGAAGCCGGGAAACCCGAACGACGTCCTGGCCGTCACCGCCACCCCCGACGGCGGGCAGAGCTGGCAGCAGCTGCCCGTGCAGGGCGTGGCCCATGCCGCGACGCCATACTTCTTCCACCCGCTCGGCGTCGCCGCCCTGCCGGGCGGAACGCTGTGGCTGGTCGGCAGCCGCTCGGGCGCCGGCACGATGCTCGTGTCCCATGACGGCGGTGGGTCCTGGCAGGCCTTGACGCCCTGAACCACCACACGGTGAACCAGGACCGGAAAAGCGGGCCGGGCGGTCATCTCCGCTCGGCCCGCTTTTTGCCTGCATTGCGCAGACGTAGGCAAGAAAGTCCTGGCGTGTCGCCCCTCATCCCCGTCGCGCGTGGGAGAGCTCCCATAACATGCTCCTGGCCTTCGGCGATCATAGCCTCCCGACATGAATATATGGCCAACAACATCAATCCTATATAGGAATCTCCTATCTCGTAATTATCCTCACCGATTTCTCATGCGCCCAGATGTCTCCATCCACATCCTGCCTTTATTACTTGCATTCCACCTCCGCCTTGGGTACATTGGCGTCGGTTACAGCAGTATGCCATCTGCCTTATTGAGATGCCAGCAACCTGGAATTCCATCCCATAGGCCAATAGATGATCTGCTGCCGCCCCGACCGCCCTCGCCGGCGGCGACTTACGCGCTGCCCCCGGGCGCCCTGGGGAGGTATCTGCTTCTTTGCGCCGCTCTATAGGTGCTTGGTTCTCCACGGCCCTGCTGCTCCTGACGATGCTGCCCACGCTCTTTCTGGCCCCGGTCGCCGGACGGGCGGCTGCCGCCCCGGCCTACGTGACCCGTGCGCAGTTCGCCGTGCGGCTCGCGCAGGCGCTCCATCTCCAGCCGGCCGACGGCGCGCGCCAGGTCTTCTCCGACCTTCCGCCGGGCAATCCCGACTTCCCCCTCCTGATGGCCGCGTACGACACCGGCTGGATCTCCGGCTTTCCGAACCGCACCTTTCGGCCGAACGCCCCCCTGACGCGTGAGCAGGTGGCGAAGTGCGAAGTCCTGGCCTTGGGCCTCGGGGCCGAGGCCCAGGCGCTCCAAGACCGGCGGCCCGCCTAC
>JAJYSZ010000129.1 GCA_021793315.1 Bacillota bacterium | reverse complement strand
AGATCCACCGTCCGTGGGTCCATCCCTTGAGATTCCAGGTAGTGGAGAAAGTACGAGAGCCCCCACGCGTAGTACTCCTTCGACTTTTTCGACGCGATGCCAGCAATATAGCGACACATCGCCGCGTTCACCGAGGCGCTTACACGTCCGGTCACTCTGCTGTCGTCCATCGGGCCGTACTCCCTCCGTGCAGTCCGTCTCGTAGTTCACTTGCACGAACTTGCGGGGAAAGAGATTCAAAGAACTTGCCTAACTTGTCTGCGATCTCTCGCACGTGCTCTCCGAACGACTGGACGTAACGCTCTGTGACTGCGACGTTAGCGTGCCGCAGAGCTTGCTTGACCACCAATAGATCGTAGTTCGACAGCTTGTACACCCACATGGCATACGTGTGCCTGAACACGTGAACGCCTTTGTCGTCAGCCACTTTCTTGACGCGACCTGAACTGGTGACTTCGCTCATGGAAACGCCAGCTTCAACGAAGAGACGACTGATTTCTTGGTAAATGCCGCTCTTGGTCAACCGTCTTGACCAGCCTTCCCTGCGGTACGTCGCTCGCTCTGACGCAAACAATGGCTCGCCGGGCGGCCATGGTTCATCCCCAAAGCGATCCTCCAAGTAGGACCGCAGTGCCTCGAGAGTCCATGATGGAATAGGAACTGTCTGAAAGGTCTGTTGCGACCTCTTGCGGCCCTTGAACTCAAATAAGTAAAGCTGTGCCTCGTTCCAATCCACACACCCAACATTCAATGCCTCGCACTCGAAATCGCGAATACCTGTCCCCAGCAAAACCGCAACCAGTGCATACTTCTTGCGCCAACCCTTTCCTCGGCGTGACGCCGCAAGCACACCTTCGACTTGCGTCGCCGTCAACGCAACTCGATAGCCCAACGTGTTGCGATTCCTGATGTTCTGCAGCGACAGAAATTTTTGGATGCCGCCTCGCTGATTACGATGCCACTTTGCCAACGACTTTATCGCACCTAGCCGTTTGTTATATGTGAGGTCGCTGACGACCAAACCATCTCCTTCCATACGATTGGTGCGCCGGGAGTTGATCCGAAGCTGACCGCAAGGGGTCTCGCAGGCCTCCTTTATGATGGCCCCTGGTAAGTTCGTCGGTGTGACCGTCGGGTCGGATCTTGCAATCAAGTTCGCGAGAAGGGAGAGGGTTTGACGGTACGCTTTCTGCGTTCCGCCAGCGAAAGCACTGAACTCAGGCGATGCGATGAACTCCTCGATGAGAGAAACGACTGTGGGCTCTTGTTGAGTTGTTCCGTGAATTCGGCGAACGATCTCGTCTACCGGTAACCCAAGGACGGATGCAATCTTCCTGTAGCTCGTCGTGAGATCGACGCTGTCTTGGCTCCATTCGCTTACCATGGGGTAGACGCGGCGTGCTTGATTACGTGTTCAAGCTTCGCCGCCGCTCCTCCGATGACATACTTTTCAGCGGTCTCAATCGTGACCCCCAGAAGCTGCGCGACAAGATAGATGTCCCCCGTCTGGGCCATCAGTTCCGTCGCCGCCGTACGCCGAAAGACGTGGAAGAGTTGCCTCGTCGGCAGCGTCAAGCCCACTTTGGCGGATGCGGTCTTAAACCACGCCGACAGTTGCATGTAGGAAACCGGACCACGTTTGTATTGCAAGATAGGTTCGTTGGCTCCAATGGGAGGGCGCGTGCGCGCGTAACGATAGAGCAGCACCCACAACGGAGAGGTCAGCGGTACGACCACTTTGCTACCGGTTTTCTGTTGGTAGAACGCTACAGTTTCTTCCTGAGTGTCGATGTTAGTTAGATCTTGCTGAAAAAGTGGCCTAAGAAGCCGAAAAAGCAAGGAGTCTTCCTGCCTGAACGCGAAGTAGTTGGGTGCTTAAGCCACTAACTCGCGGGGAGGAAAGACTCCAGCAGGACGGTTGTTCTCCAGTGAGATGACTGTTCCTGCCGGGAGACGCAGAATGATCAAGACAGACTCGACGCAATTGGACCTTTGGAGCACGCTGCTGCCGGCAGAAGTGTGGGATCTGCCACAGGAACTGAGGAAGGTCGACGGGCTGCTGGACAACCCTGCCGTACTCCGGCCACTGGCGCAGGTGCTGGATCCAGAGCAGGGCAGACCCTCCTTGCCGTTGACCCAAGTGCTGCGGCTGTTCTATCTGAAGGATCGCTACCAGCTGAGCGACGCGGTGCTCGTGCAGGAGGTGTCGGACAGCATCCACTGGCGGCGATTCTGCCGCCTGGGACTCACAGACCCGGTACCGCATCCGACTAGCCTGACGAAGTGGCGTCACCGGCTTGGGCCGGAGGCGGTCGCCGAGGTCAACGCGGCGGTGGTCGATGGTCTACGCGACGAGAAGGTCATCCGCGGCCGCAGGATGCGCATCGACTCGACCGTGGTGGAGGCGAACATCCACTACCCCACGGACAGCCAGCTGATCGCCGATGGCATTCTCAAGGTCACCCGTGTCGGCCGACAGATCCGAGAGCTGCTCGGTGACGGCGTCGAGCGGCTTGTGGATCATGGCCGCAGCGTCAAGCAGCGGCTGCTCCTGATCGCCAAGCATCTCAGGCACCGTACGGGACAGGCGGTGGAGACCGTGCGCGAGGTCACGAGTGAGATCGCGCGGATCGCCGAGGCCCAGATGCGTGCTGCAAGGCGCGTCGGGCAGCAGGCGCACAAGGCGCTCGCTGCAGCTTCAGACCAGGTGGCTCGCCCGGCAAGGCGGCTTGCCGAGCAGCTTGAACGCACGCAGGATCTTCTGGGGCAGGTCGTCGCCCAGCACCAGGCCGTTCTCCGAGGTGAGCGTCACATCCCGGACCGGGTTGTGAGCCTCGCCGACCCGGATGCCAGACCCATCGTCAAAGGCAAACTCGGCAAGCCGGTACAGTTTGGCTACAAGACCCAGATCATCGAGGCCGAGGGCGGCTTTGTCACCGATTACACGGTCGAGCGGGGTAACCCGCCGGATGCCGATGCTCTCCTGCCTGCTGTGCAGCGGCACAAAACGCGCTTCCGCAGAGCACCGGCGCTCGTTGCTACCGACCGCGGCTACGACACCGCCTCCAACCATACCGGCTGTCGCGACCAGGGCGTGCGCAACGTCGCCATCCCCAAACGCGGCAAGCTCTCCGCCGATCGCCGGAGGTTTCAACACAGGCAATCCTTCCGTCAAGCCCAAGCTTGGCGATCCGGCAGCGAGGCAACCATCAGCCGCCTCAAGCGAGGGTACGGCCTGCGCCGATCCCGCTACAGGGAATATGACCGCGTTGCCACCGGTGTGGGCCTCGCGATCCTCGCCCACAACCTCCGCCGAGCTGCTACCCGATAGCAGGCCAAAGGTCCCGCAGCGGCAGGCACCTGCCCCTCCAATGCCGCACTCATTCTCTTGCGCCCCGCCCTGAACCGGCTTTTTCAGCGGGATCTAAGTACATCGGCAGCACACTGGCCTCACTCATGCCGGTGATCGCCGTGTACGCGGCGGGCGTGGGCTGGATGCTCTTGCATCTCCCATTCCCTGCCGCGCTCGTGCTGGCGCGTGCTGGCCTCGGCTTCGTCGCGGTGGTCCTGCCGGCGGCGCTGTTCGTGGCTGCGATCTCGCTCTCGTGTCCCACCTTCCTGCCTGTGACGCTTTACCAGGTGCTTTTTGTGGGCTACTGGCTGTGGGCCTCGATGCTGAATCCGAAGCTGCTCCCGACGACGTCAAACACGCTCTTCAATCCCGTGGGTGTCTACGCTGGCGAAGCGTTCTTCCACGTCGCGTTTCCTTGGGTGGCACGTGCGACCACGGTGCAGGCGCTCCTCAACGTCGGCCTGATCGTGACGGTGGCGGCCATCTTCGTCGTCCTGCTGTCGTTCGGCATGCGCAGGCGCGTGAGGGAGATCGGGCGATGAGCGCATGGACACGGCTTCGGGCGCACCTGCGCCTTGAGGTCGCGCGGCGTCGCCTGATGGCTCCGATGCTGGTCGCGGCTCTGCCCGTTCTCGGGGTCTTGCTGCTGACACCGCGCCTGGCCGCACTCGCGTACGTCGCGCTGCTCGCTCTTCTGCCCCCGCTCGCGGCGGGCGCGGCCGCGTCGCTGTGGGTCGGAGACCCCACCCTCGAACTTCTGTACGTCACCCCGACCCCTGGGTGGCGAATCATGCTCGGCAGACACGCGATCGGCCTCGCCGCTTATGGTCTCGCGGCTGTGCTCGTCGCAATCTCGGTGGAACTCCGCTTCGGCGGCGCGCTGCTGGCGACGCGACCACCCTGGGCCGTTTTCGCGCCGATGCTCGCCGCGAGCGCACTCGCGGCTACGCTGGCGCTCTGGTCGAGGCAGGCCGCGGTGGGTGCAGGAGCCATAGGCATCCTCTGGATCGGCCAGGTGCTTGCGGCGCACGCGCTGCTCACTCATCTTTGGGGCCAGCGGCTCCTCTGGGTCCTCGCCGTCTACGGCGTGCCGCGAGGCGAACTGCTGGCGAATGCAATCACGCTGATCATGGCCGCGGTCGCGATTGGAATCTGCGCGTCATGGCTGGTGCGATGCGAGGCGCGCTACATCTGAACGGATGGGAAGTGGTGGCATGAATCTCTCCATACACGGAATACGGCGATCCTACGGTCGTGTGCATGCACTGACCGGGATTGACCTCGAGCTTGAACAGGGAATGTTCGGTCTGCTGGGGCCGAACGGCGCCGGCAAGACGACCTTTCTGCGCATCCTCGTCGGACTCGTCCGTCCGGACGCGGGCAGCGTGCGGGTGGACGGAGAGGACGTGACGCGCGAGCCGGGCCGGACGAACCTTCGGCGACGCCTCGGGTACCTGCCGCAGGAGTTCGGCTTCTATCCCGAGTTGACCGCCGCGCAGTTTCTCGACTACATGGCGGTTCTTAAAGAGATGGACGACGCAAGCGCGCGACGCCGGTGCGTGAGGGAGGTGCTCGAACTGGTCGGTCTGAGCGGTGACGCCGACCGTAAGCTGAAGGGCTTCTCCGGCGGCATGCGCCGCAGGGTGGGAATTGCGCAGGCGCTGCTCGCCGACCCCGACCTTTTGATCGTGGACGAGCCGACGGCGGGGCTGGACCCGGAGGAGCGGATTCGCCTACGGAATCTGCTTACGGGGCTGGCGACGGACCGACTTGTAATACTGAGCACACATATCGTCGAGGACATCAGCCAGACCTGTCGCAACCTGGCGCTGCTCACAGCGGGGGAGGTGGCCTACGAAGGGGGCGTGGCCGACTTCGTTGACGCGGCCAACGGTGCGGTGTGGGAGCTGCGGATGCCGGATGGCGCGAATCCGCCTGCCGGGTGGACACAGGTGGCAGCAGTGCCGGAGGCGGGCGGTGTGCGCTATCGCCTTGTAGGCGAAGGCGCTCCGGCCCCCACAGCGATAACGCAGCCCGCTTCGCTCGAGGATGCCTACGTCTGGCACATGCGAGCCAAACGGCGTATGTGCCAGTGAAGTGAACAGATACGATGGAACCACAAGACACACCTCACTCTCAGGAGGGGAGGCGGCACGCCCATGCTTCCATGCGGGATGGGTGGCAGCAACCTGCCCGACCACCCAGAGACGTTCGCCCTGCTTAGGCGAGCCGACCAGAACCCCGTGCTTTGGGTCGACGTGGTGGCCTTCACGCTCTACGGGCATTTCGATGGGATCGCGACGCTTGAGGAATCCTGCCTTGCCTCCGTGAAGCGCCTCGGCTTCCCGGTGGAGGACGTGCGTGAACGGGCGCTGACCTGAAAACAGACTCTCGTGAGAGCGCCCAGAGGGTATAGCAAGCTAGAGGCCGCGCTGCGGGAGGGCCCCGGTCTGTCGGTGATGAGTGCTACGCGGCGGTCTTAGGCTTGAGGGAGACGTCGTAGCCGAGGCGTTCGAGGTCGCGAAGTGCCTTGCGCTCCAGCGCCTTGCGATCGCGCTCGACGAAGTAGTGGGGCCCCAGGTCCTGATATACGGTGCCGTCTTTGAGCACGTGGTAGATGATGACGATCAGTGTATGGGCGACGGCGACGGTGGCCTTCTTGCCCTTGAGATGGCGCTTGAGCCGGGCGTGCTGGGCAGCGAGATAGGTATTCTTGGTCCTTGCAGCGGCGCGTGCGGCCTCGACCAGCGCGTTGCGAAGAGATTTATTGCCCGGTCGGGCGCGGGCCGGCTTGCGCTTGCCTGCGCTTTCGTTCTGCCCGGGAACG
>JAJYSZ010000128.1 GCA_021793315.1 Bacillota bacterium | reverse complement strand
CGAGCACGAGCTCACCCGGGCGCAGGTCCTCTCCCGACGCCAGCGAGAGGTCCTGCTGAACGGGCGGGCGCGTGCGCACAAGCGCGAGGTCGTAGAGGCGATCGTACGCCACCACCTCCCCGCCGCGCGTCACGCCGTCGTGGAACGTGACCGCGACCTCATCGCGCTCATGCACGACGTGGGCATTCGTGACCACCTCGCCGCGTGCCGCGTCGACGAGCACTCCGGATCCCATGCCGGCTCCGCTCGGGCCTTCCGCCTCCACACGCACCACCGCCGGCCCGACCTTGGCGGCGGCCACCTGGATCTCCCGCGATACCTGGAGCCCGATGTGCTCGTTCATGTTGTTCCCCTTCCCATGCCACGGCCGCACGGCCGAGCCCACTTACCTTGCGTAAGTACCTGATGGGAACGGTAGGTAATGTACTTACTTTTGTCAAGTGCATGTGTTACAATCCGTCGCAGGAGGCGATAGGGGCATGGGTTACGATCGGATGTGTCCCCGCTACCAGCAAGCCGCGCTCCTGCTCGGCAAGAAGTGGAGCGGTCTCATCCTACGCGTGCTCATGGGTGGTCCCCGCCGCTTCCACGAGTTTCGCGAGCAGGTGCCGGATCTCTCGGAGCGGCTGCTCTCGGAGCGGCTGCGCGAATTCGAGGAGCAAGGTCTGGTGCGGCGCGAGGTTCAGGCCTGCAGGCCGGTCCTCATCCTTTACGAACTCACTGACAAGGGTCGTGAGCTCGAGGTGGTCGTCCAGTCCATCCAAGCTTGGGCGGACAAGTGGATGAAGGTTGAGTCCGCCGACCTTGCTTCCGAACGCTGACCGTTTGCGCCACACGCGAAGCGGATGCTACAATACGACTGTTATGCGCCCGTAGCTCAGTGGATAGAGCGCTTGCCTCCGGAGCAAGAGGCCGTAGGTTCGAATCCTACCGGGCGCGCCAAGTTTGAAACCCCGAAACCCGCTCTGAGGGCGAATTTCAGAAACCGAGGCACTCTCGAAGGAGTGCCTCGGTTTCTGCTCTTGCGCGACAATGGGAGCTGCAGACCGGGCGGCTGGTGCGCCGCAGGCCCTGACGACGCGCGACTGCGGCGAAGGCTGGTTACCACGTTCTAAAGCGGCTCGGCCCTCAGCAAGCCCTGGTTCTCTTTCGCTGAGTCGCCCGCAGCGCGCGGCGAAGGCGCCACGGAGGCGAGATCTCCCGCGGAGGTCGTCCTATGCCGGCCTGTGGTCTACCCGATAGCAGGCCAAGATGCTCCCCGAGCCCTCGGAAACCCGCGTGCTGAGCAGCTTGAGCGACACAGGCGGCCGACCTTCGAAGAGCGGTGTGCCGCCGCCTCCGATCAATGGGAAGATGGTGAACTGCAGCTCGTCCACGAGACCGTGCGCGAGCAGATCGTTCCATAGAAGGCGGCCGGAGAAGATGAGGATATCCCGGCCCTCCTGCTGCCTGAGTGCGCCGATCTCCTTGCGTGCATCCGCCCGCCTCACGATGCGCGTGTTGTTCCAGGACCCGAGTTCATCTTCCGTCAGGTGGTCGGAGACCACCACCTTGTCGATCGGGTTCATCAGGTGCGCAATCTCGAGAAAGATCGGCGCGGCACTGGGGTCGTTCGGTACCGCGGACCAGTGGTCGCGGAACGCCAGGAACGCCGCTTTGCTGTTTAGCACCAGCGTATCCGCGGCCCGGAGTCGCTCGGCGCTGTATCGGTGAAAGCTGTCATCTTGCGCATAGTCCTTGTGCCAGTACTCGAACAGGTCATCGACACTTCGGCCTGGAGCTTCGTAGTAGCCATCCAAGGAAACCAGATTGTTCACCACGACCTTGCGCATCTTGGTTCTCCTCTCCCTTCGTACGACGCACTGGGGCGCCGTCACCCAACCGTCGAACGGCCCAGAGGATTTCGACACGATGCGCATCCGTCGTGTGCCTCGGCATGCGGCCGGGACGCTGACCGTCGCTCCGCGAGGCACGGCCGAAGCGGGGATGGATTCTGGGATCAGTTGCGGTGGAGCGACTGCAGCCGCTTAGAAAGAAACTGCCGCTCCGCGTCGTTGCGCACGAGCTGCACGGCGCGACGCAAGGCGGAAGCCGCCTCGTCCGCGCGCCCCAGCCGTTCAAGAAGTTCCGCCTTGATGGCGAAGAGATAGTGGTAGTCCGCGAGCCGGCCATCCACCTCGAGCGCCTCAACCTCCGCAAGGGCCGGCTGCGGTCCCGCCGACACGAAGACCGCCACCGCCCGGTTCAGTGCCACGACCGGGGAGGGCCAGAGCGATAGGAGACGGTCGTAGAGTAGCACGATGCGTGCCCAGTCCGTCTCGGCGTACGTCGGCGCCTCGGCGTGGCAGAGCGCGATCTCCGCCTGCAGTCCGTAACGGCCAAGGGGACCGGCGCATGAGGCATCGTCAATCAGCGTACGGGCTTCGCGGATCGCGGCCCGGTCCCATTTCGCGCGGTCCTGCTCCTCGAGGCGAAGCACGGCGCCGGACGCGTCCACACGGGTGGCGCGCCGTACACCCGTGACCAGCAGGAGTGCGAGCAGCGCGTGTGACTCCGGCTCATGCGGCATGAGCTCGGCCATGAGACGCGCAAGGTGGACCGAGCGGTCCAGCAACGCATCGCGCGTTAGGGTGTCGCCCGATGGTGCCGCGTGGCCTGCAGTGAACAGCAGATAGATCACGCCCAGCACGACGGCGAGGCGATCCGAAAGCTCGGCCGCGTCCGGCATGGCGAAGGGGATTCGGGCCGTCGCGATCTTGCGCTTCGCCCGCGTCAGCCGAGCGCCCATCGTCGTGTCGGACACGAGGAAGGCCCGGGCGATGTCCGCCGTAGAGAGGCCGCACACCAGTCGCAGTGTGAGCGCCATCTGCGCCTCGGGCGCCAGTGCGGGGTGGCAGCAGAGGAAGATCAGGCGCAGCCGCTCGTCCGGGATCGCCGTCGCCACCTGCGCAGACCGTACACTTTCCGTCGTCCCCCCGTCGACTGCGGCAGTCTGCGCCTCTACGAGCAACGGAAGCTTCGACCGGAGCGTCGCCGCGCGCCGCACGGCGTCCACGGCCCGGCGCTTGGCGATGGTGGTGAGCCAGGCGGCCACGTTCGCGGGGACTCCGTCCCGGGGCCAGGACTTGATCGCCGCGGCATACGCCTCCTGCGCGCAGTCCTCGGCGAGGTCGAGGTCGCGCGTGATGCGCACCGCAGCTGCAACGACCATCGCCCACGCGGTGCGGTGCGCATCCTCGAGCGCCCGCTCGATGTCAGACGGTCCGCTCACCGGCAATGGGCCGCACCTCCAGCCCGCCACCCCGCTGCAGAATCGGATTGCGCCGCGCGACGCGCAGGGCCCCGTCGAGGTCCGGGGCCTCGATGATGTAGAAGCCGACGATGACCTCCTTGGCCTCGATGAATGGCCCATCGGTGACGAGGTCGCCGCGCAGCGAAGTCGCCGTCGCGGCCGGCTCAAGGGCAAACGCCCTGGACATTACTCCCTCGCGCTCAAGCTCTTCGGCGTGGCGGTCGTGCACCTCCATTTCCTCCGCGTTGGCCTCGACGGCGGCGTCTGCGGCAGGGGCATAGAGCATGACCACATATTTGGCCATATTGATCTCTCCTTCCGTGCACGGCTCTCCCTATTCGTCGAAGGGACGCGACGAAATCGACGTCCAGAATCGCGACATCCCGCATCGGCGACTTCGACACGGGCAGGCAACGCCCTGCGCGTGTACTCGTCCCACTGCTTGGTCTCGGGGTTCCAGCGCTGTTCCTTGCAAGTGCTGTCGCCGAAGCGTCCTCTTGTTCCTGGCCCCCGCCGAAGTCGCGATTGTTGGCGAGTTCGATATCCTTGTCGAGATCGTCGAGTTGCCTCTCAATCTGTCCCTGTTGGGACTCCTGAAGTCGCGGGAGAGCGTCGTGGCGCTTGCGCTCCGAGGACGGCCCGAAGCTTGTTGAAATTCGAATCCCAGGGTGACGGTCTGGCCGGCGAGGGTCGGGCAGGCGTGAGGAGAAGGGCCGCCGTGAGGGGTTCAGGTTCGAAGGCAACGGGAGACCTGCAGACGGTGCTCGAGGAGATCGGGGGGCGGCTGGCTCAGGCAGCGCAGTCGGTGGAAGTGGTCGGCCAGACGGTGGCCGCGTTGGCCGAGGGGTTGGCGGGCGCCGACGCGGATGGCCTGGTGCAGGCGGCAACGACGCGGCTCATCGGCCTGGCACTCGGCGGCCTGGCGGCGCCGGGCGGGCTCTGGTCGCCGGCGGTGGTCACGCGGACGAAGCGCGTGCAGCAGGACGGCAGGGGTGTTCCGGGGATCCAGCAGGAAGATGGCCAGGAGGCTGAGTTCGCCGCCATCCAGGGTCGCATCCTGGAGGAGCTGCCGATGGTGGTCGCCGAAGTGGGTACGGCAAGCTCCCGCAAGGGCAGCCAACTCGTGGCGGTCGGGATCGAAGCTGGCGGGGTCAAGCGGGTGCTTGCTGTCCAGCCAGGTTCCGGTGCTGATCGCAAGGCAGTCGGGGAACTGGCGGCAGACCTCTATCGGCGGGGTCTACACGCGGCGAACGGGAACCCTCTGCTGCTGATAAACCGAAGGTACAGAGGCGGCAGATGCGGCGTTTCTGGGCCGCTGGCCGCGGAGCATGCGGGTGGCCCACTACCAGAAAGCCGTCACGGAGCGGGTCCTCGCTCACCTGAACGTTGAGAGCCAAGAGCACGTCCGCGCGGAACTGCGCGAAGCCTTCAGCAACGCGGAGGCCTCGAGGGCACTGGTGCGGCTCGAGGCCTTGGAGCAGCGTCTGCGCAGCCGCTGGCCTGGGGCAGCGGTCTCCCTGGGCCGCCACGCGGCGGCGAGTCTGATGGTGAAGCGCCTTTGCGCCGGCAGCGCGCTCGAGCGGAGCATCTCGACGCTGGGCGTGCTGCGCACGGCCGTGGAGCAGGCGCGCCTGTGGGGGCGCGAGGCGGCCGGCGCCAGCACCACGGATCCGCTGCTGGCTGGCGCCGCGCTCTGGGAACGGCGTACACGGCGCGTGATCGGCTACGAGGATATGCCGCAGCTCGCTCTCGCCCTGGTGCAGACGGGCCTCGAACGCACGGCGTAGGAGCTCAGCTGTCCATTCCGGCCAAACCGGCAGGGTAGTCCGGCTGAATCCGGCACCGGGGCCGGGCAAATCGGCACCCAAAACGGCTGAAAGCGGCAGGCCCATTTCGGATCAAATCGGCCGCTCAGCTGGGTGACGAGAGGGGCGGCGCCGAAAGGCGCCGTTGGCTCGGGGTCCGGGGAAAGCGCTTGCGCTTATCAGCAGCAGGGGTTGTCCAAGCGGCGGTGGGCAACGTGGGCAACCCGCAGGGTTGTCCAAGGTGCGTGAGCACCGTCGTTGTCCACGGGCGCGGCATGTCCATGCCCCAACCGTAGGATGCACGGCCAGCGTGTGGGAGGGGGTCTCGGGTGACGCCGCCGGCCCGTACGTGGGTGGCCGGAGCGCAGCGACGTCACGGCTGCTCCTCCTGCCCGGCGGCGCTGGACGTGGTGCTGCGCACCTTGCGCTGCGATTCGCCCCGCAGCTCGAAGCGGTAGACGCCGTGGACGAGGCGGTCCAGCACGGCGTCGGCCATCGTGGGATCGCCGATCAGCTCGTGCCACCTGGCGACGGGCAGCTGGCTTGCGACGACGGTGATGCGCCGCTGCACGCGATCGTCGACGATCTCCAGGAGGTCGCGGCCCTGGGCGGCGGTAATCGGCGCGGTTCCGAAATCATCCAAGACGAGCAGGTCGACGCGGGACAGGCGGGACAGCAGGCGTTCCCACTTGCCCTGGACGTGCGCGAGCGCGATCTCCTCGACGAGCCGCACCGTGCGGTAGTAGTGGACGCTGTGGCCGAGGCGGGCCGCGCTCTGGCCGAGGGCGCAGGCGAGGTAGCTCTTGCCGGTGCCGGTGGCGCCCGAGATCAGCACCACGGCGTGCTGGCGCAGCCAGCTCTCGTCCGCGAAGCTGAGCACGAGGGAGCGGTCGAGGCCGCGCGAAGCGCGGGCGTCCACATCCTCCAGACTGGCCGCTAGGCGCAGGTGGGCTTCGCGCAGCCGCCGCTCGAGGCGGCGGTTCTCGCGCGCGGTGTGCTCGATGTCGAGGAGCAGGCCAAGGCGTTCCTCGAAGCCGAGCTCCTCGATGTCCCGGGTCTCCCGCTGGCGCAGCAGCGCATCGGCCATGGCGGTGAGACCGAGT
>JAJYSZ010000127.1 GCA_021793315.1 Bacillota bacterium | reverse complement strand
CACCCGCTGCTGCGGCACGCCTGGAAAGGGAGGCGGCACGGACGAAACCTGCGTCCCGACCGGCGCGAGCCTGACGCTGCCGGGGCCGACGCACGCCACCTGCAGCACCAGATACCTCTCAGGCGACACGATCGTTCCGAGCGTTGCGTTGCCGACGCCGAAAGCCGCAAGCAGCGTCTTCCCGCCAGGGAGGAACGAACCCTCGCGCAGTGCGGCCAGAAGCTGCCTCGCTTGGGCGGACTCGGCCGGCGTGAGCGATGGGCCCGCCACGTTCGGGGACTTTACGTGGGAACCCGTGCTCAAGGTTCCGCAGCCAGCCAGTGCGAAGGTAGACAGCAGCGCAATCAGGATCGCGCGACGCATACCACCACTCCCGCCGCCTCGGCCTCTCGGGACCGTAAAAATACGCCTGCCCCATTTGTGCCTGCTGTTCCACCATACGCCATCTGTCAGGATGTGGCTACCGCACGCGACGCCCCATCGCCGCACGCGCAGTCCCGCCGCATCCCTCGGAGCAAAACGAGACCGGCCGCCCCAGCGCCGCCGCGGTGACCGACCCCGCAACCTTCCATGCTCGGTCTTCAGCCGCCATGCGGCCGCGTCTCAGTTCTCCTCGGCGCGCCAGGGCCTGGGCAGGAAGTGGCGGGCGTAGACCGAGATGGCGAAATGGTCCGTCATGCCCGCGCAGTAGTCCCGCACCCCCGCATCGCCCTCCGCGCTGCCCTCGGGCAGGAGCTCGGGATGCTCGCGGAAATGGAGGTAGAGCGTCCGCAGGAGCCCTTCCGCCTTCTTCTCCTCCACCTTCGGCGGCGAGCCGAAGTAGACCCGGCGGAACAGGAACTGCCTCAGGTCCTCGAGGGCGTCTGCCTCCCGCTGCCGCATCGCCACCTCCGGCCGACCCAGGGACTCCGCGATCACGGCCTCGACGAGGCGGCCGATCCGCACGGCGTGCCGGTGGCCGAGCACCTCGATCGGTCCCGCGGGCAGGTCGTCCGGACCGAGGATCTGGGCGCGCATCGCGTCGTCGATGTCGTGGTTCACATAGGCGATGCGATCGGCGAGATGCACGAGGCGCGCCTCGAGCGTCGACGGCGTCCCCGCCGCCGTGTGCTGCGCGATGCCGTCGCGCACCTCCTGCGTCAGGTTGAGGCCGCCCGGCCGCTCCAGCACGTCGACGACGCGCAGGCTCTGCTCGTAGTGGCGAAAGCCCTCCGGCACAAGCTCGTCCAGCACGCGCTCGCCGGCGTGGCCGAAGGGCGTGTGGCCGATGTCGTGCGCCAGCGCGATCGCCTCGGTGAGGTCCTCGTTGAGCGCGAGCGCCCGCGCCAGGGTGCGCGCGATCTGCGCCACCTCCAGGGTGTGCGTCAGGCGCGTGCGGTAGTGGTCGCCCTCGGCGGCGATGAAGACCTGCGTCTTGTCCTTGAGCCGCCGAAACGCCTTGGCGTGGATGATGCGGTCGCGGTCCCGCTGGAAGGCGGTGCGCACCGGGTCCGGCTCCTCGGGCCGCTGCCTGCCCTTGGACAGGGCGGCCTTCGCGGCCCAGGGCGCCAGGATGCCTTCCTCGATCGCCTCCTGCCGCTCGCGCGGTGTCGTCATGCCTCCACCTCCTCGGGCAGTCCCCCGCGGCCGAGGATCCTGGCATGGGCCGCGGCGGGGCTCTCCCCCCCGGCGACGCGCCGGCGCACCTCCTCCGCGATCGCCTGCTCGAGCCAGAAGGGACCCGCCCCCAGAAGCGGCTGACGCCAGATCGCCGCGAGCTCCGCCTGCTGGAACTCCTCCGGCAGGCCCTGCGGCCGGCCGAGCAGCTCGAGGATCCGCCGCTCCTCCGCAAGCCCCGCGTGCAGGGCGACGTCGGCGAACGCCCTGGCCGCCCGCTGCGCCGCGTCGAGCGCCTGGAGGAGCCGCACCTTCGGACGCTCCAGCCGCTCCGCGACGTACCCCGCCGCATACTGGGACCAGCCGAGAGCGACATAGGGCGAGAGCACGATGCGGCGCGTGAGGTCCTCCGTCCCGACCGACGAGAAGAGGAGATGGCTCCCGGGCAAGCCGCCCTGGGCCGTCGTCAGGACGAGCCGGCTGCGCATGTGCATGACCTGCATCGGCCCCTGGCCCGCGAAGACGAGCATCCGCCCGCCGCGAGCGCCGCCGCCCGGCACGTACGCCGTCAGCGGCACGAGCCCGTGCAGGTGCGCGGGACCCGGCTGCCACTCCGGGCCCGGCGCCTGCGGAAAGTCCCCGCCCACCGCCCTGAGCACCTCGGCCTGGGCGTCCTCGTAGGCCGCCATGAGCTCCTGCGGCCCTTCCGGGCAGTCCTCCCCCATGTCCTCGAGGATCTCGGCGATGTCCCGGCCCGGCGCGATCTCGCGGCCGAGCCTGGACACCTCCATGAGCTCCGCCTCCAGGCGGACGAGGGCGGCCTCCGCCAGTTCCTTCGGCACGATGTAGCGGCCGAGCTCGTCCCCCATCAGTTCGTGGAAGGCATGGGGTCCCATCGGGCCTGCGAGGGCCGCGCCTGCGCGCGCGCCGTCGAGCGCCCGCACGTAGTGCTCGAGCGCCATGAAGGCCCGGGCCTTCGGCTCGCCCGCCTCGCTCTCTTCCGGTTTCGCGCCGACCGCGATGAGGAGTCCCGCCGCGAGCGCCGCCGCCCGCGCCGCCTGGTCCAGGGCGCGCGGGTCCTGGCCCGGCCCGATGGCGCCCGCAAGGGCATCCGGAATCGCCCGCCAGACCTCCTCCCGGCTCTCGTCCCGCAGTTCGGACTGGACGAGCGCCGTCAGGACGGCCTCGGCGAGCGACGCGGGGCCTCCGTCAGCCGCCTGCCGCAGGGCGCGCCGGGCCAGGCGCATGCCTGGCCCTTCGCCGATCTTCCCCGCCCACTCCCTGGCCTCCGCCTGGCGCCGCTCGAGGTCCGGCGCGCTCCGCGGGCCGAAGCCCTGAAAGGGCAGTCCGAGTTCCTGGCGCACGGCCGGGAAGGCCTCGAGATACCAGGCCGCAAGGGCCGCCAGCTGCTTCTCGGCCATCAGTCCTCGAGGGCCGCGCGGGCTGCCGAGAGCCTGGCGATCGGCACGCGGTAGGGAGAGCAGGAGACATAGTTGAGCCCTGCCCGGTGGCAGAAGGCGATCGACTGCGGCTCGCCGCCGTGCTCGCCGCAAATGCCCACCTTGAGCTCGGGCTTGCGGGAGCGGCCACGCGCCACGCCGAGCTCCACGAGCTGGCCGACCCCGTTCTGGTCCAGCACGGCGAACGGGTTCTCCGGCAGCACCTTGTCCTCGAGGTAGCGGGTGAGGAACTTCGCCTCGGCGTCGTCGCGGCTGAAGCCGAACGTCGTCTGCGTCAGGTCGTTCGTGCCGAAGGAGAAGAAGTCGGCGTGCTCCGCGATGTCGTAGGCGAGCAGGCAGGCCCGCGGGATCTCGAGCATCGTCCCCACCTTGAGCGGCAGTTCCCTGCCCGTCTCGCGCTGCACCTCGTCGTGCACCTGCACGACCAGCCGGCGGGTGATCTCAAGCTCCTTCGGGTCGCCGACGAGCGGGATCATCACCTCGGGCCGCGCGTCGACGCCCTCGCCGAGCAGGCGCGCGGTGGCCTGGTAGACGGCCCTGGCCTGCATCTCGTAGATCTCCGGGTAGATGAGCCCCAGGCGGCAGCCGCGGAAGCCGAGCATCGGGTTGAACTCCGAGAGCGCCCTGGCCTTGCGCAGCAGGTCCGACTTGCGCCGGTACTCCTCGCTGCCCTGCTCGTCCCTGGCGCGCATCACCGCGATGTCGACGGCGAGTTCCTCCACGTCCGGCAGGAACTCGTGCAGCGGCGGGTCCAGCAGGCGGATCGTCACCGGCAGGCCCTGCATCGCCTTCAGGATGCCGTAGAAGTCGCCCTCCTGCATCGGCAGGAGCTTCCCGAGCGCCGCGCGGCGGTCCTCCTCCGTGTCGGCCAGGATCATCTCCTGCACGACGGGCAGGCGGTCCTGCGCCATGAACATGTGCTCGGTGCGGCAGAGGCCCACGCCGCCGGCGCCGAAGGAGCGCGCCCGCTCGGCGTCCTCGGGCGTGTCGGCGTTCGCCATGACGCCCAGCCGGCGGATCTCGTCGGCCCAGCGCAGGAGCTCCGCGGTCTCGCCGCCGAGCTGCGGCTCCACCATGCCCACCGCGCCGAGGAAGACGCGGCCGGTGGCGCCGTCGATCGAGATGACGTCGTCCTCCTTGAGGGTGCGGCCCGCCACCTGCATCTCCTTGCGCATCAGGTCGATCCGCAGCGACTCGCAGCCGACGATGCAGGGCTTGCCCATGCCGCGCGCCACGATGGCCGCGTGGCAGGTCATGCCGCCGCGGGACGTCAGGACGCCCTGGGCCAGCACGATGCCGTGGATGTCGTCCGGCGCCGTCTCGGGTCGCACCAGGATGACGCGCTCGCCCATGCGGCCGAGCTCCTCCGCCGAGTCGGCGTCGAAGGTGATCCGCCCGGTGGCCGCACCCGGCGAGGCCGGCAGGCCCTTCGCGAGCACCTCGTTCGCGGCCTTGGGGTCGACGCCGCGGTGCAGCAGCTGGTCGATCTGCTCCGGCGTGACGCGGCGGATCGCCTCCGCCTTGTCGATCCTGCCCTCGTGCGCGAGGTCGACCGCCACCTTCACCGCCGCGCGCGCCGAGCGCTTGCCGCTGCGCGTCTGCAGGAGGTAGAGCTTGCCGTCCTCGATCGTGAACTCGATGTCCTGCATGTCGCCGTAGTGCTTCTCGAGGAGGTCCGCCACCCGCTCCACGTCGGCGTAGGCGGCCGGGATGTCCTCGCCCAGCACGGCGATCGGCTTCGGCGTGCGGATGCCCGCCACGACGTCCTCGCCCTGCGCCTGCGTCAGGTACTCGCCATAGAGCACCTTCTCGCCGGTGTTCGGGTTGCGCGTGAAGAGCACGCCGGTGCCGGAGTTCGGGCTCAGGTTGCCGAACACCATGGCCTGCACGTTGACGGCGGTGCCGAGGTCGTCGGGGATCTGGTTGATCTTGCGGTAGACCTTGGCGCGCGGGTTCTCCCAGGAGTCGAACACGGCGCGCACGGCGAGCATCAGCTGCTCGCGCGGCTCCTCGGGGAACGGCCTCCCGGTCTGGCGCTGCACGAGCTCGAGGTAGCGGGCGATCACCTGCTCGAGGTCTCCCTCGCCGAGCTGGTGGTCGTGCTCCACGCCGGCGTGCTCGCGCACCGCCGAGAGGATCATCTCGAAGGCGCTGTGCTCCATGTGCAGCACGACGTTGCCGAACATCTGGATGAAGCGCCGGTGGCAGTCGAGCGCGAAACGCCTGCCGGCCCGGCGGCCGAGAGCCTCCGTCGTCTTCGGGTTGAGGCCGAGGTTGAGGATGGTGTCCATCATGCCGGGCATCGAGACGGCGGCGCCGGAGCGCACCGAAACGAGAAGCGGGTTCTCCTCGTCGCCGAAGCGCTTGCCCAGGCGCTGCTCGAGCGCCTGAACCTCCTGCCAGATCGCGTCCTCGAGTCCGTCGGGGAACTTCTGGCCGAGCGAGTTGTAGATGTTGCAGGTCTGGGCAGACACCGTGAAGCCGGGCGGCACCGGCAGGCCCACCTTGGTCATCTCCGCGAGGTTCGCGCCCTTGCCGCCGAGACGCGCGCGGTCGTCCTTCGAGCCCTCCTCGAAGCGGAACACGAGCTTCTGCGTCACTGTCAGGCCCTCCCCAGAATCTCGAGAATGTAGTTCGCGGTCTCCTCGACCGCACGCTGCGAGACGTCGATCACCGTGCAGCCGAGGCGCTTGTAGACCCTGTCCGCGTGCTCGAGCTCCTCGAGGATGCGACCGAGGTCCGCATAGCGGGATCCGGCGCCGAGGCCGAGGCTCCTCAGCCGCTCGGTGCGGATCTGCAGCAGGTTTTCCGGGTTGATCGTCAGGCCGATGATCTTGCGCGGCGGAATCTGGTAGAGCTCGTCCGGCAGGTCGGCCTCCGGCACGATCGGCACGTTGGCCACCTTGATCTGGCGGTGCGCCAGGTACATCGAGGTCGGGGTCTTCGACGTGCGCGACACGCCGAGCAGCACGACGTCGGCGCGCAGGATGCCGGCCGGGTCCTTGCCGTCGTCGTAGCGCACCGCGAACTCCACCGCCTCGACGCGGCGGAAGTAGCGCGCGTCGAGTTGGTGCACGAGACCGGGCGTGCGGCTGGGGGCGGCGGAAAGCGCCGCCTGCAGCCCTTCGAGCACCGGACCCATCACATCCGCGTACGGCAGGCCCGCGGCCTCGCAGTGGCGGACGATCGACGTCCTGAGCT
>JAJYSZ010000032.1 GCA_021793315.1 Bacillota bacterium | reverse complement strand
CCAGCCTTTCGCCCATCGGGCCGTGCGGCTGCCCCACGACGAAGAGGTCGGGCCTTGCGTCCAGCAGTTCCTGGTGCAGCTCCGCGGCCGTCAGGCGCGTGTTGAGCGGGACGATGGCCGCACCCACGCGCAGCACGGCATGCAGCAGGATGGCGAACTCGAGCCCGCCGGGCATCAAGGCTGCGACGCGGTGGTGGGGGCCGACGCCCGCGGCCCTCAGGCTGCCGGCCGCGCGGGCCGCAAGCTCGTCCAGCTGGCGGTAGGTGAGGTCCCGCCCCTCGGACCGGAGTGCCAGGGCAGAGGGGGACCGCTCGGCGCGCCTTTGCAGGAAGTCCGGCAGGAGCCCGGGTTCTTCGAATGCCTCTGTCATCTCAGGGCAGGCGCGGGAACTTACTGAAGTCGGGCTTGCGCTTTTGCAGGAATGCCTCCTTGCCTTCCTGGCCTTCCTCCGTCATGTAGTAGAGCATCGTGGCGTCGCCTGCCAGCTGCTGCAGGCCCGCCAGACCGTCGGTGTCGGCGTTGAACGCGGCCTTCAGGAAGCGCAGGGCAAGGGGGCTCTTCTCGAGGATTTCGTTGGCCCAGCGGATCGACTCGGCCTCGAGCTCCGCGAGGGGCACCACGGTGTTGACGAGACCCATCTCGAGGGCCTCCTGCGCGGAGTACTGCCGGCAGAGGTACCAGATCTCACGCGCTTTCTTGTGCCCAACGATCCGCGCCAGGAGCGCCGCGCCGTAGCCCGCGTCGAAGCTGCCCACCTTGGGGCCGGTCTGACCGAACACCGCGTTGTCGGCGGCGATCGTCAGGTCGCAGACGAGATGCAGGACGTGGCCGCCGCCGATCGCGTACCCGGCGACCACCGCGATCACAGGCTTGGGCAGGGTGCGGATCTGCCGCTGCAGGTCGAGCACGTTGAGCCTCGGCACACCGTCGTCGCCGACATAGCCGGCCTTGCCGCGAATGCGCTGGTCGCCGCCGGAGCAGAAGGCGAGGTCGCCCTTGCCCGTCAGGAGCACCACCCCGACCGACTGGTCGTCGCGCGCCACCCGGAAGGCATCCTCGAGTTCGAAGAGCGTCTTGGGACGGAAGGCGTTGCGTACCTCGGGCCGGTTGATCGTGATGCGCGCGATGCCTTCGGCGCGCTCGAAGATGATGTCCTCGTAGGTTCCGAGCTGTTCCCACTCCATGCCTGGCTGCCGCCGGGGGCCGCTCTGGCGGGCCCCTCCCCCTGACGGCCGACTCCTTTCTTGCCCGTCGCGGTGACCGCGGCGGGGTGGGGACTTGGCAGCCGAGATGCGCCTCAGGACTGCCGGAGGAACTCGGCGACGTGGTCCGCGTACAGCCTCGGACGCTCCAGATGCACGGTGTGGCCGACGCGCGGCACCCGCACCAATCTGGCATCCGGCACGAGTTCGGCCATCCGGGCGAGGATGCCGTCGTACTTCTTGTCCTCCATGCCGCCGATCAGGAGGACGCGCTGGCGGATCTCCCCGAGCCTCGCCCAGACATCCTCGTCGACGCCCGCGCCGGCCCCGCGCAGGCTTCCTGCGAGGCCCTGCGGGCGCTGGCCGAGTTTCGCCTCCCGCAGCTCTGCCAGCCGCGCAGGCGGCAGCAGGCGCAGGGTGCGAAAGAGATCCTGCCCCATCCAGCGCTCGACGAACAACGGGAGACCATCGTCCTCGATCGATTTTGCGAGGGCGAGATCGCTTGCGCGGCGCCGCTCCCGCTCGCGGGGGTCCGCAATACCCGGCGACGCGCTCTCGAGCACCAGGCGGTGGATGCGGCCGGGAGCTCGCAGCACGGTGCGCAGGGCCACCCGCCCGCCCATCGAGTAGCCGAGCAGATCGAAGGTCTCGAGGCCGAGGTCGTCGGCGACGGCCAGCACGTCCTCGGCCGACTGGGTGAGGCTGTAGCGCCCTGGGTCTTCTGGAGCGTCCGAGCCGCCGTGGCCCATCAGGTCCACGGTGATCGTCATGGCTTGGCGGCGCAGGGCTGCGGCCAGGGGCAGGAAATCGCGGCCGCTGCCGGTGAAGCCGTGCAGGGCGAAAAGCGGCTGGCCGCGGCCCTGGACCTCGTAATGCACCGAGGCACCGGCGCGCATGAGTTCAGGCATCTGCGAGCGCCGCCCGCGCAGATGCCTGCGCGGCGGCGAACACCTCCTCGTGCAGGATGCGGCTCGTCTCGCGGTCGGAGCGGAACTCGACGACGTCAAGGCCGGATGATGCCAGTGCTTCGCCAAGCCCGGCGAGCAGGTCCTGCCGCGATGTCGCCCGGCGATGGCGCCCGCCCAGCATCGCGACGCCCGGCGCGAACTCCACGCCGTGCGGCGTGCCGAAGAACTCCTCGAACTGCGGGCGGCCGTGCTGGGGCAGATACGAGAAGATGCCGCCGCCGTCGTTGTGCAGCAGCAGCACGGTGAGGCTCGCACCGGTGCGCCCGGCGGCGAGCAGACCTGTGAAGTCGTGCAGGAACGAGAGATCGCCGATGGCGAGCGCCGTGCGCCCGCCCGGTCGGCTGGCCGCGCCGATCGCGGCCGACACGACGCCGTCGATGCCGCTCGCCCCGCGCATGGCCAGAATGCGCTGGCCGCCGCCCGACGGCAGGAATCCGTCGAGATCGCGCACCGGCATGCTGGAGCCGACAAAGAATTGGTCGCCTGGCCGCAGCAGGTCGGCGAGAACGCGGATCGCCGTCGGCTCGAAGAGATCGCGCTCCGCCAGGAAGGTTTCGGCCGCCTGGCGGGCCGCCCTGTCGACCTTCGCGAAGAGCTCGAGATACGGCGCCGCCTGCGTTGCCAGCCCGAGACGCCCGATCAGCGACCCGACCTCGAGATCGGCCGCGCCAGGCAGGAGCAGGCCGGACGCGAGCAGGGGATCCTGCCATGCCTCCTCGCCGGGCAGGAGAATCGTCGCGTCCTCGGGCATGGCCGCGAGCCACTGGCCGAGGGACTTCGAGGTGGGCAGGCCGCCGACGCGCAGGACGAGATCCGCGGAGAGCTCCTGGCGCAGCGCCTGATCCCGCAGGTAGAGGTCATAGGCGTCGATGCGGCCAGGGCATGGGGCCGGCAGGCTGCGCAGGCCTGAAAGCGGGTCCGCCAGCAGAGGGAAGCCTGTCGCGCGGCTGAGCCCGATCAGGTCCGGCGCGGGCCGGGACGGCGGCAGCGGTCCTGCCACGATGATGCCGCGACGTGCGCTCCTGATGCGGCGCAGGGCCTCATCCAGCAGGGCGGGGGCGCTCCTCTCCCCGGTTCCGGCACTGCGCAGGTCCCGCGGACGGGGTTCGGGCGCCATGAGCGGTGCCGGGGGCAGCAGGGGCTCGCGCAGCGGGATGTTGACGTGCACTGGGCCATAGGGGCGCGCAAGCGACGTCGCCATGGCGCGCAGGCCCGCCGTGCGCGCGTAGCGGCCGAGGGCCGTCTCGTCCTCGCCGTCGGTCGGCAGCTCGAGGAACCACTTGGCGTGCGAGCCATAGATCCGCGTCTGGTCGATGGTCTGGTTCGCTCCGACGTCGCGCAGCTCGCGCGGCCGGTCCGCGGTCAGCACGACGAGCGGCACGTGTCCGTACCGGGCCTCGACGACCGCCGGAAGATAGTTGGCGGCCGCGGTGCCCGACGTGCAGACGAGGGCCGCCGGCAGCCCGCTCGCGAGTCCGATGCCGAGCCCGAAGTACGCCGCGGACCGCTCATCCAGGAGCACGTGCCGCCGTATCTCGGGAAACTCCGCAAAGGCCAGGGCAAGGGGAGTCGATCGGGAGCCCGGGCTCCCGACGACATCCCTGAGACCGGCATCGCGCAGGGCGCCGACGAACTGCATGAGCGGGAGATACTGGTTCATGCCCGACTCGCCTCCTGCAGGGCCTCGCGGAGAGGGCGGAACTTGAGTTCGGTCTCCCTGAGCTCTTCATCGGGATCGGAATCCTCCACGATGCCGCAGCCGGCCCAGAGCGTGGCCACCCCGCCCCGTACGAGGGCGCAGCGGATCGCGACGTCGAGCTCCCCTTCGCCGCCTTGGCGGAAGTAGCCCACCGCTCCGCCGTAGAGGCCGCGCGGCGCATGCTCGTGTTCCGAGATCCAGGCCTGCGCGAGCTCGCGCGGGGTTCCGCCGAGGGCTGGCGTCGGATGCAGGGCCCCGGCCAGGGTGAAGATGGTCCGCTGCTTGCCGAGCACCGCCCGCACCGGCGTATAGAGGTGCTGCACGCTTTGCAGGCGCAACAGCGTCGGCTCGGCGGCAACCTGCGGGTCGAGGCCCTGCTGGCGCAGCGCAGCCTCCACAGCCGTCACGACGAAGGCGTGCTCAGCACGGTTCTTGGGGCTCTGAGCGAGGGCCCGGCCGATGGCGGAATCCTCGTCTGGAGTCTTGCCGCGCGGCGCGGATCCAGCCAGGCACGCCACCTCGGCCACGCCGCCCGCGACGCGCACCAGCCGCTCGGGCGTCGCGCCGAGGAAGGTCCGGCCCTCGCGGTGGAAGGCGAAGATGTTGCAGTCCCTTTGGCGCAGCGAGAGCTGCCGCACGACCCGCGCCGGGTCGATCGGCTGCGTCGCGAGCGCCAGGCTCGTGCGCGCCAGGACCACCTTCCTCAGCTCGCCGCCGCGGATTGCGGCCCGGGCGTGGGCTACCTCGTCCCGCCAGGCGCCGTGGCTCCCGGGCGCATCGGCAAAGCGCAGGCGGCCATCCCGCGCGGCCACCGGCGTAGAAGACATGAGCGCTGCGAGCACATCCGGCGCCGCCGGCCCGTCCGCCTCCGGCCGGCCCAATAGGCGCAGCGAAACCTCGCCCCCGCGCTCCTCGAACAGCAACTGCGGTACCATGAAGTCGGCCGGTGCGAATGGCCCGAACGGCGGGGTCAGCGGTCCCTTGCCGGAGAAGCCGAAGGCACCGAGCAGGATGGGCGCCGAAAGGCTGAGGCTGGCCGCCGCGATGGCCTGCAGCCTGTCCGGCCCCGCGGCCTGTAGCCGCATGAGCTCGCCCACCCCGAGCAGGCTCGCGCTCCGGTCGGCACTCTGCCAGAAGACGTACGGCCTGCCGAGGGACTGCGCCTGGGGCAGCAGGTCCAGGGGCTTCTCAGGGAAGGCGCACGACGCGGAAAACCAGCCGGCAGCCTCGCTGCGGGCGGTCTTCCAGACAAGGGAGGCGTTCGCGACTGAATGAGCATTCATTTGTCGTCATTGTAACGCCGTGGACGTGCAGCGACAATTGTCGACCTGCGAGGCAGGTACCTGAGGGCGGCCTCCCGAAGCACGCCGCTTGGGATGCCCGCCTTGGGCGCGTTGGCAGCAGCGGGGAGGCGCCGCGGTGATCGTGGGCATCGGCGTGGACCTTGTGCAGGTCGAGCGGCTGCGGCTGGCTCTGGCCCGGCATCCTGGCCTGCGCGCGCGCCTGTTTGCCCCAGAGGAGCTGCTCGCGATGGCCGGACCTGGCGAGTTGCGGTCGCTCGCGGCGCGCTTCGCCGCCAAGGAGGCCGCACGCAAGGCGGTCGGTGCGGCGGCGGGGCGGACGGGCTGGCGCGAAGCCCGCGTGATCGGCGGGCGCGGCGGGCCACCGCGGCTTGAGCTGCAAGGGGGGCTCCTCGAGGCCGCACGGACCTTGGGAGCGACCCGCTGGCACCTCAGTCTGACGCACGAACGGGAATATGCAGTGGCGATGGTGGTGATCGAGTCATGAAAATCACGACGGCGGACGAGATGCGCGCCGCGGAGGAAGCGGCTGCCGAACACGGACTGGCCAGCGGGATCCTGATGGAGACCGCGGGCCACGCCATTGCGCTCGAACTGCTGCGCCGCCTGCCGCCGCGGCCGCGCGTGCTGGTCCTCGCGGGCCCAGGCCAGAACGGCGGCGACGGCCTGACGGCCGCGCGGCATCTGCTGGCGAGGGCGGCCGAGGTGCACGTCTGGCTGCTCGCGGACCCGGGCCGGTTGCGCGGCGCCGCGAAACTGCAGTGGGAGAGGCTCGATGCTTCGCCCGACGTCTCCTGGATCCAGGCGGACGACCTGCCGGCAGGGCGCTTTGACGGCGCCATCGATGCGATCTTCGGCACGTCCTTGCGCGGAGACCTGGGCGGGAACGCCTTGCGCGCGGTGCGCTACCTCGAGGCGATCGGGGTGCCCGTCGTGTCGGCGGACCTGCCCTCGGGGGTTCAGCCGGACACAGGGGCGATCGCAGGTGCTGCGGTGCGAGCGACCTGCACGGTCGCCCTGGGGGCTCTCAAGCCCGGCCATCTCTTCTGGCCCGGCAGGGAGTACTGCGGCGACATCGTGCTTGAGCCGCTCGGGCTTTTGGCGGAATGGCTCAGGCATGCGCAGATGGAACGGGTGGAGCACCTCGAGGCGCCAGGGGCTGCGCCCACCGCCGGAAAGGGCGCCTACGGGCGGACGGTGATCATCGCAGGCAGCGCGCACTACCCGGGAGCCGCATGGCTCGCGGCGCGAGGGGCTCTGCGGAGCGGCAGCGGTCTGACCGTCCTGGCCTCGGTCGGACAGGTCCTCGGACACGCAGCCGCGATGCCCGAGGTGATCCAGCGCGAGCTGCAGGCGCGCGGCGCCGGCGTCATCGACCCGTCCGCGCTCAGTCCCGCGGCGTTCAAGGACGCGACGGCAGTCGTCATCGGACCCGGCCTGGACCGCATGGACGCGCTTGGCCGAAGCCAGTGGCTCGGTCTCTACCTTGGTTTGCACCGGCCGCTGGTGCTGGACGCGGACGGACTGCGGCCCGTCCAGGGCTGCCTCGAAGTTCTGCGCCGGCGTCCGGGTCCCACCGTCCTGACGCCGCATGCCGGCGAAGCCGGGCGCCTTCTCGGACGCACGGTGACCGACGATGCTCCTTCGCGTCTGCAGGCTGCGCGCGAGATTGCCGAGAGGAGCGGTGGCGTCGTGCTGCTCAAGGGACATCCGACATTTGTCGCGGCACCTCACGGTCGCGTGGGGGTGATCGACCAGGGCGGCCCGGAACTCGCGAGCGGCGGTACCGGCGACGTTCTCAGCGGTGCGCTGGGGGCGCAGCTCGCCCAGGGCTTCGCGGCCAGGCTCGCGGCCGAGCGTGCCGCGCTGGCGCACGCCATGGCGGGAGTCATGCTCAGGCGCCGCTTGACGCGCGGGGGCCTGGCCGGAGAAATCGCCGACCTCCTGCCGGCGGCCTTCGGAGGACGTGTCGATGCGTAGTGCCTTCATCGAGGTGGATTTGCGGCGCCTCGCCCTGAACGTCGAGTTCCTCTGCCGGACGGCAGGCGAGCGCAAGCTGATGGCGATCGTCAAGGCGAACGGCTACGGCCACGGCGCCGTGCCCGTGGCGCAGGTCGCCCTGCAGGCCGGCGCGCAGTGGCTCGGCGTCGCGACGCAGTCCGAGGCCGAGGAGATCCGTCACGCCGGCATCGTGGCGCCGATGCTCATCCTTGGCCACCAGCGGCCCGACGAGTACGAGACCTGCGCCAGGCACAACATCAGCGTCACCGTGTCGGACCCGATCGCCATCGACCAGGCGAGCCACGTCGCCGCGCGGGCGGGCAAGACGCTCGGTGTGCATCTCAAGCTGGACACCGGCATGGGCCGCATCGGTGCGAGGCCCCAGGAGGCGGTGGAACTGGCCAAGCGCATCGCCGCCAGCGACCACCTGCGCTTCGAGGGCGTCTTCTCGCACCTCTCGTCGGCCGGTCAGGACGACGCCTTTACCCAGAGGCAGATCGGGCTCTTCCAGGCCGCCCTGGCGCGCCTCGAAAAGGCGTCGCTGCTACCGCCCTGGCGCCATATTCTGAACTCGGCCGGCACGCTTGGCGGCTACGATGCGGCCGGAACGAACCTTGTGCGTACCGGCATTGCGATGTATGGTCTCAACCCGGACGGGGTCAACGCCCCGCCCAAGGGCCTGCAGCCGGTGATGTCGGTGCATGCGCACGTCAACTTCGTCAAGCGCGTGCCAAAGGGCACGCCGGTCGGCTATGGCCAGACCTACGTGGCGGACCGCGACATCCAGATCGCGACGCTCGGCATCGGCTATGCCGACGGCTACCGCCGCGGGTTCTCCGGCCGTGCCAGGGTGCTCATCGGAGGCATGCACTGGCGGGTGGCGGGACGCGTCTCCATGGACCAGACGACTGTGGCCGTCGACAGCGACTTCCCCGTATCGGTCGGCGACGAGGCCGTCCTGATGGGGCGGCAGAAGGATCGGGAGGTGACGGCGGAGGAACTCGCGGGGCTGATCGGCACGATCAACTACGAGATCGTCACCGGCATGAGCGCACGCCTGCCGCGCGTCTATCGCCCGCGCAGCTGACACGTGCGTACCGTACATTTTCATTCCTGCCTAGGATGGTGACCATGAGCGCACTGATCGGTATCACGTGCAGCATTGACGAGCAGGTCGACCGGTTTCAGCTGAACGCCGCCTATCTAGACGCGATCGAGACCGCAGGCGGTGTGCCCGTGCTGCTGGCGGGCGGCTGCGGGACGGCGCAAGAGGTGCTGGCGCGGCTCGACGGCGTCCTCTTTACCGGCGGCGTGGACGTCGATCCCGCCTACTTCGGCGAGGCGCCCTTGCCGGGCCTCGGTGAGGTGAGCCCGCGCCGCGACTCGTTCGAGTTGGAGCTCTGCCGCGCGGCATACCGCGCCAAAGTGCCCGCCCTGGGCATCTGCCGCGGCTGCCAGCTGATGGCGGTGGCTCTGGGCGGCGACGTCTACCAGGACCTGCCGAGCCAGATGCCCGCTGCCCTGCAGCACGTACAGCGCGCCCCGCGCGGGCACAAGAGCCACGCGGTCGCCGTGACGGCCGGGTCGAGGCTTGCGGCCGTCGCAGGCGCCGACAGCCTGCGCGTCAACTCGTTCCACCACCAGGCGGTCCGTCGTCTGCCCGAGGGGGCGGCGGTCTGCGCGGTGGCGCCGGACGGAGTCATCGAGGCCTTCGAGGATCCCGGGCACCCCTTCTGGCTCGCGGTGCAGTGGCATCCGGAAGGCCTCTGGCGCGAGGACGACTCTGCGCTGGCGCTTTTCCGTTCGCTTGTGAAGGCTGCCGAGGAGGTCTCATCCCATGGACGCTGAGCTGATGGTGGAAGTCTGGCGCGGCCAGATGGTGGAGAGCCGGCACTCTGGCCACGTCGCCGTGGCGGACCGGAGCGGAAAGCTCCTTTTGGTCCTTGGGGACCCGGACCGGAAGATCTATATGCGCTCGTCGGCCAAGCCCTTCCAGACCATGGCGGTGGTGATGAGCGGTGCGGCCGACCATTACGGCATGACCTCCGCCGACCTCGCCATCGCCACGGCAAGCCACACCGCGGAGCCTGTGCACATTGCGCAGGTCCAGCACGTGCTGTCGCTGGTGGGCAAGGGCGTCGAGGATCTGCAGTGCGGAGCGCATCCGCCGTCGGACGCCGAGTCCTACGAGGAGCTGCGCCGGCAGGGGATCGCACCCACATCCATCCACAACAACTGCTCGGGCAAGCACGCCGCCATGCTGGGCGTGGCGGAGATCCTGGGCGGCGACACCAGCCGCTACCTGGATCCTGACGCCCCAGGCCAGCGGCTCATCCGCAGCATCGTCGCGGAGATGTGTTCCCTAACGGAGGCGGATATCGCGATCGGCGTCGACGGATGCAGCGCACCGGTCTTCGGCGTGCCGCTGAGCGCCATGGCCGTCGGCTATGCGCGCCTGGCGGACCCGCAGGATCTGAGGCCGGAATTGCGCCTTGCGGCGACCCGCGTGCGCGACGCGATGATGGAGCATCCCTACCTGATCGCGGGCCGCAACCGGGTCGGGGTGGACATCATGCGCGCCGGCCAGGGAAGACTTTTGGCGAAAACGGGCGCGGAAGCCGTGTTCGGAGTCGGCGACCTTGCGCGTGGCCACGGCCTGGCGATCAAGCTGGACGACGGCCAGACGCGAGGCGTCGCGCCAGCGCTCGTGGAGAGCCTGCGCCAGGCGGGCTTCCTGGAGGACACGGCGGCAGAGGAGCTGAAGTCCTGGCAGGGCGGCACGCAACGCAACTTTGCCGGCCGTGAGGTGGGCCGGGTCGCCGCGCAGTTCCGCCTCAGGGCGCAGGCCTGAAACAAGGGACAGGGAGGCGAGTCGAGCGGATGCAGGTGTATATCTCGGCCGACATGGAGGGGACCGCCGGCGTCACCGGTTGGGTGATGACGAACCCCGGCGAGCATGACTACGAACTGGCGCGTCGGCTGATGGCGGCGGAGGTGAACGCGGCCATCGAGGGGGCGTTCCTGGGCGGCGCGACGACCGTCGTCGTCAACGACTCCCATGACGGCATGCGCAACCTGCCCCTGGACCAGATCGACCCCCGCGCCCTTGTCCTCAGCGGCTCCCCGAAGCTGGGCAGCATGGTGGAAGGGCTGACGGACGCCTTCGACCTCATGTTCTGTACGGGCTATCACGCCATGGCGGGGAGCCCCTCCACCCTGGCGCACACCTATAACCTGACGGTGCAGCAGGTGGAGATCTCCGGCCGCAAGGTGGGGGAACTCGGCCTGAACGCCTACTGGGCCGCCACCTTCGGCGTGCCGGTGGCGCTCGTCACCGGCGACGACGTCCTCGAGGCCGAGACGGAGGCGCTTCTGCCCTGGTCGCGCTACGCGCAGGTGAAGGAGGCAAGGGGCCGCTACGCGTCGCTCTCGCGCAGCGCCGAGGCGGCACGGGCGGCGATCCGGCAGGCGGCAGAGATGGCGGTGCGGGAGCACTCCGCGATGAAGCAGCTGCCTCCGCCCGAGAATCCAGAGCTGAAGATCCGCTTCACGAACCCCGGCCAGGCGCAGACCGCCTCGATCTGCCCCGGCGCCGAACGCCTCGATGCCCTGACGGTGCGGTTCGGGCACAGCGACTACCGCGAGGTGTACCGTGCCTTCCGCACCATGGTCACCCTGGCGTCTGGACAGAGCTGAACATGGCAGATCTGGAGGCGATCCGGGTGCAGGCCCTGTCCTGCACCCGCTGCCCCCTGCACGAGACCCGCACCCAGGTGGTCTTCGGCCGCGGCAACCCCGCAGCCTCGATCGTCCTGGTCGGGGAGGGTCCGGGCCGCGACGAGGACCGGGAGGGCAGGCCGTTCGTCGGCGCCGCCGGTCAGCTGCTCGACAAGATCCTCGCGGCTGTCGGCCTTGGCGAGGAGGATGTCTTCATCACCAACACGGTACTCTGCCGCCCGCCCGGCAACAGGGTGCCGCTTCCGGCCGAGCTGGACACTTGCCGCGTGCACCTTGAGGCCATCCTGCGGGCGATCGACCCGCCGATCGTCGTGCTGCTGGGCGCGACCGCCCTCAAGGCGTTCTTCGGGCCCAAGGCCGGCATCACCGCGATGCGCGGCCAGCGCCTTGAGCGCGACGGCCGGGCCTTCTATCCCACATTCCACCCGGCTGCGCTCCTGCGCGACCCGAGTCGCAAGCGCCCGGTCTGGCGGGATTTCCAGCGCATCGCAGCCGACGGCCGGCTCATTCAGGTTGCGGCTGCGCAAGGTGACGCCACAGGCTCGCCATCGCCTGCGCCTGACGACGGGGAGAGTCGCTGAGCACGATGAGCCGCTCGTCCTGCGGCAGGTCGAGCGGACGGTAGACGGCCAGGGCGGTGGCCCGGCGCTGGCCGAGGGTCTCCAGGAGCCCCGTCCGGTCGTCCTCCGAAAGGTCCGCGACAACCACCATAATGGACGCGCGGCCCAGGTCGTCGAGGTAGGGCCTGAGCGGCCGCTCGGCGGCCCAGATGACGGCCCGGGCATCCCGCAGGAGGCTGCCGGCATGCTGCCAGCGTACGGGCCGCAGGGCCTTCGGCGCGTGGTCCGAGATCAGGCCGGCCCGCACCTTGGCGCTCTTGGCGAGGGACTGCAGCGAGCGGCCGACACGGCCGCCGCCCGCGATGGCGAGCATGCCCTGCCCGACCGCTTCGCGCAAGGCGTGCAGGCGTAGCGGGCGGGGACTGGGCGGCAGCGGCCCCTCGGCCAGCAGGGCGCCGACCGTCTCGAGCGCCCGCGCGGCCACGCCGCGCTGACCGCCCTGCGCGGCGCCGGAGAGTCCTTGGGCTCCGAGCCGCCAGGCGGCGGGACCCAGGGCGTAGACGGGCGGCAAGTCCAGGGGCTCCTGCTCCGGCAGGTAGAGGGCGGCGAGCAGCGAAGGCTGAGCCGCCAGGACATCCGCAAGCGTCTGGCCCGTGACGATCTCGATATCGCCAAGCGCCTGCGGCGGGCGATGACGGGCGAGCAGGGAAGGGTAGATTCCGATCCGTCTCTTTTGCGCTTCCACGTGTACGAGAGTTGGCGGCCGTAGGCGGAAAACCTTTCGGGGGGGCACGGGATGCGGCTGAGGGACGTGGGGGAGTGGGGGTTCATCGAGCGCCTGCGGGCATTCGCGGGGTCCGGCGGGCTCGACCTGGCGGACGACTGCGCGCTCCTGGAGCCGATGGCGCCCAGAATGCTCGTCAGCAGCGACGTCATGGTGGCGGGAACCCATTTCGACCCCGCCTTCATGGCTTGGCGCGACATCGGCTTCCGCGCCCTCGCGGGCGCCCTCTCCGATCTGGCGGCGAGCGGTGCGTCAGGCAGGGCGCGTTACACGGTCTCGATCGGGCTGCCGGAGGACTTCGCCCTCGAGGACGCGCTCGAGATCTACCGGGGGATGGGGGCGTGCGGGGAGGCGAGCGACGCCGAGCTCGCAGGCGGCGACACCGTGGCGTCCCCGACGGTCTTCATCGCGGTGAGCGTGTTCGCCGCGTCCAGCCGTCCCTTGCTCAGGTCGGACGCCCGCCCGGGCGACCGCCTCTACTGTTCGGGAACCCTGGGGGCGTCCGCCAGGGGGCTGGAGCTTGCGCGGACCGGGCGGCAGGGGCCAGACGTCGACCGCTTCCTGCGCCCCCTGCCGCGCATGCGGCTCGGCCGCCTGCTGTCGGAGGGTGGGGCTCGGGCCTGCGTCGATGTCTCGGACGGCCTCTATCCGGAGCTCAAGGCGATCGCGGATGCCTCTCGCGTCGGCATCGAAGTGGACGAGCCGGCCCTGCCGGTGGTCGCCGACATTCCCAGGAGCCTTGCGCTGCGCTACGCTTACGGTGGCGGCGAGGATTACGAACTCGTGTTCACGGGTCCGGACGACCTTCTCGAGCGGTTGGCCGCCCAGGGCGGCGACCTGCCGCCTTGCACGGCGATCGGCCGCATCCGGGAGCATGAGGCTGGCCTGACCGTACGGCGTGGCCAGGACCTTGGACCCCTTGCGCCGACCGGCTACAGCCATTTCAGCGGGGGCGGGCAATGAGGCGGATCGAGCTGGACGGCCCCGAAGCCACGCGCACCTTGGGGCGCGCCCTGGGGCAGGCGGTGCAGGGCGGACTCTGCATCCTGCTGCGCGGCGAGCTCGGAGCCGGAAAGACGACCCTCTGCCAGGGATTCATCGAAGCCCGCACCGGCATCGCCTATGCGCCGAGTCCGACATTCACCCTGCTTCAGGCCTATCCGGACGGTCTCTACCACCTGGATCTGTATCGCCTCGGGCAGGCGGACCTCAGGGAGTTCGACATGGAGGAGATTTTCGCGCCTGACGCCGTGCTGCTCGTCGAATGGCCCGAGCGCGCCGAAGGGGACTGGCCTTTGGAGCGGCTCGAGATCCGCTTGACGGGCGAGGGCGAGCGCCGCTCGGCGGAACTTGAGGGTTTTGGCTCCGCCGCACAGGAGGCGCTCGGGCGCCTCGGGTGGCCCGCATGAGCGGCAACTGGCTTTGCATCGAGACGACCGGCGACCTGCTCGGCGTGGCCCTGCTCGGGGCCGACGGCGCCCTGCTCGCGGACGTCGAGCAGGAGGCCCCGCGCCTGCACTCGGCCCGACTCGTCCCGGCCATCGCCGAAGCCCTGCGCCTCGCAGGGCTGTCGCAGGCCGCCGTCGGCCAGATCGCCGTCGACCGCGGACCCGGGTCCTACACGGGCATCCGCATCGGCCTCGCGGCGGCCGAGGCGATGGGGCAAGGGCTCGGCATCCCGGTGTTCGGCGTGCCGGGACTCTGGGCGAGCGCTGCGAGCCGCAGCCTCGAAGGGCTCTACGCGCCGGCGCTGGATGCCCGGCGGGAGGACGCCTTCTGCGCGCTCTACGAGGTGCGCCGGAAGGGACTGCCCGAGGAGCGCATCGGACCGGGCATGCGCCCGATGCGGGAGTTCCTTGAGGAGTGCCGGTCCTTCGGGAGGCCCGTGGAAGTGATGGGCGACGCCGTACGGCGGCACGAGGAGATCGTGCGCGGATTCGCCTTCGCCCGCATAGGACCCAGCCAGATGGGGGCCGCAAGGCTCGGACTCTTTGCGATGCGTGCTCGGGAGGAGGCACTGGACGATGCGCTATCCACCGCTGCGCTTTACCTTCGGCCGCCGGCCACCGCACCCCGAAGACTCGATGGATGAACCGGTGCGCATCGAGGAGATGCAGCTGGGCGACATCGACCAGGTGCTCGTGATCGAACGCCGCTCGTACCCGACGCCCTGGTCCAGGCGGGCGTTTGTCTCGGAGCTGACCGAGAACGCCTACGCGCACTACCTGATCGCGCGGGCCGGCCAGCGGGTGGTGGGGTATATCGGCATGTGGTTCGTCATCGACGAGGGCCATATCACGAATGTCGCCGTGCATCCGGATGCCCGCGGCAAGGGTGTCGGCAGGCTGCTGATGCAGGCCGAGATGGATCTCGCCCGGATGCAGGGCGGCGTGCGGGTGACGCTCGAGGTGCGGGTCACGAACAACGTGGCGCAGCATCTCTACACGTCGCTCGGCTTCCAGAAGGTCGGGCTGCGCCGCGGGTACTACACCGACAACGGCGAGGACGCCTACATCATGGTCTGGGGCGAGATGCCGGGGGAGGGCCGGCATTGAACGATCTCCTCTGCCTGGGCATCGAGACGAGCTGCGATGAGACGGCCGCCGCGGTGCTGCGGCAGGACGGACGGCTGCTCGGCTCCGTCGTCGCGAGCCAGATCGACCTGCACGAGGCCTTCGGCGGCGTCGTGCCAGAGGTGGCGGCGCGGCGGCATCTCGAGCGAATCGGCCCTGTCGTGCGCGAGACTCTGGCCCAGGGGGGCGTCCGAAGCGAAGATGTCGGCCTCGTCGCTGTGACGCGGGGGCCGGGGCTCGCCGGCGCCCTGATGGTCGGCCTCTCCTGGGCGAAGGCGTTCGCGTTCGCGCGCCAGCTGCCGCTCGTCGGCGTGAACCATGTGGTCGCGCATGCCCACGCGGCCTACCTCGAGGCGGAGCCCCGCTACCCGGACCTGGCCCTGGTGGCGTCGGGCGGCCACACCGATCTTCTGCTGCTCGCTGGGCCGACCGGGGTCCAGGTGCTTGGCCGTTCCAGGGACGACGCCGCGGGCGAGGCATTCGACAAGGTGGCGAGAAGCCTCGGGCTCGGCTATCCCGGCGGCCCGGCGATCGAGAGCCTAGCCAGGACCGGCGATCCGGACCGCGCCCGCCTGCCGCGCGTCGGCCTCTTCCAGGGAAGTCTTGATTTCAGTTTTTCCGGGCTCAAGACGGCCGCCCAGTCGCTGCGGCGCCAGGGGGCGGCACCGGAGGACATCGCGGCCGCCTTCCAGGCGGCCGTCTTCGACCAGCTCTGGGAACGGGCGTCGCTCGCCCAGAGGCAGACCGGCTGCCGTCGCCTCATCTTTGCCGGCGGCGTCTCCGCGAACGGCTATCTCAGGCAGCGCTTCGCGGACGCCCTGCGTCGCGAGGGTCTCTCGCTGCTCGTGCCTCCGCTGGGCCACACCACCGACAACGCAGCCATGATCGCCAGGCTCGGCCTCACGATGTACGAGGCGGGGCAGCGATCGCCCTGGGACATGGGCGCCGAGCCGGTGATCCACCCGTTCAAGCCTTGAAGGAGGGATTCCTTTGCTGCACGAGAGCCCGACCGGCAAACCGAAGCTGGCGGCGGGCGTCTTTGTCGCGCCGTCGGCGGACATCGTCGGCGACGTCGCGATCGGCGAGGGGGCATCTGTCTGGTACGGCGCCGTGCTGCGCGGCGACGCCGAGCGGATCGAGATCGGCGCGGGAACGAATCTCCAGGACGGCGCCGTCGCCCACGCCGACCCTGGCTTCCCTCTGAAGGTCGGGCGGAACGTCACCATCGGGCATCGCGCGATCGTGCACGGCGCAAGCATCGCCGACGGTGCCCTGATCGGCATGGCGGCCGTCATCCTGAACGGCGCCAAAGTGGGGGAGGGGGCCCTCTTGGCCGCGGGCGCCCTGCTGCCCGAGGGCAAGGAGGTGCCGGCAGGCATGCTGGCGGCCGGCGTGCCCGCGCGGGTGCTCCGGGCCCTGCGGCCGGAGGAGGTGGAGTGGCTGAGGCGGTCGGCCGAGCACTACCGAGAGCTCGCAGCTGCGTACCGGCGTTTGGCGCAAGACAATCCCGGCGACCATAGTCCGAGCTAGGAACTCTTTTGAGCGTAGCGAAAGGCTGAACCGGGGGGATTGCAAAGGTGCACGCGCATTTCGTCGGAATCGGCGGCTACGGCATGAGTGCGATCGCGTATGTGCTCAAAGGCCAAGGCAGTGTGGTGACCGGATCCGACGTCCAGCCGTCCTCCCGCACCGAACGGCTAGCGCAGATCGGCGTGCCGATCACCTATGGACACCGCGCGGAAAACCAGGCTGGCGCGGATATCGTCATCTATTCGACCGATGTGCCCGCGGACAACGTGGAGGTGCTGGCGGCGCGTGCGCGCGGTGCGCAGGTGGTGCACAGGTCCGAGATGCTCGCCCGCATCCTCGAGCACGGCCGCGGCATTTGCGTCACCGGCACGCACGGCAAGACCACCACGACCTCGATGATCTCCGCCATCCTGATCGAAGCCGGGCTCGACCCGAGTGTCGTGGTGGGCGGCGAGCTCGACTGGCTCGGCGGCAACGCGCGCATTGGCCATGGTCCCATCGTCATCGCCGAGGCGGACGAGAGCGACGGCTCCTTCCTGCGGTACCATCCGGAGATTGCCGTGCTGACGAACGCGGAACCTGAGCACCTCGACCATTACGCAGGCGATTTCGCGAATGTGATCGCCGCCTACCGCACCTTTCTCGCCGGCACCACCGGCAAGGCCTTCATCTGCCATGACAGCCCGCTGGTGCGCGAGATCGCGCTCTCGAGCGGCCGGCCCTGCGTCTCCTACGGCATTGCCAGCGGCAGCGACTACCGTGCCCTGCGCGTGCTGCCCGTCCAGGGCGGAGGCCACCGCTTCACGGCGGTCGGCCCGGAGGGGGCCATCGGCCGCTTCGAGCTGCTGATCCCCGGCCTGCACAATGTGCGCAACGCCCTGGCGGCGATCGCTGTCGCAGACAGCCTCGGCGTGAGCCCGCATGTGATGATCAGCGCCCTGCGCCGCTTCCGCAACGCGGCCCGCCGCTTCGAGATTGTCGGCAGGGGACAGGGCATCACTGTCGTCTCGGACTATGCGCATCACCCCACGGAGATCGCGGCTGTCCTTGAGGCCGCGCGGGAGCTGAAGCCGGCTCGCGTGCTGGCCGTCTTTCAGCCGCAGCGCTACGCCCGGACGAAGCTGCTCTTCGAGGAGTTCGCGCAGGCGTTCAAGCAGGCCGACGAGGCCTGGCTGCTCGACATCTACTCGCCCCCGGGCGAAGCCCCGATCCCCGGCATCTCGTCGGAGAGGCTCGCCCAGAGCATGGCGGCGCATGGCACGAAGGTGCACCACGTGCATGGTGCCGAGGAGGCGGAGACGTATCTGCAGGAGGTGCTCAAGCCCGGCGATGTCCTCCTGGTGATGGGTGCAGGCGACGTCTACCGCCTCGCGCAGCGCCTCGGACACGCGGTGGAGCGGCCGGAAGCGGGACGCAGCGGCGCCACCGGGCGCTGACGCCCTGCAGCAGAAGAAACGAGCCTTGGCCGTCCGCCGGAAACGGCGGCGGCTCTCTTTGTCTTTTGCTACTGAACCCTGAGGTGGCATCCTTTGGCAAGCCCAACCGCTGTGGCTATGGCTCAGACACTCGTGCAGCTTCCCGCCAGCGATCATGAGTTCCTCTACAAGCAGTTGGCTCGGCTACTTCAACCGATAGCCAGCCCACACGTGGTAGTTGATTTCAGAGAGAAGAGGTTCGCCAAGGGGTTCGCTTGTCCGCGCTGCGGGTCAACGCATGTTCATCGTCACGGCAAGTACAAGAACCGGTGGCGGTATCGGTGCGTGAACTGCCGAAAGACCTTCAACGACGCCACTGTATCCCCAATGGCGGGGACCCACTACGACATAAACGCGCGGCTGAAGTATGCCTGGTGCATGATCCAGGGGATGTCCATCCAACGTTCGGCGCAGCAGGTTGGCATCAGAGTGCCGACCGCCTTCTACTGGAGGCACAAGATCCTTTCCGGGCTCCGGCAACTCCCCAAGCCAAACCTGACAGGCATTGTGGAAGCCGACGAGACCTTCTTCCTGGAGTCGCAGAAGGGGTCCCGGCACCTTACCCGAGCTGCACGGTATTCGGGAGGCAAGGCGGCACTGCGAGTAATCAGCCACTACCAGGTCTCTGTCTTGGTCGCACGCGACAGGCAGGAGGGCACTGTGTCCGAAGTCACAGGATTTGGACATGTCACCGCAAAGCAGCTGCAGGGGGCAATGAACGGCTGCGTGCAGAACTGCATACCGTGTACTGATGCAGCCTCTGCGTATGGGGCGTTTACACGGACGAACAAGATCCCGCTTCAGATCCTGAACGCGAAGCGTGGCGTGCACGAGCTTGGCATCTAGCATCTCACAGCGGCCTGAAGCGCTGGCTACGCCCGTTCTCCGTGAAGTTCACCACCACAAAAAACCTTCTATGAGGTAAATTCTGAATGGAGTATACTGGAAATAGGGGGAAAGAGAATGAAACAAATCGGAATCGGAATAGCCCTTCTGGCTCTCGTATTGGGTGGATGTGGCGCAGCGAATCAGTCCAACGTGAACGCTTCGGCTAAGACCTTCGACCCTAAACTCGTTCTCACGATGTCGTCGTTCGGCGCACCCTCCGATGACGGCACGGTAATTCTGCAGAACAAAGGTACACAGACCGCCATGAACCTGACTTTGACTGACACAACGGGCGATCACGGCATTGCGAAGTTCTTATACGTACGGAGGGTGCGTGTGGGGAACAGCGAATCGTGGATCACGCAATCGGCAAGCGATCCATTGGACGTGCCAGGCAGCGAGGGTGTCTTGGTTTCCTTCCCAAACGGACTCAGCTTCCCCATAAAGGCGACCTGGACACAGGTGGATATGAGCGGTAACCGCAACACCGTATCGGAATACCTACAGAACTAAGAACGAAGCGGCGTTGCTGGGCAACGTCGGCTCGCAGCGGTTTCTGATCGCTGTGAAACCAGATCCTCGGCAGCAGGAAGCCAGCGTCAAAGCTACCTGCTAGGTCTGGCGGCACGGTCGCACATGATACCGGCAAGGATCTCTGAGGATCTCCTCTGGCGGATCATCCAGGATCCACTATGGAAGCCGGCTGGCGGACGCGCTACGGTGGTGGCGAGGTGATGGGCGTGCGCATGCGCAGCGGAGCCGCGCTGCTCGGGCTGCTCCTGGCCGGCTGCTCTGCGGCGCAGGCGCAGCCCGGCCAGACGTTTTCGGTCAGGCAGACGAAGCCTGCCGTCGTCCGGGGGATCCCGCCGCAGCGCGACCCGCTGGCGATGCAGTTCCTCTCCGCCGAGATCGGCTTCATGGCCGTTGCGCAGCCGCCGTGGACCACACCGCTTGGCAGCGCTGGCGCCGGGCCGGCCATCCTGCTCGCCACCTCCGACGGTGGCCGCAGCTGGACGCGCCACGCGCTGCCCGCGGACCTTGAGGTGACCGGTCTCGACTTCACGAGCGCGCAGAGCGGTTTTCTGGTCGGCAAGACGAAGAACCGTGCCGAGCTCTTCGCCACGTCCAACGGCGGTGCCACCTGGCAGCTGCGTCAGACGCAGCGTCTACGCACCAAGCCGTACCGCGAGAGCCTCGACAAGGTGGCCCTGGCGGCCGGCGGCCGGGAGGGCTACGCGCTTCTCGACGGGATCCTCTACCGCACCGCGGACGGGGGCCGCAGCTGGCAGGCCGCGACGCTCCCGGCGCGCGCCAATGACGTCCTCTTCCTCTCGCCGACGGTCGGACTTGCCACCTCTGACCGGAGGATCTGGCGCACGGCCGATGCCGGCGGGACCTGGCAGGCCGTCTGGCAGCTTCCCGCGTCCCTCTTCGTTGCCGACACCTATTTCCTTGGCAGCGGGCAGATCGACGTGCCGTATGGGAGCACAGAGAACGGCCCGAGCGGCATCAACCTCCTTGCCGTCTCGGGCTCGACTGCCTGGGCGGTCTTCAACGAAGGGTCGGCCTGCGCCATGCCGCACTGCAGCAGCGACCTCGTGCTCAGCCGGGATGGCGGGCTGCACTGGCAGCTGAAGACCGCGCAGTCTCTCTCCGCCCTCTCGCAGATGCCAGGGCCGCTACCCGTCGTCACCCGGCTCTCCGCCTCTTCCCAGGGAGCATTTGCGGTGGGGCAGTCCGGGAACGATCTCACGTGGATCCCACCTGCCGGCAGGGCACAGGATGTGCTTGCCCAGGGCGTGCAGATCGCGGCCATCTCGCTCGACGGCCAGGGGGGCATCTGGGTCGCGGACCCGGGCGCGGACGTTCTCCACAGTTCTGCCGCAACCACCTCCTTCCGTCCTGTCTGGCCGCCGCTCTCTCCCAACCTTGGAATTCAGTTCGTCACCCGGAACCTGGGCTACGGCATGGCCCTCGTGGCCGGACACTACAGCCTGCTCGCAACGCGCGATGCCGGGCGGACGTGGCAGATGCTGCACGCCTTCGCTTCAGGCGTAACGCTGTCCGGCTTCACGTTCACCCGAACCGGCGTGGGCTACGTCTTCGCCACGACGCCGTCCGTGGGGCGCCTGATTCCGGGGCAGGTGCTGCGCTCGGGGGACGGCGGCAGGACCTGGCGCGTCGTGCGCAGGATCGGCGACGCAGCCGGCTGGATCGGCCGTGTGAACTTGCAGGCCTTTGCGGGCCAGGAGGTCTTGCAAGGGCTGCCGCGGGTCAGGATCAGCCAAGATGGCGGCAAGACGTGGCACACCTCCGGCAGCGTGCCGTTCTCAGGGCCAGGGGACATGCTGGCCACCTGGTTCCTCTCGCCCAGCCAAGGCTGGGCACTCGACGCCCCCACCGGTGTCCTCTACCGCACCGCGAGCGGCGGCGCCGGCTGGCGGAGAGTCGGGAGGTTGCCGGCGTCCAACTATGCGGCGGTCGATTTTGTCAATGCCGAGGACGGGTGGGTGCTGGCGCCAGGCCAGCTGGGCGCCAAGACGCTGCTGCGAACGACGGACGGCGGCATCGTGTGGAAGGCCGAGGCCTTGCCGCAGACTGCGGCGCTGGAGATGTTCGGCCTCCCCGATCGGGCCCTCAGCTTCGTCAGTGCCGAGGTCGGGTACCTCGACACGAACTCCGGTATTTACAGAACGGGCGACGGGGGCCGCACCTGGTCGCGGCTCCGCTGAATGGCGCTCATGCCGACCTAAAGTCGCGGGGCCAATGGATTCGGCTCCGGCGGCTGCGTTCGCTTCGGCATGCTGGAAGCGGGAGGCGGGGGGTGGTATGCTGCTTTAAATACACGGATTGGGGAGGCTTCGCTCAGTGGCGGCGGACAAGGTTCTCCGCGAGGGATTGACGTTCGACGACGTGCTGCTGGTTCCGGCCCACTCCTCAGTGGTGCCGAACGACGTGGAGACAAAGACGCGCCTCACGCGGCGGCTGAGCCTGAACATCCCGATTCTTTCGGCCGGCATGGATACGGTGACGGAGTCGCGCATGGCAATCGCGATGGCGCGCGAGGGCGGCATCGGCGTCATCCACAAGAACATGTCGATCGAGGCCCAGGCCGGCGAGGTCGACAAGGTGAAGCGATCCGAGAACGGCGTGATTCTCGACCCGATCTTCCTGACCCGCGACCATACGATCCGCGACGCGCTCGAGATGATGGCGAGGTACCGCATCTCGGGCGTTCCCATTGTCGAGGCAGAGCGGCTCGTCGGCATCATCACGAACCGCGACGTGCGCTTCGAGGAAGACCTCGATCGGCCGCTCGACCTGGCCATGACGCGCGAGGGGCTCGTCACGGCGCCCGTGGGCACGACGCTCGCGGAGGCCAAGCAGATCATGGCGAAGCACCGCATCGAGAAGCTGCCGCTCGTCGACGACAACTACCAACTGCGCGGCCTCATCACGATCAAGGACATCGAGAAGGCACAGAAGTTCCCAAGCTCCGCCAAGGACGGCAAGGGCCGCCTGCTGGTGGCGGCCGCGATCGGGGTCGGCAAGGACAGGCTCGATCGCGCCAGGGCCCTGGTCGACGCCGGCGTCGACTGTCTCGTGCTCGACACCGCGCACGGCCACTCGAAGAACGTGCTGGCCGCGGTCGGGGACATCAAGAACCGCTTCCCCGACGTCGAGCTGATCGCCGGCAACGTGGCGACGGGCGCGGGCACCAAGGCCCTGATCGCCGCCGGTGCGGACGCCATCAAGGTAGGGGTAGGGCCCGGGAGCATATGCGTTGGTCCTGAAACTGAGATATTGATGGCGGACGGCTCAGTCCGACCGATCGCGCAAGTCCTGCCGGGCGATTTCGTCGTGACGCATCGCGGCCGGATCCGTCAGGTGCAGACCGTCTACCGTCGCCCGTATTCGGGCCCGATGGTTCACCTGAGCATCCATGGCGCACCCGGCACCTTGCGTGTCACCCCGAACCACCCCTTCTTCGCCGTGCACTTCCCGGCGGATGGAGCTAAGAAGCGCCATGCTGGCGGCAAGTACTACTTCTCCAGGGCCAAGTACAACCACGGCCTCGACTGGGTGGAAGCAGGCAGTCTCGCGTCGCAGGACGTGCTGTTCATGCCGCTGCGCGAGGCACATGTGCAGGAAGTCTCGTACGATCTGCGCCTCAGCGTGCCGAGCTACCGGGTCGAAGGCGAGTGGCTTGTCGCCCGAGACGGAAGCCGCGACGCTGAGAACTATGCCGCATCGGCAAGCCATTCCGGTACGACCGAGCGTGTCATCGGCAGCAATGTTCTCCGGCGGCGCGATTTCGCGGACGAGCCCGCGGCTGCCGTGGAGGAGCAGCTCCAGGCGGTCGGCCACGAGCGTTCTACCCCCATGCACCGCGTACGCCGCAGCGTCACGCTCGACGGACGGCTCATGCGTCTCATCGGCTACTATGCCGCCGACGGTCATTGCGTCGGAAAGGTCGACAGCCGCCAGCTGCGCTTCGCCCTTCAAGAGGACGAAAGCGCGTCCTACCAGGACCTCATCAGGCTGGTGGCTGAAGTCTTCGGCTGCGAGGGGACGACGATCGTCCACAGCCGGCGCGGCAAGGGCGTCAGCGTATTGGTGAGCAGCCACGCGCTCGCCCGTTTCTTTGAAGACCTGATCCCGGGACACGCGCCGGACAAGCAGGTGCCGCAGGAGGTCATGGAACAGGCGCCCGAACTGCTGCGCGAGTTCTTGATCGGTGCCCTGCGCGGCGACGGCACCTTGCGCGAGAGTGGGCGCGTCGCCTACAAGACCACCTCCCCTGCGCTGGCGAGCCAGGTGGCGGAGATGATGATGCGGCTCGGTTACACGCCGAGTGTGCGCATGGGAAGGCCCGCGCGGGCGAACGGGCACGCGCAGTACACGGTGAGGATCTCTGGCGAGCAGGTCGGTCGCTTCCGCACGGAGTTCCCGGAACTGCGGGGCCAGACCACGGCGGCGCCCCGGGCGATGCGCCAGCAGGGCATGTGGCAGGGCGAGGGCGGCACCTACGCCACGATCAAGGACGTGAAGGTTGTCGAGGAGAGCCTCTTCGTCTACAACCTCCAGGTGGAGGAGGACGAAAGCTATGTCGCCGACCGGGTCGCGGTGCACAATTGCACCACGCGCGTCGTCGCCGGCATCGGCGTCCCGCAGATCACGGCCATCCTGGACTGCGTCGAGGCGGCCGTGGCAGCGGACGTCCCGGTCATCGCCGACGGCGGCATCCGCACCTCCGGAGACATCACGAAGGCCCTGGCCGCCGGGGCGCATACGGCGATGCTGGGCTCGCTCCTGGCGGGCACCGAGGAGTCGCCGGGCGAGATGGAGATCTACATGGGCCGCAGCTTCAAGAGCTATCGCGGCATGGGTTCCCTCGGCGCCATGAAGGAAGGATCGAGCGACCGCTACTTCCAGGAGGGACAGAGCAAGCTCGTGCCGGAGGGCATCGAAGGGCGCGTGCCGTACCGCGGCCCGCTCGCCGACACCATCTATCAGATGGTCGGCGGGTTGCGTGCGGGCATGGGCTACGTCGGGGCCGCGACCATCGAGGAACTGAGGCGGGAAGCGCAGTTCGTGCGCATCACGCACGCGGGGCTGCTGGAGAGCCACCCGCACGATGTCGACATCACGAAAGAAGCACCGAACTATCGCCGCTAGCGGAGAAACAGGCTGAGGGCGTATCCTGCCTGTGGGGCCAGAAGTTTCTGACGGCGCCCCATTGCGCGACGCTGGGAGAGAGTGCCTTGGCCTTGTATGCGATCGAAGGCGGCAATCGCCTGATCGGTTCCGTGCCCGTGAACGGTGCGAAGAATTCGGCCCTGCCGATCATCACCGCTGCCGCCCTGGCTTCGGAGGGCGTATCGGTACTGCAGAATATCCCGAGCTACACCGACATTCTCGATCTGATCGAAATTCTGCGGGCGCTTGGCGCAAAGGCGGAGTTCACCGGACCCAAGACGCTCGAGATGGACGCCAGCGGCCTCAGCGCGTACGTGGCGCCCTATGACCGGGCGGCGCGCCTGCGCGGATCGACCTACATCGTCGGTCTGCTGCTGGCCCGCCTGGGGCAGGCCGAGGTGGCCGTGCCCGGCGGCTGCGACATCGGCGCGCGTCCTGTGGACTTCCACCTGCGCGGCTTCCAGGCGCTCGGCGCGAGGGCCTGGGTGGAGCACGGCGCCATCCTGGCGGAGGCCCCCGGCGGACTCGTCGGTTCGCGCTTCTACGTGGATCGCAAGTCGTTCGGCACCACCTGCAACCTGATGATCGCCGCCTCCATCTCGAACGGCATGACCATCTTGGAGGACGCCGCGCAGGAGCCCGAGATCGTGGATCTCGCGAACTTCCTCAACGCGATGGGCGCGCGCGTGCGGGGCGCAGGCACCGACGTCATCCGCATTGAGGGTGCCCAGCGCCTGCACAGCGCGGCACACGAGGTCATCCCGGACCGCCTGGAGGCGGGCACGTTCATGCTGGCGGGAGCAGCCACCGGCGGGCGCGTCAGCGTCAGCCCGATCATCCCGGAGCACCTGCGCACGCTCGTCATCAAGCTCGGCGAGGCAGGCGCCCACGTCGAGGTGGACGAGGACTCGATCACTGTGGACGCCCCGGAGCGGCTCCGCGCGATCGACGTACAGACGCAGCCGCACCCGGGATTCCCCACCGACCTACAGCCGCAACTGGTGGCAGCGCTCTGCCAGGCGGACGGGGTGTCGGTGGTGGAGGAGACCATCTTCGACAACCGTTTCGGCTTTGCCAACGAGCTTGTGCGCCTGGGGGCGCAGATCAAGATCGAGCGCAATACGGCGCTCGTCCGGGGGACGAACGTGCTCACTGGTGCGCCGGTCGTCGCGCGGGACATCCGCGGCGGCGCGGCGCTGGTGATCGCGGGTCTCAGTGCGCAGGGGCGCACCGAGGTCGATGGGGTGCGGCACGTCGCGAGGGGCTACGAGCATCTCGCGGAGAAGCTGTCCGCCATCGGCGCAGAGATCCGCGTCGTCGGAGAGTGACGGCACCAGCAGAGGAAGGAAGGGATCGTATGCCGGAAACGTGGGTCGTGGCGGCCAAGCGCACTCCGATCGGCAAGTTCGGCGGGGCACTCAAGGATGTGCCCGGGGCGGAGCTCGGCGCGCAGGCCATTCGCGCCGCGGTTGCCCAGGCAGGCATCGAGGGCTCCGCAATCGACTACGCCTATATGGGCATGGTGGTGCAGGCAGGCGTCGGCCAGATTCCTTCGCGGCAGGCCACGGTCAGGGCGGGCCTGCCGGTCGAGTTGCCTTCGGACACGATCAACAGGGTCTGCGCCTCGAGCCTGAGGGCAGTGAATCTTGGTGACATGGCGATCCGCCTCGGCGAGGCGAAGGTGGTGCTCGCGGGCGGCATGGAGAGCATGTCGCAAGCCCCGTACCTGCTCTACAAGGCACGCTACGGCTATCGCATGGGCAATGGCGAGATCGTCGACTCGGTGGTGCACGATGGCCTCTGGTGCGCCTTCGGCGACGTGCACATGGGCGTGCACGGCGGTCGCGTCGCGCTCGAGATGGGCGTCAGCCGGCAGGAGATGGACGAGTGGTCGTACCGTTCGCAGATGCGGGCCAAGGACGCCATGTCGGCCGGACGCCTTGACGACGAAATCGTGCCTGTCAAGTTCGGCAAGGCAGAGCTGGCGAAGGACGAGGGGCCGCGCCCCGAGACCACCCTTGAGCGCCTGCAGCAGCTGAAGCCGGTCTTCGACCCGACGCATGGCATCACCGCCGGCAACGCGCCCGCGCTCAACGACGGTGGCTCGGCGGTCCTCCTGATGGAGGCGGCCGAGGCGCAGCGCCGGGGACTCAAGCCGCTCGCACGCATCCTCTCGCACGGAGCCGTGTCGCAGGAGCCCGCCTACCTTGCGACGGTGCCGGCGCTCTCCGCCCAGCAGGCGCTCGACCGGGCAGGTATCAAGGCGAAGGATCTCGCGCTCGTCGAGATCAACGAGGCGTTCGCGGCCGTCGCCATCACATCGACCAAGATGCTCGGCGTCGACCCCGAGATCGTCAACCCGAACGGCGGGGCCGTCGCCTACGGCCACCCGATCGGAGCCTCCGGGGCGCGCATCCTGATGACCCTGATCTACGAGCTGCGCCACCGCGGCGGTGGCTATGGCGTCGCGGCGATCTGCTCAGGCGGCGGCCAGGGCGAAGCGACGGTCGTACGGGTGGACGTCTGATGGAGCGGGTACTGGTGGTGGGTGCGGGCCAGATGGGCAGCGGCATCGCACAGGTTGCCGCCCAGGCCGGCCGCAGCGTCACGGTGCACGATGTCGCGCAGGACTTTCTGGATCGGGGCCGCGAGACGATGCGCACATCTCTCGGCCGTCTCGTCAAGCGCGGTCAGCTCAGCCAGGAGCAGGCAGACAGCACCCTCGCCCGCGTCCGGTTCAGCCTCGATCTCGAGGCGGCACGCGAGGCGGATCTCGTCGTCGAGGCGATCATCGAGCGCTTCGAGGACAAGGCCAGGCTCTGGCAGGCAGTCTCCGAGCTGGCGCCGCAAAGCGCGATCCTTGCAAGCAACACGTCCTCCCTGCCGATCACGCGCCTGGCGGCGAAGGTGGCGAGGCCCGAGCGCTTCATCGGCATGCACTTCATGAACCCCGTCCCCGTGATGCAGCTCGTCGAAGTGGTGACAGGCATCCAGACGTCCGAGGAGACCACCTCGGCCGTCGAGGCCGAGGCCAAGGCCTATGGCAAGACGACCGTGCGGGCCAAGGACTTCCCGGGCTTCGTCTCCAACCGGGTGCTCATGCCGCTGATCAACGAGGCGGTCTACACACTTTACGAGGGCATCGCGAGCGCCGAGGACATCGACACCGTGATGCGGCTCGGCATGAACCATCCGATGGGACCGTTGCAGCTGGCGGACTTCATCGGCCTCGACACCTGCCTCTACATACTCGAGGTGCTGCAGGAAGGCTTCGGCGACCCGAAGTACAGGCCGTGTCCCCTGCTGCGCCAGTACGTCCAGGCGGGCTACCTCGGCCGCAAGTCCGGTCGGGGCTTCTACAGCTACAAGTAACCCGGGGCGATGGGGGAGCAGACATGAACCCGGAATCCGGGAGCGGTCCGGTACCCAGCCACTTCGACGAGCGGGGCCGGGTGCACATGGTGGATGTGGGCGCCAAGCCCGAGACCGAGCGCGTGGCGATCGCGAGCGGCCGGGTGCATATGGCCGATCCCACCCGCGAAGTGCTGTTCCGCGGCGCCGCCGCGAAGGGCGATGTGCTTGCCGTGGCCAGGGTGGCGGGCATCCAGGCCGCCAAGCGCACGGGCGATCTCATTCCGCTCTGTCATCCGCTGCCCCTCACAGAGGTGCGCGTGGACTTCCGCGAGCTCCAGGACGGGATCGCGGTCGAGGCCGAGGCCCGCACGGTCGGCCGCACCGGCGTGGAGATGGAGGCCCTGACGGCCGTTTCGGTGGCGTGCCTCACCGTCTACGACATGCTGAAGGCGATCGACCGCGGCATGGAGATCCAGGACGTCCGGCTTGAACGCAAGTCCGGCGGGCGGAGCGGGCTCTGGCAACGCGGATCCTGATCCGCTGAGCGCAAGCAGAGGGAAAGCGAGGGGCCCAGCCGGCCCCTCGTTTTCCCTCTTGTCGGGATCAGTGATCTGTCGGTGCCCGGCGCAGGATGTCGATGGCGTGCTGCAGCACTGGCGCCAGCACCTCAAGACCGTCCTTCACGCCCGAGGGACTGCCGGGCAGATTGATGATCAGCGTGTCGCCGCGCACGCCGCTGAGACCGCGGGAGAGCATGGCCCTCGGCGTCTTGCGCAGGCCGTCTGCACGGATCGCCTCGGCGATGCCGGGCACCGCCTGCGTCAGGACCGCCCCGGTCGCCTCGGGCGTGACGTCGCGTGGGGAAAGCCCTGTGCCGCCGGTCGTCAGGATGCAGTCGAGGTGCAGGTCGTCGGACATCTGCAGCAGGGCCTTGGCGATCTCCTCGACCTCGTCCGGCACGATGCCGCGCCAGGCGAGCTCGTGACCCTGCGCCGCGAGAAACGCCGCGATCGCGTCGCCGCTCGTGTCCGCCCGCTTGCCTTGCGCCCCCAGGTCGCTCACAGTCAAGATGCCGCAGCGCATGAAACGGCCTCCCTTGCTTGCGAAGTACATGATAGCAGAGGGCCTGCGCAGGATTACGGCAGGTGCGGCCAGAAGGAAACCGGAGTCGGGGAACCTCTCCGGCAGGCTTTTTAGGAGGTGCCGCTTACTTGCAGCTCGAGTTGAAGGTGAACGGACGCCAAGTGCGGCGTGACGTCGAGCCGCGCACGCTGCTAGTGGATCTCCTGCGCGACGAGCTCGCGCTGACGGGCACCAAGGTCGGTTGCGATACGAGCCAGTGCGGCGCGTGCACCGTGCTGCTCGACGGGCACGCGGTCAAGTCCTGCAACATGCTCGCCCTGCAGGCGCAAGGGCGGGACGTGGTGACGATCGAGGGACTGAAGGACCTCGTGCCGGAAGAAGTGCGTGAGGGAGGACTCCATCCCCTGCAGGCCGCGTTCTGGAACGAGGACGGCCTGCAGTGCGGCTACTGCACGCCGGGCATGATCCTTTCAGCCTGCGATCTGCTCAGCGGCAACCCGAACCCCAGCGAGGACGAGGTCCGACACGGCATCGAAGGCAACATCTGCCGCTGCACCGGCTACCAGCCGATCGTGTTCGCCGTGCGCAAGGCCGCAGGGGTGCTGGCCGAGGCGGGCATCGACCCGCTGGGTCGGCCGCGTCAGGAGGCGGGCCGATGATTCCGGCCGCCTTCCGCTACGAACGTCCCGCCACCATCGACGAGGCGCTCGCCCTGCTCGCCCAGCCCGAGGCCAAGGCTCTCGCCGGTGGGCAGAGCCTTCTGCCGCTGCTGCGACTGCGCATGGCAGAGCCGGAACTGCTGGTGGATCTGCAGGACATCGCGGACCTGCAGGGAGTTCGCCACGACGCGAACGGCATTTGGGTGGGCGCACTGGTCCGTCATGCGGAACTTGCGCAGTCTGCGCCCTGGCGCGTGCTGCGCGAGGCCGCCGAGGCTACGGGTGACCGCCAGGTACGCCGCCTTGGCACGATCGGGGGGGCCACGGCCCACGCAGATCCGGCCGGCGATCTGCCTGCTGCGTTGCTCGCCCTGCACGCCGTGGTCGAGGTCGTGGGGCCGGGCCGCCGGCGCGAGCTGCCGATCGACGGGTTCTTCCTCGGCCCACTTACGACCGAGCTTGCACCCGAGGAGCTGCTTGCGGGTCTCAGACTGCCGCAGCCGAAGCCTGGCGCCGGCTCGAGCTACCGCAAGCTGCGGCAGAAGGCGTCCGGCTTTGCGGTCGCGGGGGTTGGCGCCATGGTGCGCATGGAGTCCGGACGCTGCGTAGAAGCCGGCATCGGCGTGACAGGCGTCGGGCTAGCCCCATATGCCGCCGCCGCCGCCAGCGGACGGCTGCTGGGCAGCGGCCTGGAGACGACGGATTTTGAGGCGGCACTCGAGCTGCTTCTGGACGGCGTGGATGTCCAGGACGACGGCTACGCCTCGGCGGACTACCGTGGCAGGATGTGCCGGCTCTGTGCGTTGGAGGCCCTTGAGAGCGCCAAGGCGGAAGCCCTCGGCTAGGCGCGGGTATGGCGACAACTCTCGGGGAGATCTGGCAGCGCTGCAGCGAACTCGAAGACCGGCTTCACTGGCATCGGCCCTTGCTTCCCGGCGTGTACGAGCTTCGCAGCCCGGCCAGAGTGACGGCCGCAGACTATAGCCGCCCCCCGGAGAAGCAGATGGTAGGCTACGTTTTGCGTCAGCTTCTTGACGCGGCTGAACACGCCTTCGACTTCGAAGCGCAGCGCGAGGTGCTCGACCTGCTGCAGGACCTGGAGACGGTCGAATAGGGATTGCTCTCCTATGGCGTCGAAGAAACGCAGGAAACCGGAGGCCAGCAGAGGAAAGGTATGTGCACCTTAGGGGGGCACATACCTTTGCGCAAGCGTCACTTCCTGGGACCTCTGCTCGCGATCCTGCCGCTCGTGCTGGCCGCGACGCCCACGTTCGCTTCGACCTATCTGCCAACAGCCAAGTTCGCCATGCACTTCGTCGGCGATCCTGTCGAGGTGACGCACACGCCGGCGGCACTCGTCGGAGCGAACCACGTCTACGAGGTGTCGAACGGTCTGCCGCCGACGCTCTGCGAGTTCAAAGTGAGCGGACAGGAGGTCGCATGCGTTCGCCTCGGCCACGGCTACAACGCCTGGGCGGTGGCCCGGGGCAACGACGGCACCATGTACACAGGCGTCACGGCAAACTCGGACACGGGCCTAGGCTATCTGTACGCCTGGCGCCCCGGTGCCAAGGCCGCCAAGGTCGTGGCGACCATGCACGCCGACGCCATCTGGTCCCTGGCCGTCGACCCGGGCACAGGTGTCGTCTGGATCGGGGCGCAATCGGTATACGCCTACGACCCGAGCACGGGACATCTGCAGGACTACGGACTCCTGGGCCAGAGCGGCGAGAGCCAGGTGCACGCCATTGCCGCCTACGACGGAACTGTCTACGCCGGCTTGACCCCCTATGCGGAGGTCGTGCAGTTCGACCCTGCCACCGATCAGACCAGCGTCTTCCAGGACATGCGCACGCACACCTCTGGCGTCGAGCGCATCCAGGTGGACAGCCCGACGACGGTCGAAATTCTCTGGGAGTCGCGCGCGCTCGACATCTACCTGAACGGGCAGCAGCAGGAGGGCTATCCCCACCTGAGCGCGGCGGAGCAGACGTCCGTCTCCATTGCGGCACAGACGTACACCTTCCTGCCTGGCGGCAGGATTGCCGAGGGATGGAACGACAGCGCGAGCCAGCCACCCACATTCGTCGACTACCCGGCGGCGCTGTCGTTCCTGTCCCAGACGCCCGTCGTCGCGTCCGGGGTCGTGGCAGGCCAACTGGTCGGGGTGCTCGACACAGGCTCGATCGTCACCGTCACCCCGGCCGCAGGCGGCTGGCAGTTCGGCCTGGCGGAAGCAGACCTGCCCGGCACGCCGGGTATCATCACCGCCATGTACAAGGATGCCGACGGGTCGCTTTGGGCGTCGCCGTATATCGGCGGCGAGGTGACGCACATCGTCGGAGGCGCCTTTACGCGCTACCCGTTCCAGCCGCAGGCAGACAGCTTCGCATCCTGGCAGGGGACGCTCTACATCGGAGGTTACCCCGGCGCCGCGCTCTACGCCTACAACGAGTCTCGGCCCTGGAACCTGGCCGCCGGCAATCCGGCGCTGATCGGCAACATCCAGCTGCAGGGCGATCCGCAGGAAACGCGGCTCTTTGCCTTGGCCGCGGGCCCTGAGGGCGTCTACGCCGGAACAATCCCGACGGACGGATACCTGCCAGGCGAGCTCGGCTACTACGATCCCGCGACGGGCAAGCTGCAAGTCTACCCGACGCCGGTGCCGGACGAGGCGATCACCTCGCTCGCGTACGCGTCGAACGGGCTGCTCGTTGGTACCACGACCGCCTTGGGCGGCACGGGTGTCGCACCTCAACAGTCAAGCGGTCACGTCTTCCTCTGGAATCCTGCCACCCAGAGCCTTGTCGCGACACTGACACCGCTCGCGGGGAAGGCCGTCTGGGGAGGCCTCGTCTCGACACCCTGGGGCGTATTCGGCGCTGACCGTACATCTGTATTCCGCCTCGACCCTGCCACCAGGGCAATCGCCGTGCGGACGTTCAACCAGCGTGGCGGCCAGGGCGCCTGGGGATCCCTGACGCACATGTACTACGGCGCCGGCCGCCTGTACCTGGTGACGGGCCCCGGCCAGCTCTACCTCGTGAACCCGCATACTCTGGCTGCCACACCGGTCTTCTGGGGTGCGGAACAGGCGGCGATCGACGGGAACTTCCTCTACTTCAGCGCGCAGAACAGCGTGCAGCTCTGGCGGGCACCACTCGCGCGGCTCGTGCATTAGCCCATCGGCAAAGACTCCCGGCCGCGGATCGTCCGCGG
>JAJYSZ010000126.1 GCA_021793315.1 Bacillota bacterium | reverse complement strand
CGCCAATTGCGGTCTTGCCGAGTTTCCTGCGCATTGCCATGCGGATGCGAACCCATGGGGCGCGCGAGATCAGCCATGCCACCCGGCGTGGCGGAAGGAGGGGTAGCAGGTGGCGAGCATTCTCCCGGCGATCGGAGTCGTGCAGGCGAGTGAGCCTGCGACGTATCTCATCACGCCGTTCCAAGACGGCGCAAAGGCGTACCTCGCGTTTCTGAAGCAGGCGAAGCAGTCCATCCGGGTGATGGTATACGGCTTCACCTTGGCGCCGGTCGTGGACGCCCTGATCGTGGCCAAGCAGAAGGGCGTGAGCGTGAATCTGATTCTGGACCACACCCAGGCCATGGGACACGCCGAAAAGCCCGAGATCGAGCGCCTCGTTGCGGGCGGCTTTGTGGACGGACGGGACTTCCTCATCGGCACGAGTCCCGAGCACCACGCGATAAACCACCTGAAGGCAACGTGGATCGACTCTGGCGAACCGGACGCGGCGGTCTTCCATGGGTCCTGGAACTACTCCTTGAGTGCCACGCAGGAACTGAACTCCATCGAGATCGTCCCGTCGCCGGAACTCGCTCAGGCGTTCGATCAGGTGTGGGACTTCGCGTGGGATTGGGTCCTGAAGAATGAGGCGCAGTACCAATCATTCACCAAATAAGGAGGCACCCCATGCCCAAGCACATCTTCGCCGACGCCGCGCAGTTCCAGGGTTACACCTGCGCGCAGATGCGAGCGCACTACAACTTCCCCGCGCACCTCGACGGGACGGGGCAGACCGTCGGCATTGCGGAGTGGTCCTCGGGCTACGCGCAGAACGACCTGGACGCCTTCTGCTCGTTGCAGGGCCTGCCAAGGTGCGTACCTCAGTACATCGTCATCGACGGGGGGCAGAACACGCCCGACGCGGAATGCACCCTGGACATCGAGATCGCGCACGGCATGGCGCCTGGCGCGAAGATTCGCCTGTACGAAGCCCCTTCCGGACCGAACTATCAGACCTTCTGGGATCAGGTTCTCGCGCTCCTGACCTTCGTCCTGCACGACCCGGCCCGTCCGTCCGTCCTGTCGATCTCCTACGGAGATGGAGAGCGGGACTGGACGCAGCAGCAGGTGGAGGCGGCAGACGCGCTGATCGGGCAGATCGTCGCGGCGGGGACGACGGTCCTGATCTCCTCAGGGGACCAAGGGGCGCTCGGCCTGCACAACATCTACGCCGACCCCAATCACACCCCGAACGCCGATGCGCCAGCCGTCTCGTCGCACGCTGTGGCGATCGGCGGGACGACCGTTCCCCAGGGTGGAACAGAGGGAGCATGGAACCGGCCCGGTTGGGGCGCGACGGGCGGGGGGATCAGCGTCTACCTCCCGAAGCCGGGTTTCCAGGGTGCGGTGAACCACTACGGCGGGCGCGGCATCCCCGACTTCTCATTGCTCGCGGATCCGCAGACCGGCTGGCAGATCGTCTTCCAGGCTCAGGTTCAGCCCATCGGCGGCACGTCGGCCTCGGCTCCCGCCGCAGCTGCGCTGATCGCGTGCGTCAACGAGGCGCGGGCGCAGATGAACCTTGGCCCCGTGGGAGATATCCTCTCGGCGATCTACGAGCACACCGAGGTCTTCCGCCCTGTTACGACCGGCGACAACAGCTTCATGGGCGTCCAGGGCTACGCAGCTACAGCGCCGTGGAGCCCTTGTTGTGGCTTGGGCGTGCCAGATGCGGCGAAGTTCGTCGCACTATTCCTGCCCGAGGAGGTGGTACCAGTGACCCAGCCGACTCAGATCCCGGTCTTCGTCGATGGCAAGGAGCAGTCGTTCCAGGCCCTGCTGCAGGACGGCTACGCCTACTGCCCGATCGTCGACACCGCGAAGGCACTAGGATTCACAGCGACGCGCGACCTGCAGGGGGTCTACATCACGACCCCAAAAGCACCGTGACGCCGCTCCGCTTCGGCGTGGACTCGGGCGCGCCGGTCGACACCGGGCGCATCGGGATCATCGACCGTTGGGCAGGCGTCAAACCCGGATGGTGGGGCAGGTACCTCGGAAACGGCGGGGGCGCCGCAACTCCTCTCAGTGAGAGCGAGGCGGCGCTTTTGCATGCCCAGGGCATCGCGATCGCGGTCGTGTTCAACGACGTCGACCAGCACTTGCTCGCGACAAGAGCCCAGGGTCTTGCAGCCGCGTCCCTTGCCTGCCAGCAGGCGAAGGCGCTCCATGTTCCAGCGCAGACGACTCTCTACGCCGACATCGAGCACGACTGGCCCCTCACAGCCCCTTGGCTCCTCGGGTGGGCGCAGGGCGTTCTCTCTGGCGGCTTCACCCCAGGCGCCTATCTCGGACCGGCGGACATCGACGTGCAGAAGACTCTCGGGTACCTGCACATCGTGAAGCCCACCCTCGCGAGTCTGCGCCTGAAGGAACCCGCGCTCGCCGGCCAGATCCGTCTATGGGACGCGCTCTGGCTGCATGGCGGCGAGTGGACGGCATTCCGAAATGGGCGCATCTCGCTTCCTCCGTGGGTCCATCTGCCTCCCTCGGAGACGACGATGCAGACGGGGATCTGGCAGTTCTCGGGCGCGGCGTGCTCCGGCATGGTGGACCTCGACCTCCTCGACGACTCAGCGACCCCGGCCCCAAATCTCTGGCTTGCGTGAAAGGAGCCTGATCCTGAATGGTTACCCTCCACACGATCCTTGTTGACCTCCTGTACGCGGGTGTCTCTGCGGCGATCGCGTACCTGGCGCCCAAGGCGAAGGCGTTCATCATGACCCACACCACGGCAGCCGAGCGGCAGACGCTCGACAGCCTCGCCTCGGCAGCCGTTCCGTTCGTGGAGCGTGCGTTCTCGGCCTTGGACGGCGCCGGGAAGATGAAGGAGGCCATCGCCTTCGTCGACAAGGAGCTCACGGCCCTGCACATCCCTCTGAGCGCCACGGACATCGAAGCCGCGATCGAGAAGGCGTACGCGGACGCGAAGGCCAAGGGCATCCTCGCCGTCTACACCCCAGCGAAGACCGCGAAGAAGGCCGCACCCACCGAACCCGCGCCTGCCCCGGCTCCCGCCGCCAAGTAACCCCTTGGCCTGCGCGCTGGTCACGGAGACCGCCCAGGTTCATGCCCTGGGTGCACGCGGAAAGACACCCTCCGTGTGCACGGGTTCGACTCCCGGCGTGGGCCACCTGAATACGCAAGCCCCCGTCATCTCTTCGGAGGTGGCGGGGCTTTTCGCGTTTCTCAACCGTCGATACCGTACGACGGTAAAATTTTCTTCGGCGAATCACGCCGAACGTATTGACGTCCATACAACACTACGCTAGGATCAGTACAGAAGGATTCGCTGAGGAGGATGCGGCGATGCAGGAAGAATGGGCGGTGGGGATCGTCAACGGACGGCTGTGGAGACACGAGGAGCGCACTGACATGGTGGCCATCGGAGAGGTCTCGTCCTTCGCTGGCGAGTCGATCCTGACGATCTGCGACGACGACGAGGAAGCGAACCGCATCGCCGCAGCGGTCTGCAAGCAACTTGGCCTTCCGATGTACGACGGCGCAGACCCTTTCCCCGACGCAGGAAACGCCAGCGAGTACGTCGACGTCGAAGCGGACGGCCCGGACCCCTACAGCGAGTACCGCAACGCCGCGCAGGTTCGATAGCGAAGACAGCGGAGGAGATGCAGGGATGCGGTACCAGATCAGGGCAGTAGCAGACCCGGAGATGTCGGCGAAGGAGACACTGCGTGGCGAAGTGCTGGCAGAGACAGACGACCGCGACGAGGCGAAGCGCATGGCGGTCGACCTGTCCGCCGGTCTGCCGTGGGGTACGGCGATCATCGACACGATGGAGCAGCGCATCGACTGGGGCGACCACGTGACGGACTTCTCAGGACGCGAGATCCCCGTCTGAAGTGCCTGCAACCCTGAACTCCACAAGGCAGGAGGTCTTCACACTTGGTAGCACGCACCCAAGGACCTACGGTCCCCCTAAGCATGCGCATACCACCGGACGTGCGGGAACTGCTGGAGCGTGTCGCCGCGAAGATGAATCTGCCGCTAACCGATGCGGTGATCGACGCGATCGTCGAGAAGGCGCGGCGGGAGGGGATTGAGTGACCGAGGAGCAGGAGCGCGAAGTCTGGGTGCACTGCACTGCACCGCGAAACGCAACGGGAACAAGGAGAGCGCCGGGGCTGACACCTCGGCGCTCTCGATTTACATCGGCACCCCCGTTCCGCCACCGATCCCCGGCGCACCTGGCGGCACCCAGGGGAACTGACCCGAGAGGCGCGCGTGGCCGATGTGCTTGATGATCCGCAGGATGCCGCGCCCGAAGCCGCCGTAGAGCCGTAGGTACTCGCGCACAGCGTCGCCGAAGTCGGAGCGCGAGACGGGTACGCCGTGCGAGGGGAAGACGCGCGTGTACTGGTAGCGCGTGACATACCGCCCGTTCGGCAGCGCGGTCGCTGTCATCGATTCCGGAATCAACCCCTTCCGCCGTCTATCTCGTCTCGTCAAGGATAGGGACAAGCGCGACTTCATGGACGCCGCCGGCAGTTGCGAGGACGAAACTCCTATCGAGCACGGCACCACCGTGGCGCACATCGTCCTCAGGTACGCTCGTGCTACACGGCTCCTCGTCGCCAAAGCTGGTGACGGCCAGCGGCCGTACAGCGACAAGGTGATTGAAGCGATCACCTGGGCGGTCGATTCTGGCGCGAACATCATAAACCTATCAAGCGGGTTCCCGTTCAACGGCTGCACGGATGGCACGTGCCCGGTCTGCACCACGATTGCGGACGTGTCTGCGATGGGCATAATCGTGGTGGTCGCTGCCGGCAATAAGCCGCCCGGGTTGCCAGAAGGAGATCCCGGAAATCTCATCGCTTGCCCGGCGCTCGCCCGCGGGGCACTCTGCGTGGGCGCCGTAGGTCCCGATGGAGGGGTTCCGGATTACTCGACGCTTGGTCGTCCTGGGGTTGCAAAACCCGACCTTCTAGCTCCGGGTATGGTAACCTTCCGGTCGGGAAAGGCTCCCCTTGAGGGGACATCGTTCGCAGCGCCGGTTGTTTCCGCGGCGCTTGCGGTGCTGGGCCCGACGCTGGGATACTCCGGGGCGGTGGCCCTGTTGCAGGAATCCGCGAGGCCAATGTCGCATTCCCCTTACCCTACGGGGCACGGTATGATCGACCTGGAAAACGCTTTGGAGGTTGCCAGACATGCGTGATTGGTTGGTGGTACTTCGAGACCGGTCAGACCTAGACGCCGTGCGAGCGATCGTTCCGGTCAAGTGGGACTCCAAGTACTCGCGCGTCGTGGCGATCCAGGCGACGGAGGCCCAGGTGATGCTCATCCGAGAACTGAGCGGCGTCGTGAGTGTATCCGAACCTCAGGCCGGCATGTTCATGCCAGTTGGATAGGGCTAACAACGGGAGCGCCGAGCCTAGCCGCTCGGCGCCCTTCTCTTTGCTACAACAGCCCCCCATCCATCCCCGTCACCGCCAGCACATGCAGCTCCGCATGTGGCCACCGGTTGCGGGCGCACTCCATCGCATTCGCTTCGTCGGAGCCATCTATCGCCTCGATGAACGAGCCCTCGGGTACTCGCAGAGGAGGTGCACGAGGCCGCGGGCCGTCTTCTCGGGCTCTCTCAGAACGGCACCCCTGTTTGCCCACAGACTCCCGGATCGCCTGGCGGCGCCCAGGGGAACTGCCCGCTGAGCCGCGCGTGGCCGATGTGCTTGATGATGCGCAGAACACCCCCGCCCAAGTCGCCGTAGAGCCGCGCGTACTCCTTGAACCCCTCCTTCCACATCTCGATCGGCGACGGCCCCGGAACAGGGTTCAGGTCCTGCTGGATGCGCTTCATCGCGCCTGCGATGTCTACATCCGCCTGCGTGAGCTTGCGCGTGCCGTGGAACCTCTGCCAGTGCTGCAGGACGCGCTGGAGCTCGTAGCGGTCGTGCGCGCCCTGGAGGAGCCTGCGGTAGACCGAGGCCGGGAGAAGCCGCTTCTGGTGCAGGGGAGAGAGCGCGTCGTTGACGATCCCATGCGTCACCTGCACCTCGTTGTGCTTCGGCAGGTGCCGCACACCCTCTCGGATCAGGTGGTTCGTGACCTTGCCGACCTTCCCCGCGGCCTCGGCGTGCTGTGGCTCCAGGAGGAGCGCGATCGCGGCGACCGCGCACGCCCCCGCAGCCCCGTAGATCAGCACCCGCCGGCCGTCCACCGTGACCGCGTAGAATGGCCTCACACCACCACAGAACCGAGCCGCCTCCATGCCGCTACCGCCCGAGCGTGA
>JAJYSZ010000031.1 GCA_021793315.1 Bacillota bacterium | reverse complement strand
CGATACCCTCGGGGGGGCGAGTCCTGCAAGCCGCTGTGGGACTGAACTTTCTGGAGCTGGTGGTCAGACTCGAACTGACGACCTGCGCATTACGAGTGCGCTGCTCTACCAACTGAGCTACACCAGCAAAAACTGGAGCGGGAGACGGGATTCGAACCCGCGACCCTCGGCTTGGGAAGCCGATATTCTACCGCTGAACTACTCCCGCGCAAAGGCCATTATACCGATCGCCCGGCATCGCGGCAAGCGGCATCAGGTGATGCCGGCCCAGAGCAACCCGACCACCAGGCCAACGACGCCGCCGACTAGCGTCAGGTAGGTCGCAAGGCGGCGCTGCGCCTTGAGAAGCGGGAAGATCGCGTCGCCATGCTGGCTCAGCGTATTCGCGAGCAGCGCTGCAAACGGCAGGTCGCCGCTCACGAACAGCGTCGCCACCACGATCTGAGGACCACAGCCCGGGATGAGGCCGACAGCGGCCGCGAGCAGCACATCGATCAGGACGTTTCCCTGCAGCATCTGCACGAGGATGCCACCCGACAGTGCGTTGCCCAACTGAAAGAGAACATCGGCCGCCACCACCCAGATGATGATCTCTGCCGCGTCGCGCACCGAGGACTGGAGCGCCTTCCCGAGCGGACTTGCCGGCAGGGGCGCGGGCGGCAGCCTCAGCATGACCATGCCCAATGCGACGAATACAAGACCGATGCTGCCGGACACGACGAACATATGAGGTAGTAGTACCGCAGCCGCGAGAGCAAGAACCAGCAGGGAGAGCCATAGCAGAGCCGCCCACATCGGCAGGCGATTCGGCACCGGGCAGCTGAAGCTGGCATCGTCCAGCCGCAGGAACTTGGCGGCCGCGCTCGATTGCACGAGGTAGCCGAAAACCGCGCCAATCGCGGCGACGATCAGCGTCAGTCCCAGCGTGTCGAGGGGCTTTGCGCTCCAAAGGACAAAGGCCGCGTCGCCCAGGGTAGCCACGTGCGCGGCATAAAGCGTGCCGGCCGTCACGGCCCCAAGCCCATATAGGCGCGTCAAGGTGATGCTCCCGGCGCAGCCCGGCACCGCTGATGCCAGGGCGCCCAGCGCGGGCTGCAACCCGCGTGTCTTGGCAAACAGGCGCTCGAAATTCAAATATCCGGCCGCTTCTACATAGGCAACAGAAAATAGTAATACGGTAACCGGCAGCGCTACACTAATCAGAGCATCTTTCGAAGTCAGTAATGTTAGCTGAAGCAGATGCACTCTGTCCCCACCCTAAGTCACAAGTTAGTCTCGCCTAAAGAGATATGACGGACGTGCTTGCATTGCTACTGTATGCCTAAACTCCGACATTAGGACAGACTAAAAGTTAAGTGGCACACATCTCATTGACGTGTGCCACTTCATTTAGGTAGGCCTAACTAAATGCTTAGGAGAACATTTCCTCGATGTAAATGGTCTCGCCCTGGTCACGCCCGACAGAGATCACCGCCGCCTTGGCATGGGTGATCGCCTCGATCCGCTGGACGTAGAGCTCAAGCGTGTGGGGGATCTCCTTGCGGTGGGCAGGCGTACCGAGTTCGCCCCAGCCGTCCAGTTCCTCGTAGATCGGCTGGCAGCGGGCGAAGTCCCGCAGACTCGCCGGTGGATCGTCGATGCGCCGGCCGTCGAGCTCGTAGGCGACGGCAACCTTGATCTTGTCGAAGCCAGCCAGAACGTCCACCGAGTTGATGGCGAGATGCGTCAGCCCGTTGATGCGTGCGGCATAGCCGAGCAGGACGCCGTCGACCCAGCCAATGCGGCGGGGCCTGCCTGTTGTCGTCCCGTACTCCTTGCCGCGCTCACGGATCGCATCGCCCTGTTCGTTCAGGAGCTCCGTGGGGAACGGGCCGTCGCCCACGCGCGACGTGTAGGCCTTGAGCACGCCAAGAACCTTGTCGATCTTGGTTGGCCCGACGCCGGACCCGATCGTCACCCCACCCGCGACCGGGTGAGAGGACGTCACGTACGGATACGTGCCGTGATCCACGTCAAGGAGGGATCCCTGCGCTCCTTCGAATACCACCCGCTCCCCAGCGTCGATGGCATCGTTGACGAGTCGCGAGGTATCCGCGACGTATGGCTTGAGGCGCTCGGCGTAGCCGAGATACTCCTCGTAGATGGCACTCGCCGACAGCGGTTCCTGGCCGTAGACCTTCTGCAGCAGGTCGTTCTTGAGGGCGACATTCTCCTCGATCAGCTCGCGCAACCCCTCGCGATCGAGGAGGTCGGCGACACGGATGCCGAGGCGTGCGTTCTTGTCCATGTAGGCAGGCCCGATACCGCGGCGCGTCGTACCGATGCGCCGAAGCCCCCGCCTGTCCTCGTCCAGGCCGTCGAGCATTCTGTGGTACGGCATGATGAGGTGGGCGCGGTCCGAGAGGATGAGCCGGCTCGTGTCAATGCCCTCGGACTGCAGGTAGTCGATCTCCTGCAGAAGGACCTGAGGGTCCACCACGACGCCATTGCCGATGACGCTCTTGCATTCGGGGTACAACACTCCGGATGGAACGATGTGGACGCGAAAGACCCTGCCGCCCACCACGACCGTGTGCCCTGCGTTGTTCCCGCCTTGGGTGCGAACCACCATGTGCGCCTGCCGGGCGAGGTAGTGGCTCACTTTCCCCTTGCCTTCGTCCCCGAACTGGGCGCCGACCACCGCGATGGCTGGCACTCTACCGCCTCCTCGAGTCGGCCTAACGGGCCGCCGCAAGGATAGCAGAGCCCCTTGACCGGTGTCAAAGGGCTCTTGGGCTCCGCGGGATCGCGTGCAAGGGCTTCCTAGCGCGGCTCTTCCACCTCGCGCAGGTCGAAGCGGCCGTATTCCTTCTGGAAGTGCAGGTACACCTTCCCCACGGGGCCATTGCGCTGTTTGGCGATGTTGATCTGCGCGATGTTCTGCTGCTCGGGCGGCAGTTCCTGGTTGTAGTAGTCGTCCCGGTAGATGAACGCCACGAGGTCCGCGTCCTGTTCGATCGCCCCGGATTCTCTCAGGTCGGAAAGCATCGGCTGCTTGTCCTGCCGGGACTCGACCGCGCGCGAGAGCTGTGAGAGCGCCACCACGGGCACGCTCAGCTCGCGCGCCAGGGCCTTCAAGGATCGCGAGATCGCCGAAATCTCCTGCTGGCGGTTCTCCGTGCGCGTCCTGGCCTCCATCAGCTGGAGGTAGTCGATCAGAATAAGGCCGACGTGGTGCTCCGCCTTGAGCCGCCTGGCTCTGGCACGCAGATCGAGGGCCGTGAGCGACGGTGTGTCGTCGATGAAGATCGGCGCACTCGAGAGGCGGTCGACGGCCAGGGCGAAGTTCTTCCACTCCTCGTCGCTCATGCGGCCCGTGCGCAGGTTGTTCTGGTTGATGAAGCCCTCGGAGCAGACGAGGCGCAAAGCGATCTGCTCACGCGACATCTCGAGCGAGAAGACGGCTACGGGGACCCCTTCCACCGCCGCATTGCGGGCGAGGTTCAGGGCGAAGGCCGACTTGCCCATCGAGGGGCGCGCCGCGACGATGATGAGGTCGGCGGGCTGCAATCCCGCCGTCAGCTCGTCGAGGCGAGGAAAACCTGTGCGGATGCCCGTGACGCCGCCGCCCTCACGGTAGATCGTGTTCATCTTGCCGATCGTCTCGAGCAGCACGTCCTTGAGAGGAGCGTAACTGCGCGTGCTGCGGCTCTGCGCAATCTGGAAGATCTTTGCCTCAGCGTCGTCCAGCAATTCCTCCGCAGGCAGTTGCGGGTCGAAGCCGCGCGCGACGATCTCGGTGCCGGCGCGGATCACCTGGCGCGCCAGTGAGCGGTCGCGCACCATCTGCGCGTAGCGCTCGACGTGCGCCGCCGTGGGGACCCCTGCGGCCAGGGACGTGAGATAGGCGATGCCGCCGGTCGCTTCCAGCCTCCCGCTCTTGCGCAACTCCTCCGAAAGCGTCACGAGGTCGATCGGCTCGGAGCGCTCGAAGAGCGTCAGCATCGCCTCGTAGATGGCCCGGTTCGCGTCGCGGTAGAAGTCTTCCGGCTGCAGGATGGTAATCGCCTGCGGAATGGCCTCCGTCTCGATGAGCATCGAGCCGAGGACTCCACGCTCGGCCTCGATGCTCTGGGGTGGCGTGCGGCCCAGGGCGGCCTCAGGCGTTGCCATGGCCTAACCCCGGACGACGGCGACGCGCAGGCGTGCCGTTACCTTGGCATGCGGCCGCACCTCGACGACGTATTCCCCGAGCTGGCGAATCGGCGCTGAGATCTCGATGCGGCGCTTGTCCACCTCGATGCCCTGGGCCGCGAGCGCTGACGCGATGTCCTGCGCGGTCACGGCACCGAAAGGCTTGCCGTTCTCTCCCACCTTGAGCTTCAGCTCGACCTGCAGCGCCGAGATGCGCTCACCCAAGGCCTGCGCTTCCTGGAGCAGCCTGTCCTGACGTCCCTGCGCCTTGCGCTGCTCAGCCTGCGCCTGCTTCATGCGACCCTCGTTGAGATCCTCTGCAAGACCGCGCGGAAACAGGAAGTTCCGGGCGTAGCCATCGGCCACTTTGACGATCTCCCCGCGCTTGCCAAGGTTCTTTACGTCTTCTCGCAAGATCACCTGCATACTGTCCGGCCGCCATGCGGGCGGCCACACCTCCTGCCTTCAGGTACTCGAGGTGGAACCCCGGATCCGCCGTAGGTCGATGAATACGTCAAGAATGCCAATCCAGATCAGAAGCTCCGCAAACGCCGGCGTTACGAGCAGGATGCCGAGGACGATGACGCGGACGATGGGCGGGATGCCGAGCCGCGCGAGCCAGAAGCTCAGGATGGCGAGCCCGATGACGAGAAGCGGCACCTCGCTCCACAGCACCCCAAAGCCGACCCACCGCTGGGCCTCAGCCGAAAGGCCGAGGAGGCCGGAGCCGAGCTGCGCCGCAAACAGCACGAGGTAGAGCGGCGGCAGCCATTCCGGTGCCGTCCAGTAGAGGAACGGCCGGATCTCCGGAAGGCTCTGGTGACGCGCCAGGAGCGACCAGCGCGTAAAGTAGAAGCCTTCGAACAGTATGAAGCCGCCGTAGAGTGGCGCAACCGCCGGCAGCATCGCCCCTACCTGGGCCGTGATGCTGCGCACTTCAGCCGCCGGCAGCCCGAACATCTGGCCTAGGGCGTGCGCCTGTTGCGGGCTGATCTGCAGCTGCTGGCCACCAAAGAGGGCCGGCAGCAGGAAGTAGCACGCGATGGCGGCGGTGGCGAGCAGAAAGGCCGGACCAACCTGCCGCCAGAGCGGTGCCCCCCGCCGTAGCTCGACGCCCAGCAGCACCGCAGCGACGAAGAGGAGCGCGGCCGGTATGCTCACTGCGCCACCCAGAGCCAGGACCACGAGCAATCCCACCGCGGCGGAGATGAGCGACTCGAGCACGCCGTCCTCGAAGGCTACGATGGCGACGGGTAAAAGCGCTACGCCACCCAAAAGTACTGGCAACAGGACGAAGTAACCGAGACCTGCGAGCGCCCCCCAGCCGAACCAGGCCGCCACCCGGCGCCATGCGGCCTGCCGCTCAGGGGTTGCCATGCGTTTCGAAGTGTTGTTCCAAGGCGCTGAGGTCCCCGTACGCCCGCTCCACCTCGTGTCCAGAAAGCGCGAGCTCGCGCGCCCGCATGGCGACCCGCGCCTCAATCTGCGCAAAAGGCACGCCGAGCCTGCGCCCAAGGATATAGGTGGTGAGCACGATTGAAGCGAGCGCGTCGGTCATCGCATCCTGCGAGCTGAGCGCCACAGCTTTGAACAGTGCGGCGACACCGCCTACGAGCTCCGCTTTGAGCCAATCCATGATCTTCAGATGCCGGGCGAGCGTCTGGCTTTGGCCGAACGGCGGCACGGGCGTCATCCTCTCTGCGGCCTTTGCTTCGTCACGGCAGGTAGGCCATCCTCCCGAACGGGCCGTAGTGCCGAGAGGGAGGCGCCGCAGCGCCTCCCTCTCCGAATGTCAGTCGATGGTGAACGGCAGGAGCGCGATGTTGCGTGCCCGCTTGATCGCCACGGTCAGCTGGCGCTGGTGGTGCGCGCAGTTGCCGCTGATCCGGCGCGGCAGGATCTTGCCACGCTCCGTGATATATCGCCTGAGCTTCTGGGCCTCGCGGTAATCTACCTCGACGACCTTATCGACGCAGAAGCTGCAGACGCGCCGCTTCGAGCGGCGTCCGCGCTCTCGGCGCATCGCGTCATCTCCTTTTGAGATCAGAACGGAACCGGTTCGTCGTCTCCACCGAACTCCTCAGGCTCGGCGCTATAGGGGTCACCCTCCGCATCGCCGCCGCCGCCCTGTCCGCTGGAAGTGCCCGGGCGATCGAGGAACCGCACATCGTCTGCGACCACCTCGTAGATCCGCCTCCGCTGGCCGTCCTGGCCATCGAAGGACCGGACCTCGAGACGTCCTTCCACCGCGATCAGGCGCCCCTTTTTGAGGTGCGCCGCGCAGGTCTCGGCCAGCTTGCGCCATGCCCGCAGATCGATGAAGTCGGTCTCGCGCTCACCCTGCTGGTTGGCGAACGGCCGCTGCACCGCGATCGACATCCGCACGGAAGCGATTCCGCTCGGGGTGTAGCGCATTTCCGGGTCGCGCACAAGCCGGCCGATCAGGATCACGCGGTTGAGCATCGGCCGCTCCCTCCTTTCTACTCCTGGGCAGGTTCCTGCTCTGCAGGCGTCGGTGCAGCCTCGGGCTCGGAGGCCGGTGCAGCCTCAGGCTCGGAGGCCGCTGTAACTTCAGGTTCGGGCGCCGGTGCAGCCTTGGGTTCGGGCGCAGGTGCAGACTCGGTCTCAGCGGCCGGCGTAGCCGACTCGCTCTCCGAAGCCTGTGCCTGGGCAGCCTGTGCCGCCTGGATCTCACTGCGGCGAATCGGCAGGCCGGGGCTCTGCCTCTCGGTGGCGGGAACCGGGCCGCTGCGGACTCCCTCCGCCCGCGGACCAGCCTCGGGCATCGGGGTCGGCTTGGGCGGGTTTGGACGCGGACGAAGCACGACGAGGTGCCTCAGCACGTTCTCGTCGATGCGCAGCAACCGGTCGAGCTCGGCGTTTGCCGTGGACTCGGCCGCGAAGGGCACAAAGACGTAGATACCTTCCTGCTGGTCCTTGATGTCATAGGCGAGCCTGCGCTTGCCCCAAACGTTCAGCTCCTCGACAGAGCCGCCGTGACGTTCAATCACCTGACGGTAGCGCGTCAACACCGCCGCCTGACGCTCTTCGTCCAGCTCGGGGCGCAGGACAAGCGCCATTTCGTACTCCTTGGCCATAATCTCTCTTTTCACCTCCTCCCCCTGGACACGCTCTGCGCGTGCGCAAAGCGAGGCTCCGGTGTGCCGGAGCGGGGAGCGTCCAGAAGTATATCAGACAGGCACAAAGAGGGCAATGATCACTGCTTCGGCGCCTGCGGATCGGGACCGCGGGTGATAAAGGTCCGTATGCGCTGTTCGAGTTTGATCCGCGGCACGAAGACGTGCCGCCCGCACTTCGTGCAGCGGATGCCGATGTCGGCACCTGTGCGCGTGATCTCCCAGGTGTCGTTGCCGCAGGGGTGAGGCTTGCGCGTGCGCACCACGTCGCCGACACGCAACTCGAGCGGCGGTCGCCGGCTCACGGCAGCTTCTCCAGGATCGGCGCGAAGTGCTGCCCGAGATGCCAGAGCTGCGCCGCCCAACTGGCGTCGACAATGTACGGCGAGAGGCTTCCGAGCATGCCCGTCTGCGCCAGGGGTTCCAGCAGCAGCAGTACGGCCGCCGCTAGGACGACATTCTCCAGGGCCCCGAAGGCGCCACCGGCCAGGCGGTTCATCGGGCCGATCAGCGGCAGGTGGTTGGGCAGGCGCCCGATGCTGCCTGCCAGAATGCTGATCACGGTTTCCGCCACGAACATGATCGCGAGGAAGGCGATCGCCGCCACGACCGCCGCGGCCGTGAGGTGAAGAACCGTGCCGCCGCCGAGGATCTGCGTCCCGGCAGGCTCAACACGGCTGAGTTCCATCTGGACCGCATGCTGCAGGTGCCAGTGCCGGTCCATATAGGTTGCAAGCTGTCCGTAGAACATCCGAGCGAGAACCAGGGCCAGCAGGAAGCCCGCGAGGCCGGCCGCCATCGCGAGGAGTCCGCGTCCCCAGCCGCGCAGGGCGCCAAGCGCCACATAACAGAGCACCACGATGTCGAACGGCTTCATCGAGTCACCCCCTGCGCAGCGGTCGCCAAAGATCGACGAAAGGCCAGGCCAGGGCGGGCAGAAGCGGCGAAGGTGCCCCACCGTGCGCGAAGGCGCGCACGGCCAGCAGCATGATCACCCCAAGGGCGAGAGCCGTCAGGAGATCGCCCAGATGCACCCGCATCCGGTGGGGCGGCAGGCTCCACAGCTCGCGGACCGCTCCGGCGACCAGTGCAGCTGCCAGGAACGCCAGCAGCACCTGGATGGGGTAGCTCAGCCCGTGCGCGACCCACAGGGCCAGCAGAGCCGCCGCGGCCGCCGCGATGAGGCGGCTCAGGGCCATCATCGCCAGAAGGTCGCGACCTGCAGGACGCCGACCGCGATCAGGAGCACCGTCGTGGGCCCTCCCCGCGACATGCAGCCGGACACCTCCTTACGCGCGGTCTCGCGCTCCTTTTCCCGGAACGCCTTCTGCGCGTCCTTGAGGTGCTGCACCATCGGCCGGATGCGGCCGAGCTTCTTGAGCGCCGCGGCCATGTTGTGGTGCGCGGAGGAGTAGTTCGGGTCGTACGTCAGCGCTTCCTCGTAGAGCCTCAGGGCTTCCTCCGCGTTGCCGCGTTCCAGGAAGACATTGCCGAGGTTCGTCAGTGCAGGAGCGAACTTCGGGTCCAGTTCGAGCGACTGACGGAACAACTGTTCGGCGACATCGAACTGACCAAGAAGAGCCTGCAGAACGCCGAGCTTGTTCGGTCCCCGTGGGTCCTGGGGCTGCAGCTCCTCAAACTGAAGGTAGAGCGCCTGCGCCTTTTCGACGTTGCCGCGCCGCTCCTCGTCTTGCGCTGCCTGGTATAAGGTTTCCGCTTCGTCCCGCGGCAGGATCCGTTCACCGTCCTCGCCGGTTCGGTCCGTCTCGGTCTGCCAGGGCAGACGGCCAGACCAGTGCCAGCAGCCAGAATAGAGCAACCAGTGCCATCGCGGGATAAGCCCGGTCCACGATCGCTTGCACGCCAAGCATCGACGCCAGCCAGGCAAGACCCGCGGTCGGCCAAGTGCCTGCGAACAGATCGGCGGCAGCCTGCAGAAACGACGCTGCGGCCGAGAGGCTTGCAAGGCCGATAGCCAGTTCGACGCCGAGTCCCAGGGCACCGTGCAGCCGCAGGGCGATCTCGCGCAAGGGCAGGTCCGCAACAGCCACGGTCATGCCGGACCGAGCCAGCACCACCGCCTCCAACGTTAGCAGGAGACCGGCGGCGAGTCCACCTAGGAGCGCACCCCGCTGACCGCGGATTCCCTGTCCGGCCGCCGAGCGGCGAACGCCATCGCTGGCGAGAGCTACATTGTAGGCGGCATAGCCGAAGACGGCCAGTACCGCTTGGACAGGCGCGACCGCTGTCCCCATCTCACCTGGTGGCAGGCGGAGCAGCCCGAGCAGAGCCGTCCCGCAGACGGCCAGCACGACGAGCAGCAGCATCCATCCCTGCCAGCGCCGCAAGGCAGATGTCCCGTGTCGCTGGACAAGTGCCGCGAGCGCGGCAGCCATCGCGCCTCCCAACACGGGGCTCAGCCCGAAACGCGCGTGCGCGAGGCTCGCCATTGCCGCGATCACGGCCGACAGGGTGACGAAACTGAAGATGGCGATGATGGTGCTCCAGAGAGGGGCAACGCGCGGAACAGACGCAGCCAGCTGCGCCGTGCGCCAGGCACCGACTCCTAGGAGAAGCGCGGCACCGAGTGCCAGCAGGCTGCCTGCGGCACCGTGCATGGCGAAGAATACCCAGATCTCGCGACCCGAGACAAAGCCGGCTCCGACGACGGCGGCGAATGCGGCGATTGCCGACTCCCAGGCCATGTCGACCCCCCCGGCAAGGCTATGCGGGTTGAGGTGTATACCTGCTGGAGGGCGGCCATATACTCGCGACATGCAAGAGCACCACGGCCGTCAACAGAGGCTGCGCGTGCGGCCGGAAGACCCCCGCGCCGCATCCTTGCTGGCCGCGCACCTGCAACGCGAACTCAGCGCCCTGCGCAGGCTCAGCGGACCTGCCACCGTCGTCTGCGTGGGAACGGATCGATCCACCGGCGATGCGCTTGGGCCCCTCGTCGGCACCCTGCTGGCGCAGTCCATGGCGCCGTTGCCGTTCGCTGTGCTCGGCAATCTGCAGTCGCCGGTGCACGCGGGTAACCTCCACGAGCTGTTGCCGCGCCTGCAGGCTGCCGCCGCGTCCGGGCCCGTCGTGGCCATCGACGCCTGCCTCGGCAGTTTCGAGAGCGTCGGCAGCGTGCAGGTACAGCGGGGCCCGCTCAGGCCGGGCGCGGGGGTGCGCAAGGAATTGCCCCCGATCGGCGACGTCGCCGTCATGGCGACCGTCAACGTCGGGGGCTTCATGGAGTACGTAGTCCTGCAGAATACCCGTCTTGGCCTCGTTTACGACATGGCCGCCATGATCGCGGATTCGCTCAGGATCGCTCTGGGCGCGGTTCGGTCTCCAGGCGGTGCAGTATTTCCTCCGCCGTAAGCCCTTCGGCCTGGATCACCGGTACGTCAAGCTCGATCGTCTCATCGCCGAGCAGGTCGTCGTCCTGGCCGGTGAGAACGACCGCGTCCACCGCCGTCTCCCAGGCTTCTTCAAGCGGCACGACCTGCCAGCCACGGGCCTCGACGGCCCTGCGAACCTGGCTGAGCCCTTCTTCGATTGCCACGCGCAAAGCCCCATCACCCCGGGCCTTATTCTGCCTGCGGGGTTCTTGCTCCATGCAGGGCGGGCGCGGGCAGGACGGCTGGGATGGCCCGCTCTGGACCGTAAACAAAGTTCACCGCGCCGGGCAGGATGCCGAACTCTACGGGCGTCGCCCCGTTCAGCTCACCGTCGCGGTGGACCGCCGCAGCGGGCGTGGCTTCGATCGAAAGGGCCCGGCAGCGCACGACGCGGATCTTGCGGCTGCTGAGATGCCCGCCGCCGTAGACCCGGGGGAGCAGCGCCAGAGTTTCCGGCACGCTATAGTCGCCTGCGAGCAGGACGTCCAGCATGCCGTCATCAAGGCTCGCGGTGGGAACGATCCGCATGCCGCCTCCGTAGTACTGGGCGTTGCCCACGGCGACGAGGAGGAAGCGGCCCTCGAATACGCTGCCGTCCGCGACGATCCGCATCTCCCTGGCACGGTACTGCCAGAGGACATGCATCACGGCCCGGATGTAAGGCACCGTGCCGGTCGAGCTGTAGCGGTCGCGCAGACGGTGGTCCTCCGCCGCCACCTCTGCGTCGAAACCTACGCCAGCGACGTTGAGAAACGTCGTCCCCCCCACCGTACCGAGGTCCGCGGGGCTGGCGACCCCCGTCAGGGCGAGCTCAGCGGCGGCGAAGATATCCGAAGGCACGCCCGACGAGCGACGGAAGTCGCAGCCGGCGCCCGTGGGCACGAATGCGAGGCTTGTTTGCCCCGCCGCATGCCGAACGCCTTCCGCGACTTCCGCCAGAGTGCCGTCGCCGCCGACCGCGATGACGCGCCCATAGTCCTCCGCGTGCGCCTGCTGCGCTATGCGGGTGGCGTCGAGGGGCGCCGCGGTGACGACCATCTCGAGTTCCTCGCTACTGTGTGCCTGCTGAAGCTGCTGCCACACCAGCGGCCAGACCCGCTGCGTACGGCCGCGTCCCGCGACATAATTGACAATGAATAACGTCTTCACACAGCGTGCACCTCGTGCTTTGAGTCTATGGCTGCCCCGATCGCCGCCCGCTCCTCCTCCGACAGAGGGTAGCGGGAGGCTCCAGATGCCACGGGCTTTGCGTAGATGCGGGTTTCTTCGCGGCCGTAGAGACCCGAGATCACGACGCCGTCTTCCTCCGCATCCAGCAGGGCCACGCTGAAAGAGAGTTCAGCTCCGGCCCCAGGGAATGCGTTGTAGCGGACGACACCGACGCGCTGGAGTGCGCGGCGCATGAGCAACTCGACGCCGTCGAGACGGGCCGCCGCGCTCGCCGCGCCGGACTGCGCCTCGCGCAAGGCCTGCCACTGCTCGTGCAACAGCGTCTCCACGTCTGTAGCCTGCCCACCCCGCAGCAGGTGGTCCAGGCGCCGCCGCAGGCGGCGCGCAGCCGCCAGGCTCATCAGGCCGGCAATCAGGGCTATGACTCCTACGATCAGCCCTGCCGCACCGATCAGCGCCAGCCAAGGCGCCAGTCGGATCAGTTCAGGCAACCCGCTTCCCCCTTGAATGTTTCACGTGAAACAATTTAGTCCTCCTCGGGAACGAAGCGCGCCACGAGCCGCGCCAGATCCTCCTCGCTGCGGAAGCGGATCTCCACGGCGCCACCGCGCGCACTGGCGCGGATCCTCACCGGCAGCTCAAGAGCGCCACTCAGCCGCTCTTCCCAGCGTGCCACACGCCCCGCGGGCCTGCTCGGCTTGGGGCGCGCCTGGGCGGCTGGCCTGCGCGTCATCTCCTCGACCTCGCGCACGCTCAACTGCCGGGCCACGGCTTCGACCGCTGCAGCCACCTGCCGGTTCGGGGGCAATCCCAGAATCGCACGCGCGTGGCCGGCAGACAAGGACCCTTTGCGAACCAGGTCCTTAACTTCTTCTGGAAGCCCCAGCAGGCGCAGGCTGTTCGCAACCGCGGAACGGCTGCGCCCAATCACTTGGGCCAGTTCCTCCTGACGAAGGTCCCTCGTCTCCGCAAGGCGCTGAACGGCTTCCGCCTCCTCGAGCGGGTTGAGATCCTCACGCTGCAGGTTCTCCACGAGCGCGATTTCGAGCAGCCTACCGTCGTCGCAGGCCCGAAGGACGACGGGCACCTCGCTGAGTCCAGCCATCTGCGCGGCGCGCCACCGGCGCTCACCCGCGATCAGCTCATAGCCGATCGCAGCCGAGCGCACCACCAGGGGCTGCAACACGCCATGGCGGGAAATGGAGTCCGCCAATTCCCGCAATGCTGCCTCGTCGAACTCTCGCCGCGGCTGGTACGGATTCGGCCGGATCGCGCTGACCGCGACCTGCTGCATCCCTTCGTCCGGCGCCACCCGCACCTCGGGGATCAGCGCCTCAAGCCCGCGCCCTAGTCCCCGCTTCGCCACGTGCCAGCACCTCCCTTGCAAGCTCCTTGTATACCTCGCTGCTCCGCGACCGCGGGTCGTAGCGCGAGATCGGCCGACCGTGGCTTGGCGCCTCGCTCAGGCGCACACTCCGCGGAATTACCGTCCGGTACACCTTTTCGCGGTAGTAGCGCTTGACCTCGTCCGCTACCTGGATCGAAAGATTGGTCCTGCCGTCGAACATGGTCAGCACGATCCCCTCGATGCGCAACCCCGGATTGAGCCCGCCCTGCACCAGTTGCACGGTCCGCAGCAGCTGCGTCAGCCCCTCCATGGCGTAGTACTCGCACTGGAGCGGAATCAGCACCGTATCCGCCGCGGTCAGGGCGTTCAGTGTCATGAGACCTAAGGACGGCGGGCAGTCCACGATCACGAAGTCGTAGCGCGGCCGCATCGGCTCCAGAGCCTGCCGCAGCCGGTACTCCCGCCGCTCCGTGGTGACCAGTTCCACCTCGGCTCCCGCCAGATCGACCGAGCCCGGCACGATATGCAACCCTTCGACCGATGTCGCCTGTACCGCGTCCCGCATCGGCTGACTGTCGATGATCACCTCGTACATGCTCTGCTCGCTGTCTGCCTTGCGAATCCCGAGGCCAGTCGTCGCGTTGCCCTGCGGGTCGATATCGCAGAGGAGCACCCTCTGGCCGAGCTCCGCCAGACACGCGCCGAGATTGATCGCCGTCGTTGTCTTGCCGACGCCGCCCTTCTGATTCGCGATCGCCACGACACGTCCCACGGCCATCCTCCTCAGCGCCGCGGTATGCGCAGCCGCAGCTCAAGCGCGTCCTCGGTCGCTTCTTCCGCCATCTCCACCGCAACGCCCGCCGCCTGCAATCTCTGCACGCTCTCGCGCAGGGCGTTGACCACAATGCGCACGTCCTTCACATAGCGCCTCGGCATTTCCCGGGAAATAGTCCTCACCCGCGCCTCGAGCTCTTTCGCCGTCCAGCCCTCCTGGGCCGCCTGCCGTGCAAGCTCGAGCCTCGTGACGCCGGCGACGCGCAGCAGTGCACGCAGGTGACGCTCCCCAAGGCCGCCCGATTGCGCAAGTTCGCGGATCTCCTCCCCTAGCCGGAGCAGGCGGAGCTTGTTCGCGATCGCGCCCTGGCTGCGCCCAATTCGCTTGCCGAGTTCCGTCTGCGAAAGGTCGAACTCCCGCATCACCCGCTGGTAGCCCTCAGCCTCCTCGAATACACCAAGGTCGGTCCGCTGGAGGTTCTCCACCAACCCCCGCAGGGCGCTCTCGAACGGCGTGGCCTCCTCGACGAGTGCGGGAATGCTGGTAAGACCGGCCGCGAGAGCAGCCCGCAGGCGTCGTTCGCCCGCAATCAGCTCCAGGCCCTCCTCGGATCTTCTGACGACGATTGGCTGCAGCATGCCGTGCAAGCGCAAAGACTGCGCGAGCCCTTCAAGCGCTCGCGCATCAAAATCCTTTCGCGCCTGATGCGGGCTCCGCCGGACGTCCTGCGGGGCCACCGCGATCAGCTCCGGCGGCACAGGCAAACCTCCCAATGACTTGGGCTATTCGCCTTTCCGGGCGCCTTACCTTTCCGCCGCACCCTTCTGTGACGGGAACTCACGCTTCAGCCGCGCGAACGACGTCGGCCGGCCAGCCGGCGTGGCACGTTCCTTGCGATAGATCAGCAGCGTGCGCTCGACGCCCTCCGCCAACAGGTAGTTCCTCCGCTCCGCCTTGCCAAACCCCATGCGCGCCGCGACCGGAGCGGCGGCAGAGGCCTCCTCTGCGGCTCTCCCCGGTTCACCCTTCAAGAGACAAAGGCAACCGCCCGGCCGCACGAGACCGCCGCAAATCTCCACCGCAACCGGCGCACTCGCCACGGCCCGTGCGGTCACAAGGCCATAGCGGTCCCGCATCTGCCCATGCGCCTCTTCCTCGGCCCGGCCCCACCTGACCGTCACGTCGAGTCCAAGTCCTTGTGCCGCCGCGCGGAGGAACTCCCCCTTGCGCTTCTCGGCCTCAAGCAGCACCGCCCTCTTGGCGCAGCCGGCCGCAAGCCAGACGAGCGCCGGTAGCCCGGCGCCGCTACCCACGTCCAGGACCTCCTGCGCCTCCATGCCGAGGGCTCTCCAGGCAAGCAGGCTATCCAGGATACCTTCGCGCAGAAAAACTTCAGGCGAGCGCAACGCAGTGAGATTCTGCGTCACGTTCGCCTCGGCCACCAGCGTCTGATAAGCCAAAAGTCGCTCCACGGCCAGGTCGCCTAGAGCGATCCCCGCCTCGCTCAGCAGGGAAGAGAGCTCGCCCTTCACCGCTTCTGCACGACCACCTGACGGTGCGGGTCCTCGCCGCGACTCTGGCTCTGCAGGTCCGGGTATTCCTGGATCACGCTGTGGATGATGCGACGCTCGCTGGCGGGCATCACCTCGAGCACAGACTCCTGACCGCTCTCAAGCACCCGCATGGCAACTTCGCGGGCCATCTTCTCGAGCGCCTGGCGCCGCTGCGCACGGTAGCCGCCGGCATCGAGCACGATGCGCTCGCCGCCCTTCTTGCCCACCGCGGCTGCAACCAGGTACTGCAACGCGTCAAGAGCCTCACCGCGCCTGTGCAAAAACCAGCCGAAGTCCCCGTCCACCGCGACCAGGACGTGGTCTTCGTCCCGGGTCACGGTAGGCTGCACCTCTGCGCCGAGTTCCTTGAAGAACGCCTGCACGAGCTCCGCTGCGCGTTCGCCCACAGACTCCTTACGCCGCGCGCGCACGCGCCACGGACGCGAAAACAGGCCGAGCACGCCGGACTTGCCCTCCTGAAGGACGGTGAATTCGATGTCCTCCATAAGCGCACCAAGTCGACCCTCGGCCCGAAGCTTTGCCTCTTCGAGGGTTTGTCCCTCGACTTCGATCTCTTCTAGTTCATCCATGCTACTTCTGCACCTTCGCCGCCGACACTTGCGGTCTGCCGGCTCCGCTCAAATAGCTCTGACCAACCGTGAACAGGGTGGCCACTGCCCAGTAGAGCGAAAGCCCGCTGGCGTAGCGCATGCTGATGAAGAACAGCAAGGCCGGCATCATGATATAGGTGATCATCTGCTGGGAGCGGTCCGTACTTGTCCTGGGCATCGTGACGAACGTCTGCCACAGGGTCGTGCCTGCCACGATGATCGGCAGGATGTAGTAGGGGTCCGGCAGCGACAGGTTCGGCAGCCACAGGAACGCCTTCGATCCGATGTACGGGAAGTGCTCGAGCCCTGCGAACAGGGCGTACAGGATCGGCAGCTGCACGATCATCGGAATGCAGCCGGAAAGCGGGTTCGTGCCCACCCGCTTGTAGAGATCCATCGTCTCCTGGTTGAGACGCTGGGGATCCTTCTTGTACTTCTCCTGCAGGCGCTTCATCTCCGGCTGCACTTCCTGCATCTTGCGCATATAGCGCAACTGACCATGGTACAGCGGCATGATGACCACACGTACCACGATCGTCAGCAGAATGATCGCTAGGCCGTAACTGTGGGTAATGTGGTAGAAGAACTGCATCACCCACTGCATACCCGAGACCAGCGCGTTGAACAGCGCCAAGACTGTATCTCCTTCCGCCTGCTAGGGAACAGGATCCCATCCGCCAGGATGGAACGGGTGGCAGCGCAGCAGTCTCTTGATCGCCATCCGGCCGCCCTTGCGGGCGCCGTACCGCTCGATGGCGGTGAGGGCGTACTGCGAGCACGTTGGCGTGTATCGACAATGCGCGCCTGACAGGGGTGAGATGAAGCGCCGGTAGAACCGGATCAGCGCGGTAAGGACCACTACGGAGAGCCCGCGTGCCGCGACGCCTCCGCCTTGCGCAGAAGCTCGCGCAGCGCCGAGCAGAGGTCCTCGAAGGACGCCTCGTCCGTGTCCGGCCTGGCCAGCAGCACCAGATCGCATCCGCGCAAAAACTCCTTCCGCTCTCTCCGGTAGGCCTCGCGCATCCTGCGCCGCAAACGGTTGCGCTGCACGGCACCGCCCAGTTTCTTGCCGGCCGCAAACGCACAGCGCCGCCGACCATCCTCTCCCTCGCTGACGAAGAGGATAAGGCGGCGGTTCGCGAAGCGTGCTCCGCGAGCAAAGACCGACTGCACGGCAGCCGGCCTGCGCAGCCTCTCCTCCTGGATCACGCTAAGCGGAGAGACGCTTGCGCCCTTTGAGTCGGCGTGCGCGCAGCACGTTGCGCCCGGTCTTCGTCTTCATGCGCAGGCGGAAGCCATGCACCTTCGCGCGACGGCGCCTGTTCGGCTGGAATGTCCTCTTCACCCTGTCCACCTCCGGGAGCAAAAGCACTAGGATTGTAGTGGTTGAGCACGGCTTGTGTCAAGGCCGGGCACGCTTTCCACTTCTTGCCCCGAGGCCGCACCTTTGCTATCATCGGAAGGCCACCCTCGAGACTGCAACGGGCGGCCATTTTCATTATCCACAGCATGTGGACAACGCTGTTGATAAGGTGTGGGTTTCTTATGAAGCCTGGTAATCGTGCCCGAATGCCCGATCCGTCCGAGATACTGCCGCTTCTGGCCGATGCGGAGCTTCCGAAGGTGTCTGCATACGATTATAACCCGCGGGCGATCCCGCCAGACGAGGAGGGCAAGGCTACGATGGAAGACCGCGCTGAGGTCATCTGGTCCAAGGCGCGGGCCCTGCTGCAGCGGATTCTGCCTAGGCCAAGCTATGAAACTTGGGTGCATCCCATGCGACCGCTCGGCGTCGAGGATGGCGTGCTCTGGCTGGCGACATCGTCCGAGTCGACTCTCGGTGCCCTGGACGAGCACCTGCGGGGTCAGATCGCCCAAGCCGTCCATGACGCTGCAGAGGAGCCCTGCGACGTGCGCCTGACGGTGCAGGCAAGTGAGCAGCGGGCCATACTCATTCCGCCGGCCCCGCTAGCCCCTGCCCAACCCGCACAGGCAGCCGGCGGCGCCCGCGTGACGATGCATCCCCGCTTCACCTTCGACAGCTACGTCGTCGGCAACTCGAACCGGCTCGCGCACGCCGCTTCGCTAGCCGTCGCCGAGATGCCGGGGCGCGCCTACAATCCGCTCTTCATCTACGGTGGCGTCGGTCTCGGAAAGACGCACCTGATGCAGGCGATCGGCAATCTTGCTCTGCAGCGCAGGCCCAACCTCAAGGTGCTGTACGTCCCGGCCGAGACCTTCACGAACGACATGATCAATTCCGTCATGGAAGGCAAGGGCTACGAGTTCAGGAGCCGCTACCGCTCCATCGACCTGATGCTGATCGACGACATCCAGTTCATCTCCGGCAAGGTCGGAACGCAGGAGGAATTCTTCCATACCTTCGAGGCGCTCTACGGCGCCCAGAAACAGATCGTCATCTCTTCGGACAGGCCCCCGAAGGAGATCACCACCCTCGAGAGCCGTCTCAGATCCCGCTTCGAGTGGGGTCTCATCACCGACATCCAGCCACCGGACTTCGAGATGCGCCTCGCCATCCTGCGCAAGAAGGCACTGACCGACAACCTCGAAGTCGACGCGGCAGCCCTCGAGTTCATCGCCACGCACATCGAGACGAACATCCGTGAACTCGAGGGAGCACTCATACGCTTCATTGCATACTGCTCCGTCCACCACGTCCCGTTCACCAGGGACTACGCCCCTGTCGCCTTGCACGATCTCCTTCCCGCCCAGAAGGTGCGCAAGGTGACGATTCCGATGATCCAGCAGAGGGTGGCGGAGTACTACAGCCTGGACATCCAGGACTTCAGCGCCAAGAAGCGCACGCGGGCCGTCTCCTACCCACGCCAGATCGCCATGTACCTCGCACGCGAACTCACCGACAGCTCCCTGCCGAAGATCGGCGAAGAGTTCGGTGGCCGCGACCATTCCACCGTCATGCACGCCTGCGACAAGATCTCTACCGATCTCCGCGCAGACCCTCAGTTCCGCGAGGTTCTCGAGTCGATCATCGACAGGATCCGCTCTTGATCGACCTGTGCACAAAGGTGTGGAAAGGCCTGCGGATATGCAGTGCATCCAATGGGGACAACTTCCGGCTTGTGGACATCCCCAGAGTTCATCCCCAGCTTGTCCACTTTCCATCCCAAACCGGAATCGCGTCAGCTCCAGGCTCGCGGGGGATATCCACACTATCCCGTCCTCTACTGCTCCTGCTTCTTTGATTGATTAAGTAAGTCCAAGCAGTTCTTACGCGGGGTGAATACGCGATGCTGATCTTCGAGACGCCAGCCCAGATCCTGTCCGATGCCCTCGTCCTCGTCTCCCGTGCCGTAGCCCAGCGCGACCAGGTGCCGTCCATGACGGGGGTGCTCCTGCGCGCGGGCACAGGCGAGGTAGAGCTCACCGCAACCGACGGCGAACTCGCCATGCGTGTGGCCGTTCCTGCCGAGGTCGAGGCGGAGGGCTCCGTGCTGGTGCCAGCCCGTACCTTTGCAGATCTTCTGCGCCTGGTGCCGTCGGAGACCTCGGTGCAGTTCCGTGGGCTCGAGGGACAGGTCGGCATCCGCTTCCTGCGTTCCCGCTTCGACCTGCCGACGCTGCGCAGCGAAGAGTTTCCCCCGCTTGACTTTGAAAGCCAGGTGGAACCGTTCATGGTGCGTGGCGACTCCCTGAAGGAGCTCGTGCGCAAGACAAACTATGCCGTATCCGCACGTGATGACGGACGTCTATTCACGATCGGCATGTACCTCACGCTGCGCGAAGGCTACCTGTCCGCCGCCACGACGGACAACCATCGGCTCGCCTGGGCGAGAGTTCCTGTTGCGAGCGAAGGTCCGGAGCAGGAGATTCTGCTTCCGGCCAGGGCCCTCTCTGAAATCGTCCGCGCTCTGCCGGACGACGAGATCGAGGTCAGGTTCGAGCCGAACAGGATGCTTCTACGCACCCCAGGCGGTCTCTCGACGTTCCTGACGGCCATCCGCGCGCAGTTCCCGGACACGCGGAGGGTGGTCTTCGACAGCTATGCCACCACGGTCCAATTTGACCTCGCCCCGGTGCTCGCCGCCGTCGAGCGCACGCAGCTGGTTGCAGACCAGAAGAATGCGCGCCTGCGACTGAAGGTCGAAGAGAACCTCGTGCGCATCAGCGCGAGTTCGAGCGAAGGCGGGCAAGGTGCCGAGGAAGTGCCGGTGCAGACGAGCGGCGACCCCGTGGAACTCGTCTTCGGACCGAAATACCTTGTCGATGGTCTGCGCTCATTGCCGGACGGTCCGGTGGTGCTCGAAGTGATGCACGCCGAAAGCCCTGCCCGCTTCAGGCCGGATCTCGAACGCCGCGATCAGTTCGCCATCGTCATGCCTCTCAGGCAGACCGAGTCCTGATGCGCACTCTGCCGATCCGTGATGCCGAGCAGGGGCTTCCTCTGCAGGCGGCCGTGCACATTGCCGGCTGGGCGGAGACCGGCGGCCAGGCGAAACTGCTCGTCCAGCAGGGACAGGTGGCCGTGAACGGGCAGGTGGAGACGAGGCGCAGCCACATCGTGCACTTGGGAGATGTCCTCTCCTTCGCCGGCGAGGACATGGAGATCACGAGCGATGATCGTTGAGACGCTGTCGCTCGAGAGCTGGCGCAACGTTCAGGCTGCCGAGGTGGAGTTCGACCCGGGGCTCACGCTCTTTACGGGACCTAACGCGCAGGGCAAGACGAATCTTCTCGAAGCCGTCTTCCTGCTGGCGACGGGTCGCTCCCACCGCACATCGCGGCCCGAGGAGCTGATCGCCTTCCAAAGGCCCCAGGCCTATCTGCGCGCGCGCATCCAGCGTTCGAGCGGCGAATACCAGCTGACGGCGCGTGTGGAGGGAGGACGGGTCACGCGCCAGCGCGAGGGCAAGCTCTTCCGGCGTGGACAGGACCCTCTCGGCGACTTTGCCGCGGTGCTGTTCGCGCCCGAGGACCTGCTGGCCCTCAAAGGGGCACCGGCTGACCGCCGCCGGCTTCTTGACCTTGATGTCGGCCAGGCGTCCGTAGCGTACCGGCAGGCGCACGTACGCTATGGACAGGTGCTGCGCCAGCGGAACGCGCTCTTGCGCACCTACGAGCGACCGCCGAAGGAACTCCTCGCCACATGGGACGCCGCCTGGGCCCAGGCGGCCGTCGCTCTGACCCACGAGCGCCACAGGCTCATTGAGCGACTGGCGCCGCACTTTTCGGCCCGCAGCGGGGAGATCGCGGGCGGTGCACCGGCCTCGCTCTCCTACGAACCGTCCCTCAAGGCGTCCGATCCGACCGCAGCCCTGTCGCTTCTTGCCGAGCTCAGGGAGGACGAACTGCGGCGACGGACGAGTCTGCTCGGACCTCATCGGGACGACCTGAAAGCAGAGATCGACGGGCGTGACCTCAGGCTCTACGGCTCGCAGGGCGAGCAGCGCACCGTGCTCGTAGCCTTCAAGCTCGCGGCCGTGTCGCTCCTCGGAGAGGGTCCCGGCGGGCCACCGGTGCTTTTGCTGGATGACGTGCTTTCTGAACTCGACCAGGACCGAAGGAGAAATCTTCTCCTGGCGGCGACAGGGACGCAGACCATCGTCACCACGACAGAATCCGCACTCGCCGGCATGCAGCCTGGCATGACCTACGCAGTGCGTGACGGAGACTACGTAAGGACATGGTAGAATCGAGACTGGGGGAGATCATCAAGGGATTTGTCGCAAGCACCGGCTTCGTCCGGCAGATGCGCCTTTACAGTGCCTACGGCCACTGGGAGGAGATCGTCGGTACCGAGGTCGCGCGGCACGTGCGCCCGCTGCGCATTGAGCGGGGTGTCCTCTGGCTTGTCGCCGATTCCGGCGTATGGGCGGAGGAAACCTCATTCGCAAGGCCCGTCATCCTCGAGGCCTTGAAGCGGCATGGCGTCGACGTGCGCGACATCCGCCTGCGACAGGGTACCCTGCCGCGTCCAGAGTCTCTTGCGGATCTGCCGCGCAGGCCAGTCGCACCGCCCCCTCCACCTGGGCCGGCGGCGGATCTCATCCGGGATCCGGAACTGCGCAACGCATTTACAACACTTGGGTCGCGCAAGGAGGGAGATCCGTCTGCTTCTCCACATCGGGAGTGACGTGACCGTTCGCCTTTCCGAGGTAATCGCGATCTTGGACCTCGAGCGTACGGAGAATGCGCCCGCCACCCGCGAGTATCTGCAGATGGCCCGCGTCGAGAAGCGACTGCAGGAGTTCGGCGACGACATCAAGTCGCTCGTCGTGACGGAGCATGCGATCTATCCTTCGCCGATCTCGTCCGTGACCTTAGCTCGTCGGGCAGCAGCCAGAGAGGTGTTTTAGTCTTGTCGGAAATCTACGACGCAAGCCAGATCCAGGTCCTCGAAGGGCTCGAGGCGGTGCGCCGCCGACCAGGCATGTACATCGGGTCCACATCGGTCCAGGGATTGCACCATCTCGTTTGGGAGATCGTCGACAACGCGGTGGACGAGGCGCTTGCCGGCTACTGCACGCGCATCGACGTCGTGCTGCATCGCGACGGTTCCTGCTCCGTGACCGACAACGGCCGCGGCTTCCCGATCGACCTCCATCCCAAGCTGCAGCGGCCAGGCGTCGAGGTGGCCCTCACGGTGCTCCACGCCGGCGGCAAGTTCGGCGAGGGCACCTACAAGGTTTCCGGGGGACTCCACGGTGTCGGCGCTTCGGTCGTCAACGCCTTGAGCGAGTGGCTGGAAGTGACGGTGCGCAAGGACGGTACCGTCTACCGCCAGCGCTTCTCCCGCGGCCATGTCGTGAGTGACCTCGAGCAGATGGGCAAGACGAAGGAGCACGGCTCGATCGTGCGCTTTTTGCCGGACACGCAGATCTTCGAGGACGTCCGCCTCGACCAGGAGACGGTCGCGAGCCGACTGCGCGAGACGGCCTTCCTGAACGGCGGTCTCATGATCAACCTTACCGACGAGCGCACGGGCGAGGAGCGGCACTTCCAGTTCGAAGGCGGTATCGGCTCGTTCGTCCGCTACCTGAACCGCAACCGCGAGGTGCTGCACCCCAAGCCCTTCTACTGCTCCGCGGAGAAGGATCGCGTCCAGATCGAAGCAGCGCTGCAGTACAACGACAGCTACAAGGACACGGTGCTCTCGTTCGCCAACTCCGTCCGCACGCATGAGGGCGGATCGCACGAGACGGGATTCAAGAGCGCCCTGACGCGCCTTCTGAACGACTATGGCCGGCGCAGCGGCATCCTCAAGGAAAACGAGGACAACCTGAGCGGCGAGGACGTGCGCGAGGGCATTGCGGCCGTCATCTCCGTAAAGCTCGAAGAACCGCAGTTCGAGGGCCAGACCAAGACCAAGCTGGGCAATTCTGAGGTGCGCGGGCTCGTCGACCAGGTGGTCGGCGACGCGCTCGGCAGCTTCCTCGAGGAGAACCCGTCGGTCGGCCGGCGCATCCTCGACAAGTGCCTGCAGGCACAGCGGGCCCGCGATGCCGCCCGCAAGGCGCGCGAGCTGACGCGGCGCAAGAGCGCCCTCGAGATCAGTTCGCTGCCGGGCAAGCTGACCGACTGCACCTCGAAGGACCCCGCGGAATCCGAGCTCTTCATCGTCGAGGGCGACTCGGCCGGCGGCTCCGCCAAGCAGGGCCGCGACCGCCGCTTCCAGGCGATCCTGCCGATCCGCGGCAAGATCCTGAACGTCGAAAAGGCGCGGCTCGACAAGGCGCTCTCGAACGAGGAGATCCGCTCCCTGATCACCGCGCTCGGCACGGGCGTCGGCGATGAGGTCGACATCGCGAAGGCACGCTACCACAAGGTTGTGCTGATGGCCGACGCAGATGTCGACGGCAGCCACATCCGCACGCTCCTTTTGACCTTCTTCTTCCGCTACATGCCGCAGCTCATCGAGCGTGGCTATGTCTATATCGCCCAGCCGCCGCTCTATCTCGTCAAGAAGGGCAGGACGGAGAAATACCTCTACAACGACGACGAGCTCGAGCGCTACCTTGGCGAGATCGGGCGCGACAAGGTCGAGGTCCAGCGCTACAAGGGCCTCGGCGAGATGAACGCAGACCAGCTCTGGGAGACGACGATGAATCCCGAGAGCCGCACGATGCTTGCCGTCAACGTGGACGACGCCATTGAGGCGGACCAGATCTTCACGATCCTGATGGGCGACAAGGTGGAGCCCCGCCGGGAGTTCATCCAGGAGAACGCGACGCTCGTCCGCAACCTCGACATCTAGTCCCGCACAACGCCCAGGGAGCCGCATCCGAGCGATGCGGCTCCCTGGGCTGTTTGTGCCGTTATTCCAATAGGCTGAGATCGTCCCCGATATGATCGACAAGATCATGCTTGTAGGCATCCAGCAGATCAAGCCTCTCGACCAGGACCAGCTTGGCCCCGACAGCCTCGGCTACAGGCGCGAGCGTTGCCAGGGCGTCGAGGCGGCGGACGCGGATGCGCCGGGGTACTCCGCGTCGCAGCATCGTTTCGAAGATGCGCATCGGCGCCTCACGATAGAAGTTGACCGCCGTGGCGGCCAGGGTGTCTACCGGCCGCCCGGTACTCCTGTCCACGCAAAGGACTACCCGCGGGAAAGCCGGACGCCCGGATTCGTCCTGCGCCAGCAGTCGTGGCAGGTAAAAGTAGTCCACTTCCCAGGTCGTGGTCGTCTGCCGAGGCTTCTGGTAGCGGGTGCGGCGCAGCAGGTCGCCGGTATCAAGCGCTGGATATTGAGCTGGCTCCAGGGGCGGAGCCTCCGTCCAGGAGTCCACCATGCTGCCTTCCAACGGGACGCGCGTGAAGATCGTCCGCAGGGGGTCTGCCGCCTGCACGAGGTCGGGGTTCTGCTTGAAGCGGCGTACGACAGACTTGGCCTCCGCAAGCACGAAGGCGAGGAACCGAACGTCCTCGCGCCCCAGGTACCATGGCCCATAGCCCGGTTCATGCAGGCGGAACATCGGCCGCGTCTTCGCGCCGCGATACTGCAAGCCGAGCTCTTGGATCTGCTCTATATCGTGCGGCTCAAGGTCGCCTACGTTCTCGAAGGTGGCCATGAGTGCGTAAGGCAGCCGCTCCATGAGTTCTGTTGCGTCAACCTGCGCGAAGTCCCTCTCATGACTGGAGGCCTGCAGGTTGAAGGTCGCAAAGCCTCGAGCTCCCAGGAAGACCGCGAGGCCGAAGATCTCGCCCCCGGCGCCGAAGACGGAGCAGTAGCCCGTGCGGCCGCTCTCGGGCTCGACGACCGCAAAGAGGTCCGTGTCGGCCATGTAGTCCCAAGGGGCAAGTTGCCTGAATTCGTCGGCGGTCTGATACAGCTGACGCCACTCTTCCAGAGTCGGTTCCAAGGGAATTTGTTGCATAGACCCTCCTGCGGATGTCGGCGGGGCACCACGTGCTCTGCGTACCGATAGGGACAGAATGCAGGCCGCTCTGGGGCCGGTTCTCCCCAGCTGTGGGGGACGTGGGAATGTCGACGCACCAGCGCAAGGATTATGACACGCAGCCGCCGTCGCCGCAGGGGCGTCCCTGGCTCTCCACCTGGAAGGTGCAGTGGGCAATGCCGAAGCGCTCCTCGAGCACGTCTGAGGCGCGCGCTATGACGGCCCCCGTGTCGGCGAGCGGCATGTCGGCCAGCACGAGGTGCGCCGACAAGGCACGCTCGCCGCTGCCGATGCTCCAGACGTGCAGGTGGTGGCAGGAGCGCACCGACCTGTCCGCCTGGATCGCCCGACAGAGGGCGTCGAGGTCCACGTCGCCAGGTGTCGCCTCCATCAAGATCGCCACAGTCTCGGCGAGGATGCCCCAGGCGAAGCGGACGATCAGCAGCGAGACGACGATGGACGCGATCGGGTCGGCGACGCGCCAGCCCGTCAGGGCGATGACGACGCCCGAGAGGAGCACGGTGCCCGAGGCTGCGGCGTCCGTCATCACGTGCAGCCAGGCGCTGCGCACGTTGAGGCTCTCGTGGTCATGGCCACCCTGCAGCCGGAGGCCGATGTACAGGTTGCCGAGCAGGCCGAAGAGCGCCACCACCCAGACGATCATTCCCTGCACGGGAACGGGATGCATCAGGCGCCCGATCGCCTCGACAACGATGGCACCGGACACGAGCAGCAACGTGGAGGCGTTGAAAAGCGCCGCGAGGATGCCAGCCCGCGAGAAGCCGTAGCTCCACCGCCCGACGGCCGGGCGGCGCTCCAGGCGCGCCGAGAAGAGGGAGGCCCCGAGCGCCAGCACGTCCGTGAGGACATGCCCCGCGTCGCCAAGGAGGCCGAGGCTGTGCGCGATGAAGCCGCCCACCGCCTCGATCAGCAGAATGACGATGGCCAGGGTGAAGGCGGCGCGCAGGAAGTGCTCCCCGGACTCGCGGTCATGGACCGTCCCGCGTCCGTGCTCGTGCTGCTGCTGGTGTGCCATGACCTCTCCTTCCCAGGGCGGATCGAGGCGACCGATTGGTGAACATTCTAGCCCCGGCGCTCGCCTAGAGTCCAACGGCCTGGACACTGCAGGGCTGCAAAGGATATGCTAAGATCGGTCTGGGGCGTGTCCCCATTTTTTTGCGTGCCAATGGTGGAGGGACCTGATTGTCGGAGAGTATCGGGAACGTTCTCCAGGTCGACCTCTCGCAGGAGATGCGGCGTAGCTACATCGACTACGCGATGAGCGTCATCGTCTCGCGGGCACTCCCCGACGCCCGTGACGGGTTGAAGCCTGTCCATCGTCGCGTCCTGTTTGCCATGCACGAGGCCGGGAACAGCCCGGACAAGCCTTACAAGAAGTCGGCGCGCGTCGTCGGCGACGTGCTCGGACGCTACCACCCCCACGGCGACATGGCCGTTTACGACGCGATGGTCCGCCTGGCGCAGGACTTCTCCATGCGCATGCTGCTCGTGGACGGCCACGGCAACTTCGGTTCCATCGACGGCGATCCGCCGGCCGCGTCCCGCTATACCGAGGTACGCCTGACGCGCATCGCACAGGAGCTCCTGCGCGATCTCGACAAGGACACCGTGGACTTTCGCCCCAACTTCTCCGAGGAGTTCGAGGAGCCAGTCGTGCTGCCGGCGCGCTTCCCGAACCTGCTCGTCAACGGCTCTTCCGGCATCGCGGTCGGCATGGCGACGAACATCCCGCCGCACAACCTGGGCGAGACGATCGACGGGGTCATTCACCTCATCGACCATCCTGACGCGACCAATCGGGACCTCATGGATTTCATCAAGGGTCCGGACTTCCCGACAGGATCCCTGATCCTCGGCCACCAGGGCATCCGCGAGATGTACGAGACCGGTCGCGGCTCGATCATCCAGCGGGCCGTGGCGGAGATCGAGGTGCACCAGGGCAAGTCTCGCATCATTGTCACGGAGTTGCCGTACCAGGTGAACAAGGCCCGCCTGATCGAGCGGATCGCGGAGCTCGTCCGCGACAAGAAGATCGACGGCATCACCGACCTGCGCGACGAGTCGGACCGCACCGGTATGCGCATCGCGATCGAGGTGCGCCGGGATCAGAACCCGAAGGTGCTGCTGAACCAGCTCTACAAGCACACGCCCTTGCAGCAGAACTTCGGCGCCATCATGCTCGCCCTCGTCGACGGGCAGCCGAGGCTCTTGCGGCTCAAGGACATCCTCGAGGTGTACGTGCGTCACCAGCGCGAGGTGATCACCCGTCGCTCGCGCTACGAGCTCAACAAGGCGGAGGAGCGGGCGCACATCCTGCTCGGCCTGCGCATCGCGCTCGACCATCTCGACCAAGTGATCGCGCTCATCCGGGCGTCGAGGGACGCCGAGACGGCGAGGACCGGCCTCATGGAGGGCTTCAGCCTCTCCGAGCGCCAGGCTCAGGCCATCCTGGACCTCCGCTTGCAGCGCCTGACGCAGCTCGAGCGGTCCAAGATCGACGAGGAGTTCGAGGAACTCCAGAAGACTATCTCCTACTTGAAGGCGCTGCTCTCGTCGGAGGAGATGCTGCTCGGCGTGATCAAGCAGGAACTCGGCGAGATCAGGCGCAAGTTCGCCGACGCGCGCCGCACGCAGATCATCCAGGCTACGGGCGACCTGCTGGACGAGGACCTGATCGCCGACGAGCCCTGCGTCGTCACCCTGACGCACCAGGGATACGTGAAGCGCCAGCCGGTCGACGTCTACCGCGCCCAGCACCGCGGCGGGCGCGGCATCACCGGCACCGGCACCAAGGCGGAGGATTTCGTCGAGCGCATCTTCACGACGCGGACCCATTACTGGCTGCTCTTCTTCACGGACCGCGGCCGCGTTTACCGCGTCAAGGTCCACGAGGTGCCGGAGGCCGGACGCACGGCGCGCGGCACCGCGGCCGTCAACCTCGTCAATCTGGCGAGCGACGAGCAGATCACCGCCACCATCACCCTGTCGGGCGGGCAGGACGTGGGTTACCTCTTCATGATCACCCGCTTCGGCACGGTCAAGAAGACGCCGATCGATGATTACGCCTCGATCCGGGCCAACGGGCTGATCGCCATCGGGCTCGACGAGCAGGACGCCCTGATCGGCGTGCACCACACCACCGGTGACGAGGAGGTCGTTCTCGTCACGCACCAGGGCATGGCCATCCGCTTCAGTGAGCAGGACGTCCGCTCGATGGGTCGTCAGGCCAGAGGCGTGCGCGGCATCCGCCTGGGCCCCGACGACTACGTGGTCGGCACGGCGGTCACCGATCAGGGTTCGGACCTCGTCGTGGCGACCAACCGCGGCATGGGCAAGCGCACCGGGTTTGGCCAGTTCCGCGCGATCGGCCGCGGCGGCAAGGGCGTGCGGGCGATCTCCCTGACGCACCGCAACGGCTACGTGGCGGCCGTGCGCTCGGTGAACGACGAGGATAACCTGATGCTGGTCTCGGCGCAGGGCATCATCATCCGCTTGAGCGTCGCCGAACTGCCCCGTTACAGCCGCGCCTCTCAAGGTGTCCAGCTGATGCGCCTCGATCCCGAGGACGAACTGGTCGCGATGGCCCGCCTCTCCGCGGAGGAGGAGCAACTCCTGGACGAGGGCGACAACGAATAGCTGACCGGGCCCCGCGCGTCGCGAGGGACCCGATCCCATAACACGGCGAGGGCCGCCCCCCGGCAGTGATGCACTGCCTTCGGGACGGCCCTCGCCTGCTACCGGTCCTGGGTTCAGTGGCGACGGGTCTGCGTGGGTTCTAGGTCCGGCGCGGCGTATTGCACGCCGGTACGCTGCCCCGCATAGCTGACCTCGTTGCGTCCCGTAGCCTGGTAGCCGTAGCTCGCGCCGGCGGCCGTCCGGCCGAAACCGGACTGCGTCTGCGCATATCCGCGGCTGCCGTAGGTCTCAGGGATCCTGTCTGTGGCACCGGTATAGGTCGTGCCGCGGTCGGCCGACTGGTAGGTCGTCCCGTACTGCGAGACCCCCTGATGCGTGGGCGGCAGGTGCGTAGAGTGCAGCCATTCCTCCGGGGACTCGTGGGGTTTGAGGCTGGGGTACCAGCCGTGCTGCTCCGCGATCTTGTAGAGCTCGTAGGCGGACTCAAGGTGCTGGCGCGAGATGTCTGCCAGGGTCCGGCGCAGCTGAGGCTGCGAAGCCTCCGTGGCCACTTCCATGAACTTCGTCGCCGCATGCTTGCAGTCGACGAGGCAGTCCAGGACCATGGTGCGGTCTTCGATGCGGCCGGTCGGTTCGGGACGAACCGTCTGCCGGCTCGGCTTTTGGCCGCTTTCCCCACGGAAGTGCGAACCGTATTGCGTCATGCCTGTCTCCTGCGTGCCGGTCCCACGAGCGTAGCCAATGAGCTCCTGGTAGGTCCTCTCTGCAGTGCGCTCGTGCGCGTGGAACACCGTCTCGAGCTCGTGATCCCTCGTCTCGTCGGCGTAGAACGCGAGCTTGTCGATGGTGGTCGACGTTTCGAGCAGGACCTCGTGCAGACCCATCGCCTCGGACACGGTCAGCTGGTGCGAACCGACCAACGGGCAGCCCCCTCCCTCGGATCACCCGCCGTCTCCGACGGGCAAGCCTAGAGTCTGCTTGGCCGCGCGCGTTATGTTGGTACATGCTGCGCCAAGATCGAAGCGTCTGCCAAAGCCGCGCGGGGCGGGCTTTACGCGCGTCGTCGACGCGGACGCAGACTCTCTAATAGAGCGCGCGCAACGCCGAGATGAGGTTTGCCACGTCGGGCGAGCCGATGCCGGTGCGCGGGTCGTAGGTGCTGCCCTGCGGGTTATGCAGCGCGCCAGGCCCGTAGCGCGATGCCGCGACGTTGTAGAGCGCCTGCGACGCGGAGGGCACGTACGGCACGGCGGCGCGGCAGATGGCCCAGATCGCGGCCCAGGCCGGCGCGCCCAGGCTCGTGCCGCCTTCGATCCACCAGCCGTTCATGTAGACGGCGACGCCCTTCTGCGGGTTGCCCAGGAACGCGACGTCCGGCACCTGCCGCTGCGATTTCCCCGTCACGCGCTGCTGCCAGTAGGGCGCAGGGTACGACGTCGGTCCGAAGGTGGAGGCAACGGGCGGCTGGTTCCAGTACGTTTCGAAGAAGGAGGCCTGGTTGCGCTCGATGAGCGTCGTGCCGCCCACCGCCACGGTGCTCGGAGCGACGGCCGGCCAGACGAGCGGCGGCGGCCCCGCCTGGCCCAGGTTGTCGCCGCCCGCCGCGAAGAGCGAGAAGCCTTCGGCCTGGAGCGCCGCGAGCTGCTGGTTCGGGCCCTCGAAGGAACCCTGGCTGGCGAAGACGCTCCAGGAGCTTGACGCGATTTGCGCGCCGTTGCGGGCCTGGCTCGACAGCGCCGACACGAGGTTCGACGGGAAGGCCTGCGACGAGCCGCCTGCGCTGTCCTCGATGACGATCAGCTGGCTCAAGGGCGCCAGGGCGTGCGCCCACTCGATGTCCATCGTCGCCTCGATGCCCGGCGGCAGGTTCTGGCCAGAAAGGTTCTCCACGCGGATGCTGGGCGCCGGCAGGCCGAATGTGTTGTCGAAGGTGGAGATGTCCTGGTAGGAGAAGCCCTGGCGCTCGTAGAGCACGATTGCTTGGCCCTGGCCGAAGTCTCCGCCCACCCAGGTGTTGTAGATGTCGTAGGCCCTCGCGATCGTCTGCGGCGCGTAGCCGAAAGGCGGCACCGTGAGTCCGGCCGGCGCCGCGCCGCGCAGGTGTATGTCCGCGAACGCGGTGGTGCGCTGCCCGGTGCGGCCATCCGTGACGGTCACGCCGAGGCGGTAGACTCCACGCGCCGCATTGGCGCCGAAGGGGATCTGCTCCTGCCTCGCGCTGTTCCCGCCCATCAGCGGCACAAGGTTCCCCTCGGGATTGTGCATCGTCCAGGTGAAGCCGATGGGGTCGCTCGCGGGCACGCCGCCGACGTTGGCGGAGACGCCGAGGACGCTGCCGGGCTGCAGGGTCGAGACGGGCAGGGAGATGCGGGCGTAGAGGCCCGTCGGCGTCTTCCGGGGCGGCCAGGTGAGCTTTAGTCCGAGCGCGGTCGCCAGGAGCGATGTCGGCATGTACATCGTGCGGTCCATATAGAGAGCATCGGGCAGCTTCTCGCTGCCGATCTGCAGGACCTTGCCCGCGGGCGTCCACTCGCGGCGGCGCACCACGAGCCGCACGTGCCGGATCTGCACGGCGACGGCCCCTTGAAAGGAGCCTACGCGCGCGGCGGCACCCATCAAGGTGCTCGGCGGCGTGCCGCCGAGCACCACCATCTGGCTCTTGCGCACCCAGCGGATCGGGAGGTGCGCGAGAGTGGCGGCATAGCGCGCCGCGGTGTAAAGCCTGCCCCGGTAGACGATGGAGACCGGGGCGACGTTCGTGCCGTTCCAGAAGGAATCGTTGTCCGGCGTCACGCTGTGTCCCGCGAGCAGGAGCGATTGGGCGCTCGCGTATGCGGTCACATAGCTTGCCGCCAGGGCGGGGACCGCTCCGGCCAGGCAGATCGCGCCGCCCAGGGTCACGGAAAGGAGCTTACGCTTCATCAGATGCCTCCGGCAGCACAATGCGGATGACGTCCCCCGGTGCCGTCGCCGCAGCTGCGATGGTGCCGTAGGGAAGCTCAAGGACCAGGTGGGCCGTCGACACGATCGGCGAAAAACGCCAGGGCATGAGTTGCATCGCATGCCGCACGACGCCGGACCTGTCGAGAAAGAGCACATCGAGGGGAAACCGCATGAACGCCGCGTGCACGCTTTTGCAGGGCACGATCACGAGCCCTTCGCCCTTGGGCAGGCCGCTTCGGCCGAGCAGGCCGCGCATGCGCGAGAAGAAGCTGTCCGCAACGGTGGCGCGAACGGCCAGTTCTGTCGCCTTGGTCTCATTGACGATGCGGACGATGGCCAACTCTGGACGCCTCCCCGAAAGTGAGTACGCCACCCAGGGGACAATGCCTTCTGGTATTGTTCGGCACCGAGCCATCCACGCCCGCACATGCTAGAATGATGTCGACCACAAGAGTTCGCCCCAGGGCGGCGCATGAGTTTCGGAGGCATGGCCTGCCCCGTGGCAGGCCATCTATTTTCGAGGGGGTCAAAGCAAGATGGAGCGAGAAGTGGGAACCTTCCGCGTAAAGGCGGGCTTGGCGGAAATGCTCAAGGGCGGCGTGATCATGGACGTCACGACGCCGGAGCAGGCGGTGATCGCGGAGCGCGCCGGAGCGGTGGCGGTCATGGCGCTCGAGCGGGTGCCCGCGGACATCCGCGCGGC
>JAJYSZ010000125.1 GCA_021793315.1 Bacillota bacterium | reverse complement strand
GCTCTCTCGTTGCGCTCGATGTGGCTTGCTTTAGTCACAACTATCCTGATCACGACGTTTCCGGTGACTTTTATGGAGGTCAGTGCGCCGCCCTTGGTGTGGTGGATGCCAGGGCCCCAGTTCTCCCTTGCTCTCCATGCCGCAGGCGGGCCACCGGCTTTGTGGAGCCTCGGTTACGCCATTGTGCTGTTGGCCTTGTTTGGTTGGGTAGGTTCAACCCTTTCCGTTCGTCGTTCCTGGGGGAACCAGCATAGGCCATTGTCATGACAGCAAGACTGCGGAAGCACCTCTATCTATGGTGCGCCCTCGTAAAAGACAACATTCTAGTATGGAAGGGCCGGCGTTCGTACTTGCTGCTGCTCGTTGGATCGATATTAGTGTTGGCCATGGCACTCGTATGGCCGAATAGAACAGGATATGGAAGTTCACTTTTCATGTCTACGCTTGGCGGTCCGTTAGTCTCGGAAGGTCTTGGAGGGGTAAGCGAGGGCTATGGCTGGACATGGCTCTTAGTAAATTCCCTCTTCGCGTCATCGGTCATAGGCATTATGGAAATGGAAAGCGGGAGAGTAGACCTATTATTGGTGCGAGGGTGCGCCGAGACAAAACCGGGCGCGTCGAGCCGGTGGAATTCCGGTCTCCGTAAGGCCCAGCCAGCCGCGGAGAAGCGAGCCTTGGGGACGTGATCGCGAGGTCACGGCCTAAGCGTAGGCAGCGCGAGGATCGGGCCGCAGCCCGCAAGGGCGAGGGGATTGAGCCCCGTTACATTTATTGACCGAGAGCCGACGGTGTCCTTGCTACCGGAAGGCAACAACAGGCGCTCGCAAATGGCGAGAGCGCTGGAGATCTCGGCGGGGTCAAAGACCGTGGCACGACCGAAAGCGACACGCAGCGGGACTCGGGAGACCTCCCGGCGTCGCAGGAATGCGTACGCCCAACCCGAGAGGCCAAGCCGAAGGACGGCGAATGCGCCGGGAGGGGTCGGACCTCCTGATAGTACTCCGAGCCCGGGAGAGCCGGGTACATGGGGAAGCGGGAGGGCGGTCTCAGCGATTCCAGGCCCCAATCGGCTCCACTCAGAGGGAGAAGCACGGTGAACGAGGGACTGGAACGCATCGCGCTACGGGCCAAGACGGAACCGGGATGCCGGTTCACGGCGCTGGCCCACCACCTCTCGGAGGATTTCCTCCGGGATACGTGGCACCGCCTCAATCGCAGGGGCGCAGCAGGAGTTGACGGCGTGAGGATGGCAAACTACGAGGAGAACCTGGACGAGCACATCCGTGATCTCGTGGCAGGGCTCAAGCGGCACTACTATCACGCGCCGGACGTGCGGAGGGTCTACATCCCCAAGGCGGGCAATCCGGAGAAGCTCAGGCCACTTGGGATACCCACGGTTGGTTCATACTGCACCTCCACCCAATGAGCGTTCGGGATCCCGCGGCTGAAGGTGGCCGGACGCGGCGACGCGGCGGCGGAGACGCGCTTCGGTCTCCGGGTCGAGCGATATGCACCAGGGACGGCCAGGGGCGAGCTTGGTTGCCGGCAGGAGGTTGCCGAGGATCCAATCGTAGATCACGCCACGCGAGACACCGAGGTGCTTGGCGGCCTGGTCCACGGAAAGGAACTCGTCCGGCACCGACATCGGCGTCGGGATGTGATAGCGCCAACGGATCCAGCTCACGCTGGAGTAGGTGAACGGCTGGCCGGTCGGGCTGAGAAGGCCCCGATCGTTGAGAATAGTGACGATTTCGGGGTCGGAATGCTCTGCGGTCAACTGCCGGATGAGCTCAATAGTCTCTGGGGAGGAACGGCGCTTCTCATAGGGGAGCGTCGGGTGCGTGACGGTGATCGTGTCGCAGCGTCCGCCGGTCCAACGGATGCCGATGTTGGACTCGCGCCGATCGGGGACCCGCATCACGGTGATGTCGGACACCAGGAGGCGCAGGATGCGCTTGCGGTCCCTGATCGAGGTGGTGGGGGCATTCCAGAGGCGCGGCAGATCATGAGCCAGGTCGAGGGCCTGCTGATGCGTGATCGGCGGAGCCGAGGCCGTCTGCTGCGTCGTGTACGCGCGATACTCGTTGCGGAGAGCCTCGAGCTCTTGCAGCCGCTCGTCCCAGCGGCGTTCCAGCGAGCGCGCCACCAGCCGGTTCTCGGGGTCCACGAGTTCGAACTGGCGCTCACTGAGATCCGCCTCGTATTGGGCGCGTTCCAGCCGCAGATTCCAAGTTCGATCGGCCGTAGCCCGGTCTTCTCGTAGCTGGGTCAGAGCCTTGAAGACGAGCTCGAACTGCTCTGGGGTGAGCGCGGCGAGGACATGGCGGCTGACCGCTTCGTCCAACAGCCTACCGCTGACGCTGCGGGCATGGGGGCCGGGGATGCCGTCCCGGCGGCCGTGCGCGCATTCGTAGTGCGGGCTGGGTTTCCCGTTGCTGATGTAGTGCACGCTCATCCTGCGGCCACACTCGCCGCAGAAGATCAGGCCCTGGAGCAGGGCGCTGCCTTCGCGCGCCGCGCCGCTGACCACGGCGTTCGTCCGGTTCTGGCGCAGCCGCGCCTGGATGGCATCGAACTCCTCCAGGGTGATGTAGCCGGGATGGTGGCCGTCGAGCCGCACCTGCCATTCCTCCGGTGGCACGCTGACCTGCGTCGAGCGTAGGCGGCCGTCCGGTGCAAGCCGACGACGGTAGTGGTAGCGGCCGAAGACGTAGGTGCCTGCATACGCCGGATTCTTCAAGACACCAAGGACCCGGCCATGTGTGAGCGGCCCCCAGAGCAGCCGGCCGTTCCAGGCGCCGCCGTAGGCACGCTTGGGGAAGCGGAGCCCTTCTTTAGCGAAGTGCTGGACGACGGCGAAGGCCGTGCCAGTGCGGTGGAATGCGTCGAACAGGGTGCGGATGGCTCCCTGCACCTCTTCATCTGGATCGAGCACGATGCGCCCGGCCGCGTCGAACACGAAGCCCACGGGCAACGGCGCGTGCAGTTCGCCCTTGCGCGCCTTGTTCAGCTTGCCGCCGAGCAGCCGGCCGCGCAGGAGATGGAGCTCAGCCTCGGACATGGTCCCCTTGAGACCAAGCACGAGTCGGTCGTTGAAGTCGGCGAGGTCGTAGATGCCGTCGGCGTCGACGATCAGGGTGTCAAACAGGGCACAGAGCTCGAGCAGGCGATGCCAGTCCGCCGAGGAGCGGGCCAGTCGCGAGACCTCCAGGCCGAAGATGGCGCCGACCTGGCCGAGCGAGACCTCCGCGACGAGGCTTTGGAACCCCGTCCGGCCTTCCGTTGAGCTTCCGGATACACCAAGGTCCTCGTCGATCACGCGGACGGCCTGATCTGGCCAGCCCATCTCCAGGGCACGGTCCCGCAAGGCATACTGACGCTCCGTGCTCTCGTGATGGAAGCGGACCTGGCTGATCGTCGACTGCCGCACATACACGATCGCCGCTCTCTGGCGGTGTGTTGGGCGCACTTTGTCCTGCACCGATGTCACCTCCCTGGCCGGCGAGGTAGGCAGCGAGCATGTTGGCTACGATCATCACCAGTTCTTTCATCTCATGCGGGGCCAGTCCAAGCATGCCTGTCCCACCCCATCCGATCAGTCTCTTGCCCGGCGGTGGAGAAGTTCGCGGTTGATCTCCTCCACGTGCGAGAGGATCTCTTGCAGCCGATGGTGGTTCTGGATGCGTTGACGGACGACGTCTACGAAGGCATCGGGGACGTAATCCATACGGGTGCGCCCGTTGGCGCCGAGAGCTGAAAGGTACCAATGCGGCCCATGCCCTTGTCCGGTCGCGCAGTGGCAGTTCTTCTTGCCGCAGCGCGTGTAACGCGGGATGAGCGAGCCGTGCATCACCTCCTGCAGAGGTGGGATGGAGGCGATCAGATCTGCCCGCCGCTGGCGGAGGGACTCCGTATCCAGGCGGGACCAATCTCCCTTAGCAGTTTCCATGCTGATACGCCAACTCCTTCATCGGCAACCCTAGCAGTTCTGAGATTCGTTCGACAAGAGGCCTCACATTTTTGGGCAGGCGGCTACGGCACGGAAAAAGTTCGGAGCGGGGGCCCGTCGCCCCCGCTCCGAACTCCGTTTCAGAGCCCGGCTTTCTCCGCGGTGAGGGTTGCCACCAATCGTGCGAGCTCGCACAAGGCGTCACGGCTGAGAATGGGAGCTGCCGCACCACCTTCGGCCGCAGCCATGGGTGCCAGATCCGTCCACGCCTCAGGGAGCGACACCGAATCATCACCGACTTGCAACTGCACGAAAGGGACACCGTGGTGAACACGCCGCTTCAACCAGGGTAACTTCTGGCCGTTCAGCGGGTGGAACGGGTGCGTGACCGTGACCAAACCCAAACGGCTACTGGGTTCATGTGCATCCTGCCCTAACGGTGCCGACGGTCGAAGATCGCCTGCTGCAAGCAGGGGTCGCTCGGATCCTGTCGGCGATCTATGAGGCGGACTTTTTGGACTGCTCGTACGGCTTTCGGCCGGGGCGGCGAGCACACGATGCGCTTGCGGTGATCCGGCGGGAGGTCATCCTGGGGCGGGCCAATTGGGTCGTAGAAGCCGATATACGCGGCTACTTTGACGCCATCGGGCACGAGTGGATGCTGCGCATGCTCGAACTCCGAATCGGCGACCCGTGGATCCTTCGCCTGATCGAGAAGTGGCTCAAGGCGGGGATCTTCGAGTCGGGGCAGGTGACCACACCGGAGAGAGGGACGCCGCAGGGCGGCCCGTTGTCGCCGGTGCTGGCAAATGTCTACCTGCACTACGCGCTTGACCTCTGGTTTGAGCGAGTGGTGCGGCCACGCAGCCAGGACTCCGTGACGCTCGTCCGCTTCGCGGACGACTTCGTCATCCTCTGCAAGAACGAGGAGGACGCGCGGGCAATCGCCGCGGCGCTGCCGCGACGGCTCGGGAAGTTCGGCTTGAGCCTCGCAGAGGAGAAGACGCAGGTCGTTCCGTTCGGGCGCGTCCACTGGTGGCGCGGGGAGCACCGTGGCCATCACTTCGACTTCCTCGGGTTCCGTCACCACATCGGGACGAGTCGCACGGGCCGCATGTCGGTCGTTCGCATTCCGAGCCCGAAGAGTGTGCGGCGCTTCCTCGCGGAGACGAAGGAGTGGTTGTGGGAGCACATGCATGATCGCCCAGAGGAGCAGCAGCGAATGCTGGCGAGCAAGGTTACGGGGTTCTACCAATACTTCAGTGTCTGGCATGCCGGACCAAAGCTACGCTCGGTACGGCAGGAAGTTCTGAAGTATTGGAAATGGGCACTGGGACGCCGCAGCCAGCGCGCCAAGTTATCCTGGGTGGAACTGCAGGCAAGGACGTGGTTCACCCTGCCCATGCCGAAGCTCGTGCATCGAGAGGTGTAGCACGGAGGCCGGGGAGCCCGGTGCCCGAAATGGGCACGCCGGGTTCTGCAGGGGGCGAAGGTACAAGATGGCTACGCCGGTTCACCAAGGGCACCGCCTCGAAAGCGGCGGCAACAGAGATTGGCGCTATGGCTACGGGCTATCGAGGCCTTCGTCTACCTACCAAATAAATGTAACAGCAAGGACATTGGCCCCTCGATCGGAAATCCCTCTTGCTGGCCGCGCCAAGCCTCTAAACCGAGGCGCAGGCCAGGAGAGGGATCGATGTGACTGTAGCAGGGCCGGTAGATTTCGGCAAGGCAGGGCTGCAGGTCCCGGAGTTTCCCGTCGACCAGCGCACACGCGAGGTGGCTGAAATCATCGCCGATCCCAGGCGAGGCCGGGTTACCGAACTCGCTCGGCGCCATCACATCTCTCGCCAGTCGGCCAGCCTCCTGGTCAATCGGGGTCGGCAGGCCTTGCGGGCGAGCTTCGCGCCCAAAGCTGCCGGCCGTCCTGCTCGCTCGCACGCCCTAGTCGTGGACAAGGAGCGCATCCAGACGGCGGTCGTCTCTCTGGCGCTCGATGCGCATGCATCCAACGCCGGGACCCAGGCCTGCCTTGAGACCATGTTCGACCACCACCTGTCCACAGGAGCGATCAGCGGCATCCTCAAGGATGCGGCAGGGCGCGCGCAGCGGGTGCTCGATCGCCTGCCGATGCCGGCAAACCCGCAGCACCTGGTCGCCGACGAGATCTACGATCGCGACCAGCCGATCCTCACCGTGCTGGACGATGAAACGCTGGCGATGTTCCTGATGGCCCGGGAGCCCAGCGTCGACGGCACGACCTGGGGGGTGCATCTGCTCGACCTCATGGACCGGGGCCTGGATTGCAGCGGCATCACCACCGACCAGGGTGCCGCGATGCGCGCCGGCATCGCGGAGTCCGGCTTCGTCCCCGCGGGTGCCCACGGCACGGACGTCTTCCATGTGCTGCGCGATCTCGGCCGGGGCGTGCGTGGGCTGC
>JAJYSZ010000124.1 GCA_021793315.1 Bacillota bacterium | reverse complement strand
TCCGACCTCCGCCCCTTCGGGTGGCCAAACTTTATCGGAACGCTGGCTCAAACTTTTTCACAACCGTGGCCGATCTTTATCGGAATGGGTGGCCAAACATTATCGGTGCGCGCACTACGGTTCTGGCAGCTGCGCGAACTACAGCGGATCTGGCCATGGCCAGAGAGGGAGCGTGTGGCGCGCGGGGTGCGGAGCGAGATGCTGCCGTCTCCACTCCGCGCGCGGGACCGTGACTCTGCGATCCGATCAGTAGAACGGCGTCGACAGATCCGCCGGAAGGTGCTTCATGACAGCACCAAGACGCTCATCAAGGGCCGCTTGAGTCGCTTCCGCCTTCTTTAGCGAGGCCGGCGGCCACAGGCTTGGCAACTGTTCAACGAAGGGCACGACCTCGGGCAAGCGACGCTCTGCAACCAGATCCGCAGCGAGGTCGTCCGTCATAAGGCGAAAGCTCGCCGCCGCACCGTCACCTTGTTTGGGTAACGGGTAGCAGTAAGTCTGTGGGAAAACGAGGTCGCCGCATGAAAGAGTAAGGGCGGCAGTTGCTGCCGCCCTCGGTTGGCGCGATTCGCCGTTCGATAGCTAACGTATCCAGTCTAATGCCACGTCGCGCCGTTATCTGTTGACCGGAAGACTCGTGGTGAGTTCGTACGTGAACCCTTATCAATGACGGATAGCTTCCACTGCTCCGGACCTATGTTCGTTGGACCGACAATTTGCACCGCGAACCAGTACGGCTGGAACTGGAGGGTCGAAGAGGTCCAAGTTCTGCCCCCGTTCAGCGTATGGTCCACCCCGATGGTCGTCCCTGAAGTGATCACGGGAACATCTGCAACGATCCACCCAGCACCGCTAGCAGAGAACTTCATGACCACTGATGACACGTCTCCGTATAGGAAGGAAGCGCCTCGCCCCTGCAGTAAGGTCCAATGCGCGCCTGCGTCCACTGTGTGGAACAGGTACCAAATCTCCTGGTTCGCCGCGGGCATTCCGCTGGCGAGAATCCAGGCTTCTTTCGAACTCACCGCGTAGATGTGCAGCGACGACGCGGCATCCCCTCCTGGTATGACGATTTGAGCGGATCTCCACGTCCTACCGTTGTCCTCGCTCTGGTAGGCGACCAACGGCGACGTGGTCGTGTTGCCTAAGACAACCCAAGCGCTGGTACCATACTGAAAAGAAGCCGCAAGAACAGGACCTGGATAGGTTTTCCCTGATTCTCCTGCACCAATGTATTGATGTAGATTGGAACTGCTCAGTCCGACAATTGGTTGTCGATGGGGAAGTTTTGTGCGTGATACGTGGAGAGGATAATCTACCTTCGGGTGCGTTTGAGTTGGCGCGGAAGCACATCCAGTCAATAGTGCTGCCGCACAAACAGCGGTGAACATTATACGATTCATTGTTATTGCCTCCTACTTCAGATGCCTCGCTTCTTCACGCCCCGCCTAGCATAAAGCGCTTCAAGCGGGATCTGCTTGTCATTGGCGTACGTGGGATACGCACTTGCGGCGTCAGTGCAGAGTACGCAGTCGTGCAGCAATGGGTCCAGGGCAGTCCCTGCTACGCTGTTACTCGCCCGCGCCCGACTACCTCCGACATGGTGGATGTCTGCCTGTCGCGCGCAACGAGCACGCAGATCTGGTGACGGCTAATGCCGCGCAGTGGTGCCTTGTCGCCAGAATATCTGGTAGGTCGATTCAGGTGGCGGGACCCTTCTACAATTCCAGGAAGAAGGTCTCATCGGCTTCCACAATGCCTGTCAAGGCGGGCTTCGGCAGGCTGTGTAGTGCGGTCAGGATCTTGTGCCGCCAGTCGAAGGCGGTCGGTACGCTGATGCCAACGTCCTGAGCGGACTGGCGTATCGTCATTCCCTGGCTCACTTGAGCCACCTGTCAACGCTGTAGTGGGTGCGTGCGAGCGGCGAAGCGGGCCGCATCATTGAAGGTCATCCCGCAGTCAACGCAGCTGTAGCGCCAGCGATCCTTGTGCTCGCCGTGACGGTGGATGTGGGTTCTATGACAGTGGGGGCAACTGAAGCCGTTGGCAAAGCGCTTCTCTCTGAACTCCACGACAACGAGTATTCCTAGAAATGTCCGCTTCCTACCACCATCAACACTGCGATAAGTGAAGATACGTGAAGCGGACATGCTGCCCAGCACTGTCGACACTACATTCTTCCGACGGAAAGAGTCAATAGTTTTATCGTCCGTTGCTATATGGTAGTGGTTGGCTAGATGCAGCGCCAGCCCACGCAGATGATATTGAAATCACCGACAGTGCTGATAGACCTACGAATATCGCGACTGTACCTAACATCCGTTGGTGGACACGCGTCCTGCCGCTACCTTCCACACTTGCTAAGACGTTCTAGTCTAAGCAGCAGGGCAAGCGACCATGTTTCGACGGCCGCTTGCCCTGCTACCGGCTACAGTCTTGATCAGGTGGTGGGGTTCCACTTCGAGTTCTGGTAGCCGGAGTACGGGCTGATGTCCAAGTCTTGAGAAGCGCCACATCCGTACGGCGGGTTGCCAGTCACGAGGTACTGCCAGATCATAGGCTTGTAGCCGCCGACCGTGGCTGTAGGGAAGTCCGCGGCAGCAGTGGAGCAGTCACTGGGGCAGTTGGTGCCCGCCTGCCACAGTACAAACGGCTGCGGCGACGTGTAAGAAGAACCAAAGAACGTGTCCCAGTTGTCGGAGCTGATGTAGACCCCAGCGTCAAAGTCGTATTGGCCTTGGTACGTGAAGTACATGTTGATGGTTTCCAGGAAGTACGATAATACTTCCTGGTTTGCGGGGAGATCACCCGTGCCCCAACCGCCGTTTAAGTCTTCAACGTCACCGAACAGAGTCAGGCCGTTGATGGCCCCGGTGTTGTGCTTGTTCTCCCAGGCGGTGATGAACGCGTTCGCCTGATCAACACCCCACTGATTGGGTAGAATACCGCCCGAGCCCCCCGGCCCGACCACATCCCAGTAGGCGAAGGTGTAGGCGGCCGGTGCTGATGGCTCCCAGCCCGTCCCGCCAGCGGTAACTCCACCGCCGAGCCGACCGATGTAAAAGTTTGGACCGTCGCCCTTGCAGGGGCATGTTCCCGGACTATTGCCGTCCATCCCGTAGTACCACGACACACGGTATCCCTCCCATACTGACTTCTGTTCTTACTTTGCCAGTGCGGCTACTCCCATTTCAGGAGTCACCCACAACCTACTGTAAGCAGTTTACAAGTTAAGCAGCTCTTGTAGCAAGGATCTGGCAATAAAGATGTAGAAGGGAGTGGAAACGAGGAGGGGTAGCATCGAGGCGTGGGCGGTGCGCGAGTGCGGGCAGGCGGAGTTCGGTGATGGGCGGCTGGCGCAGCGGCTGATGACCACGGTGACGGCCCTGGCAGAGCACCCCAATGGGTCCTTGCCGGAAGCGGCGGGCAGATGGAGCCGGCTGAAGGGGATGTACCGGTTCTTCGACAACGCCAGGGTTGGCGCCGATCGCATCCTTCTCTCGCACCGCAAGGCGACGGTGGGACGGATCAAGGGGCACCGCGTGGTGCTGGCGGTCCAGGACACGACGACGCTGAGTTTCTCCACGCACGACGAGGCCGAAGACTTGGGCCCGATCGGGTCGGACTACACGAGAGGGTTCTTCCTGCACTCCAGTCTGGCCCTCGACACCACGGGGATGCCGCTGGGACTGCTGACCGCGCGGTTCTGGGCCAGGGAGACCGGGGAGCCGCAGAAGCCACGCGATCCGGAGAGCCGGCGCTGGGCCGAGACGGTGCACGAGGTGCGGGAGATCGTGCCCAGGGACACGCGGGTCGTGGTGATCGGGGACCGGGAGAGCGACATCTTCCCGGTGTTCGCCCAGGCCCAGGCGGATGGATGCGACGTACTGGTGCGCGCCACGCACAACCGAAAGCTGCAGGGCGAATGGCCGGATCTGGCGGCTGCGGCGGCCAGCGCGCCTCTCTTGGGCACGACGGAGATGGTCTTGCCCCGCGGCCGCGAGCGGCAGGAGAGGGTGGCGACCCTCGCGCTCCATGCAAAGGAGATCGTGCTGCCGCCGCCTGCCGCGCACCGCGGCCGCTACCCCGACCCGGTTCACTTGAGCGTCGTCTGCGCCTATGAGCTCGAGCCGCCGCAGGGCGAGACCCCCGTCGGATGGATCCTGCTGACGACGCTGGACGTCCCCAGCGCCCACGAGGCCGCCGCGTTTGTGCGGTGGTACACCTTCCGCTGGCGTATTGAGCGCTTCCACTACACGCTCAAGAGCGGCTGCAACATCGAACGCCTCCAGCTGCAGACCAGGCGTCGCCTGGAGAACGCAATTGCTGTGTACTGCATCGTCGCCTGGCGCCTGCTGCATCTCACGTACGCGGCCAGGGAGACCCCCGATGCACCGTGCACTACAGTTTTCTCCGATGCCGAGTGGAAGGCCATCTACATCGGCATCCACAAAAAGTCTCTGCTCAAGGGTGCGTCGTTGCCGTCCGAACCGCCGACCCTCTCGACCGCCGTGATCTGGCTCGCCCGCCTTGGCGGCTTCCTCGCCCGCAAAGGCGACGGCATGCCTGGCGTGAAGGTCCTATGGCGCGGCTTCCGCCGCCTCGAAGAGATCCTCGTCATCTGGAATGTCGCTCATCCCAGCTGATTTGTGGGTAATGCGTAGAGCAGAGGGAGCTGCCTGCAGCCCGCATCGACATCAAGACGACCGGCCTCGTCACGGGCTACCCCGTTGAGACGCGCTTTCAAAGCATCGCCGTGCACCCGAGGATCGTGGGTGGCGACGGGGAACGCCTGACGGAATACGAGGCGGCGGCCGAGATCGCCCGGGACCGCTGCTTCATCGGCGGGACGATCAAGGGCAGCGTAGCGTACGTGGTCGGGGAGGTCTCGGTCTCGCAGGCAGCTGGCGGCTAGGAGCCCGCGGGGGGCAGCTGCACCCACCTGAGGCCTTTGGGCGTCACGTACGTGAGCAGATTGCCGTAGAGCTCGGGCATCTGGCCCGGAATGCGGTAGAGGCGGTCCGCGCGCACGTCGAGGAGCTCGGGCTGGTTCGCCCAGAACGCGAGATAGCCGTCGCCGTAGCTGGGGTTCGAGGGGAAGACGCCTGGCGGGGTGATCCGGATCATCGTTTGGCCCTCCCTCAGATAGAGCCCCTCGTCGACGCCGAAGTCCTCGGTGAAGGCCAGGAGCGCAGGTCCCGGCACGATCGACGTCAGGATGCCGCCGGTGCGCCAGAGCTTCACCGGCTTGCCGCCTTGCAGGGGAACCCTGACGATCTCCCCCTGCACCGTGTCTTCAGGGTCGGCGGGCTTGAGGGCCAGGTAGACGCTCTGCGCGTCCGTTCCGATCGCGATCACATCGAGGGACGAGGCGGAGCTCTGTTCCCGGAAGAGGTCCCGGCACTTTCCGGACGGGAGGTCGCAGGCGACGACGCTCGTGAGGTCGTTCTCACCGACGCTGCGCGTGCTAAGGAAGACAAGCTTGTGGCCCTCGAAGTGGAACGAGGTAGCGATGCCGTGGCGGTCGGCTGGCGGCAGGTCGAGGGCAGCAGGCTTGCCGCCGGCGGCCCGGGCAAGCTGGACCGGCGCCTTGCGCGGCCCGGACTCGGGCCCCACCTGGAACGCGATGCCGTCCAGCCCCAAGGCGGAAGCTGTCGCGATATTGCGCTCAGGCCCCGGCGTGATCGGGACGACAAGCTTCGCCTGGCCTGTCTCGGGATTGCCGAGGTAGAGGCCGTCGGCGAGCCCGCCAGGCGTCGGCAACGCGGACATGAGCACGCCTGTGCCTGGCAGGTAGCCCGACGCCGGCATCAGCACGCCGGGGAAGGCGCCTGACGGCCAGGCGGCTGGGATGACGGCGGGCTTCAGCGCGCGATACAGATCGATCACGTCGGCAGGAGGCTGTGGCCCCGCGGACGGCACAATGGACGGTTCGGGATACGTCTTGCAGCCGGCAAGCAAAAGACCTGCGGCTGCGATCAGGGCGATACGTGGCAGGAGGCTCCTTTGCAAAAGCGACGCACCTCCCGGGCATATGCAGCGTAACATCCTGTACTTTGCGCGGAAGCATCCTGCATCACACGCATGCGCGTCGCAGCGCACGCATCCGCCTTGTCTTGCGACCTGAAGCTCTTGCCCACCACCCGTTCTGTAAGTTCGGCCCTGCGATCACTGAAGATTCGGACAGATCCCTGGGCCTTTGGCCCTATCGCACACATGCCCGACCTCCACTGGTCGCCGGGTGCACCCGTCCTGTATCGTCCGTTCAGGAGTGATGTTTTGTCGAAACATGACCTGCGGCCAAAGGCGCCGCAAGTTTTGGATATGCTGCAGCGGCCGCTTCGGGATCTGCGCATTTCCCTGACGGACCACTGCAATTTCCGCTGCGTCTACT
>JAJYSZ010000030.1:29794-33754 GCA_021793315.1 Bacillota bacterium | reverse complement strand
AGGGCGGTCGGCGGCGGGCATCACCCGCGCCGGCCGCCCCTTGGCTTCACTGGCTGAGCGCTACGTGATCGGCCGCGATGCTGCCGTCCGGAAGCAGCCTGCCCTGCACGGTGGCCGACAGTCCGGTAGCGGGGGCGGCGGGGGCGTTTGCGCCGAGCCCTGCCACCACCGTGCTCTTTGCGAGCGCCACCGTCACCAGGGCGCCGCGCGACAGCGACGGAACGAGCGGGCTGAGCGCGCTCGCGGCAGCAAGACGCAGGGTGAACCCTGCCTGGCCCACCGACGCGATCGTGCCGGAGAGGTCGAAGGCATAGGGCTCGGTGACGCTTACGGTGAGAGGATCCTTGCCGACGCTCGCCTGGGCCCAGAGCAGGTAGGAAGGCCAGGCCTCGACGTTGAGGCTTTGGCCCTGATACGTGATCAAGGCGCCCGTAGCGATCGGCAGGGAGGCGCCCGTGTCGAGGTAGAGAGTCTGCGGTGTGAGATCCGCCACGCTGCCCACGAGCGGGTGCGGCGCCGCCAAGGCCAGGTCGAGGACGAGGGGGACGCTGCCGTCCTTGCCGACGTAGGCCGCGACGAGGTCCCCCGCGTGCAGGGCGAAGAAGTCCACCGCGCTGGCGCCGCGGTAGACGAAGGCGCCGCCTGCGAGATCCAGGGTGCGCGTCGCGATGCCCATGGCTCCCGAATCGCCGCCCAGGGGACTCTGCGCCGCGAGGGCGGAGCTGTCCGGCGGGTAGAGCGCCTCAAGCGGACCCGCGACGATGGTCGGGGCACCGGGCGCGCCATGGTGGAAGGCGACGGCCCTCAGCAGCATGGCGGCCCACTCGGCCCGGGTGACTCGCGCCAGCGGGAGAAAGTCTCCTTGGGAATTGCCTTCGACGATGCCGTCCAACGCAAGAGCGGTCACGTCGCCGAGGGCGTAGGCGGGGATCTGGGCCCTGTCGGCGAAGGCGGGGACGCCCTGCGCCGGCGCGATCTTGAACGCCCGCGCGAGCAGGGCGGCGGCGGCGGCGCGGGTCAGGGGCTGCCTGGGCTCGAGGTATCCGGTGGCGGTCCCTTCCAGGACGCCGGCCGCGACCGCCCTGGCCACGTCCTGGCGCAAGAGGGGGCTCACGTCCTTCGTGTCGCGCATGGCAGGCATCGTCGCGGCGGGCAGGTCCAGGGTACGGGCGAGGGTGGCGGCGGCCTGTTGGCGGCTCACCGGAAGCGTGGGCGCGAAGAGGCCGGACGACTCGCCGTGCAGCACGCCGGCAGAGGCGAGCATAGTGACGTCGGGAAATGCCCAGCTGTCGAGAGGAACGTCGCGAAAGTGAAGGAGAGCGGCCAGGGCAAGGGAGAGCATGGGTAGGCCTCCAGTGCAAAGTAGTCACCGCCAGGATTAGACATCCCTCGCGCTGGCTCCTTTTTCCTCAGGCTCCGCCGCTGCGTGCGCGAAGAGACCACAAGGCGGGCTGCACCCGGCAGCCCGCCTTGCCTGTGATCCTCTTCAGGAGACCGCGCGCACGCGCTCCACACCGGCCACCTGCCGGCGCAGGGCCAGCTCGAGCTTCTGCTTCACCGTCAGGGCGGACATGGGACAACCGATGCAATGTCCCTTCAGCCGCACGAAGACGTCGCCGCCCCTGACCTCGATGAGCTCGAACTCGCCGCCGTCCTCACGAAGCTGCGGTCGCAGCTCCTCGATGACCCGCGCCACTTCCTCGAGCATGCGATCACGCTCCTTCGGGTCCATTCTAACATGCGCTTACGCCGTCACGAGGAGGCTTCGTCGCTCGCCTCGAGCCGGCCGCCCTGATTGCGCCAGCGACGCATGACCCGCAGGTACATGTAGCCGGCGATCAGGAAGATCACGGGGGTGAACCACTGCTCGATGGTCATGAAGCCGATGCCGAGGTAGTGGTTGATGTAGACGATCCCGTAGAGGGGATTCTGCCGCACCGACTCCTCGATCAGCCCGCGGAACAGCTGGTACCAAAGGTTGAAGGTCCAGAACTGGTAGCCGTCGGGCAAGTTGCCGTACTTGCGCTGGATGTAGAAGTAGCGCAGGAGCAGCACAAGGCCGATCGCGGAGCCGATCAGCTGCGCCGGCCAGCGAAAGCCCATGCCGGTGAAGCGCCCGAGCACCTCGTGGTTGAAGATGTTGCCGATGCGGACCAGGATGTAGCCGATCGACAGCCCCGGCACGGCCACGTCGAGCAGGCCCTGGAACGGCAGATGGTTGCTGCGGCAGCTGAGGTAGCCGCCCAGGATGCCGCCCAGGAGGCCGCCGTCCCAGGCGAGCCCGCCCTGCCAGATGTAGAAGATCTGCAGCGGGTCATGGACGATCCACAAGGGGTCGTTGGCGAAGACGAACACGAGCCTCGCGCCGATGACGCCGCCGATGATCGCCCAGATGGCCACCGAGGTGATCGCGTTCTCGGTCCAGCCTCGGCGCATGCCGGCACGCACCATGTAGGTGGCGCCGAGCAGCATCGAGATGGCCATGAACAAACCGTACCAGCGGATGCCGAAGCCGCTGGAGAACTGAATGATGTAGGGATGGAGCTGCGGCAGGTACATGTTTTTGCGCCCGCGGCCCCCGGGCCGCAGACCCTCCCCTCGCCGGATTGCCTCGTCTTCCTCTGTCTCGGCCCATTATCATGGCTTCACCGGCACCCTGTCCAGTTAGGCTGGGCCGAAGGTCCCATGGCGATCCCATATCGCGGAGGCTTGGCCGCGGCGGCGGCCGTGCACACTACGAGGCGTGATACCTGCCGAGGGCGGCATCTGGCGTCCGGTCACGTTTGCGGCATACTTGGCATAGTATCGGCGATGGTCTACGCTAGGATGCGTACGTTTAAGGAGGGAACTCCAGTGTCCGAGCAAGCGGAAAAGGTCCTGGTGATAGGGTCCGGCATCGCCGGCCTGACCGCCGCCATCTACACCGCCCGCGCCAACCTCGATCCTCTGGTGCTCGAGGGCGACGAGCCGGGTGGTCAGCTCTCGCTGACGTCGGAAGTAGAGAACTACCCCGGCTTTGTCGACGGCATCAACGGGTTCGATCTCGTGCAGAACATGCGCCAGCAGGCGGAACGCTTCGGCGCGCGCTACGAAGGTGGGCGCGTGGAGCGGATCGAGCCTGGCACGCCCCACAGCGTGGTGCTCGACGACGGCCGCACGATCAAGGCGCACGCCGTCATCATCGCTACGGGCGCCACGGCCCGCTGGCCCGGCCTGCCAAAGGAGCGGGACTACATCGGCCACGGTGTGTCCACCTGCGCCACCTGCGACGGTGCCTTCTACCGCGGCCTCAAGGTGGCGGTGATCGGCGGTGGCGACTCCGCGCTCGAGGAGGCGCTGTTCCTCACGCGCTTCGCGACCGAGGTGCACCTCATCCACCGGCGCGACACCCTGCGCGGGTCCAAGATCATGCAAAAGCGGGCCTTCGACGAGCCGAAGATCAAGTTCCACTGGAATACGGTGGCCGAAGGCTTCGTCGGAGAGCCTGAAGAAGGCCTCAAGGGTCTGAGGCTCAAGGACGTTGAGACAGGCGCCGAGGAGCAGCTCGATGTCGACGGGCTCTTCATCGCCATCGGGCACGTGCCCAACACGCAGTTCGTGCAAGGCGTCCTGGACCTCGATGACCAGGGGTATCTCAAAGAGAGCGTCGTCACCCACGTGGCGGGCATCTTCGCCGCGGGCGACGTGCGCGACCATGTCTACCGCCAGGCAGTGACCGCTGCCGGCATGGGCTGCCAGGCAGCGCTTGAGGCCGAGCGCTGGCTCGCCGCGAGCAGTCTCGGCTAAAGAGGAGACCACGCTCACGAGAGCCTGCCCCGCCGGGGGTAGGCTCTCGTTTTGCCAGCGGGAGGCGGGGAATCGGCTGCGAAGCGGCCCCTCCCGGTTCGGCGCTCGTCTTGCCACCTGACAAGACACGCCATATGGACCATGCAGAATGCACCACAACCAGAACCGAAGAGC
>JAJYSZ010000030.1:0-29784 GCA_021793315.1 Bacillota bacterium | reverse complement strand
CCCACCTAATTGGAAAGGAAATGGCTTGGACTGGCACGAGGAGGATCCCCTATGGCCACTGCAGGACCCAAAACAGTCGTGGAGCTCCTGGATGCGATGGCGGCTGGCGACTTTTCCGCACCTGAGACCGGCACGGCGGACGAGTCGCCGGAGATGCGCGCCGGCGAGCGTTCCGCGGCGAAATGCAGGGAATTGCTCTTCGCCACCGAGCAGGCAGCCAATGTACTGACGCGACGCATGACGGAGATCTACGCGGATCACGAGGCGGTCGCCGTCTCGGCCGAGAAGATTGCGGCGGCGGTCTCCCAGACCGCCGCCACCACCGAGGAACTCAGCGCCTCTGCAGAGGAGATGGCCGCCTCGAGCGCCCAGGCCGCCAAGCTGGCCTCCGAGGCGGCCATGCGCAGCACCGAAGGCAACAGCGCCATGCGGCAGGTATCGGACAGCATGCAGACGGTCGTGGAGGGCAGTGCGCGAACGGCCGCAGCCAACGAGAACCTGCGCGAGGGATTTGCCCGCATCGCGGAGATCGTCCAGCTGATCAACGAGGTGGCAGGACAGACGAACCTCCTGGCGCTGAACGCCGCCATCGAGGCTGCGCGCGCAGGCGAGCACGGCCGGGGGTTTGCCGTGGTGGCCGACGAGGTGCGGCGCCTCTCAGACCGTACCAAGGCCGCGGCGAAGGAGATCGCGGACACCATCGCGCGTCAGGCCCAGGGCATCGACGAAACCGCGAAGGCGGCAGAGTCCTCCGCGGGTGCGGTGCGCGAAGCATCCTCGCTGATCAGCCAGGCAAGCGCGGCGTTCGATCAGATCGCCGCGGCGTCATCGCAGACGCGCGATCAGGTTGCCGAAATCGCGGCCGTGGCGCACCAGCAGGCTGCTGCGGTCGGGGAGATCGCGCAGCGCATGCAGGACGCGCATGACAGCATCAGCCAGACGGCGCAGAGGCTGGACGCCGCATCGAGCGAGGTCCACGGGGTGAGTACCGATCTGGAGGCGCAGCGCGCCATGCTTGCGGCATACGAGACGCCGCGGACCGATAAGGCTCTGGTCGCGCTCGCGGTGACAGACCACCTGCTCTGGCGCCACCGCGTGCACGCCATGGTGGCGGGGCACCTGAGCCTGCGCCCCGCCGACGTGGGCTCTGCGGATGCCTGCCGGCTTGGCCGCTGGTATGCTTCGGCGGCTGACCGCTACGGAAGCCTTGCCGCCTTCCAGGCGGTGGCGGCCCCCCACCAAGAGGTCCACCGCTTGGCGCGGCTGGCGGCGGAGGCCTACGTCCGCGGCGGCGCCTCGGCGACCCGCGGCTTGGTTGAGGACCTGGATCACCAGGCAGCGAACGTGGTGCAAGCCCTTGAGGCCCTCGAGGCGATGGTGGAGAGTCAACTTCGCGGCTAGGGTGCGACATGCGTGCATATCTTCAGGCGGGCAAGGTTCCCTCGGCAGGCTGTGACGGGTGCAATTCCGGCAGCGAAGAAGCACGAGTGAGGTCCCCCGAGGGGCCTCGCTTTGCGCATGGAACTATGCAGGGCAGTGCATCGCCCTTATGGAATGGTGTTGGCAGGAAAGTAGGGCACGAGGGGTTGGACATGCCACATCCAGACGAGAAGGGTCGCCTGACAGAGGCTGCACATTGGGAGCAGTACTGGCAGGAGGAGCATAAGGGCCATCCGGACAGCCACATCTTCGACTCCATCTTTCGATCTCTGCTCCCGCACGGCGGAGATTACTACGAAATAGGTTGTACGCCCGGGAAAACGCTGGCCTATTTTTCGCGCAACTTTGGCTACCGCGTGTGCGGCATCGATTACGTCGGCACGGAGCTTGTGCATGAGACGATGCGGCGCTGGGGTGTGCAGGACTACGAGGTGATCACGGCTGATTTCCTCGAGCATCGCTTTCCGGATGAGCGCCAGTTTGACGTCGTGGGCTCGTACGGGCTGATCGAGCATTTTGCGGATTTCGAGAGTGTGGTGCTTCGCCAGGCCGCCTACGTCAAACCTGGCGGCTACCTGATCGTGGAAGTCCCGAACCTCCGAGGCTTCAACTATGCGCTCTACAGTCTCTTCCTGCCGGAGGAGATCAAAGGGTCCAATCTCGGTGCGATGCGTCTCGAAGCGATCACCGAACCGCTTCGGAAGCATGGCTTCCGCATCGCGTACGGCCGCTACTTTGGAACGTGCTTTCTGCATTTCGATGAGCAGAACGCTTTTCTCTCCTCGCGGCCGTGGCTGCGGACGATCGTTCGGGCGTGCAGGCGCGTTCTTGACGCGGTCGGCCTCGGTAACGTGCCATCCGCCTTCCTGTCGCCCTATATCGTCGTGGTGGCGCAGAGAAGCGTGGTATGAGTCTGCGCGATGAGGGAACGCAGGGCGCCATTGCCGGTCTGCATGAACGAGAGCCTGCGTTTTTGTGCGTGCGTGCGGGTAGCAGTTCCCAACGCAGTTAGGGGCCGGGTTGGCCCATAAGTGGCAAACGGACAGGACCAAATGGACGTGTACCGGACGTTGGGACCTCTTTACTCTGGGAAAGCAAGGGAGAATTGCCCAGCGGCCAGAGGGGGAGTCCGCCATGTTGTCGTTGCGCAGGCGTCCGGAGCGTCCGGTGGAACAGATCACGGACATAGCGGCCACACAGCACGAGGCGCAGGACGCGATTTCGCTGGCCTCCTCGATCGCAGGCGCCATGGTCACGCTCAACGACAGCGCGCAGGACATGAGCACGCGCATCGCAGAGGTGCGGCGGGCCGCCGACGAACTGCGCGACAGCACGGCGCAGCGCCCTGAACTGCTCCGGCGGGTGGAGGAGAACCTCGCCATGCTCTCCCAGGCCTTCGACCAGGTGGCGAGCGGTGCGTCGGAGCAGGCGAACGCCACCACCGCCGCGCTTGGCCTCGTGCAGGAGGTGGCGAGCGAAGGCGGCAAGGTGGAGGCGCGCTCTCGCGAGGTGACGCAGTTCATCTCCGAGGGCGTCTCGGATCTCGACCGCCATCGGCAGGAATTCGCGGACGTGTTGGCCGCGGTCCAGGGCGTCGCCCTGTCGATGCAGGAGGTGCGGGACGAGCTCCGTCAACTGAGGCAGGCAGCGACCGGCATCGAGGACATCTCGGACAACATCCTCGAGATCGCCGGGCAGACCAACCTTCTGTCGCTCAACGCCTCGATCGAGGCGGCCCGCGCGGGCGATCACGGCAGGGGCTTCGCCGTGGTGGCCGAGGCGGTCCGCAAGCTGGCGGAACAGTCCAAGGTGCAGGTGGCCGAGACCGGCGACCGCATCAGGCTGATCAACCAGGCGATCCAGCGCGTCGGCCAGGTGGTCGACAAGGTGGCCGGTGCCGTCGGCCAGGCCGCGGAGCTTTCCGGGGGAGCGGGGGAGACGCTCGGGCGTATGGGCGGGTTGATGCAGGGCACGCGCGACCAGGTGGGCGAGATGGGGCAGAGTTTCTCGCGCGTCGCCGCCCGCCTCGGGAAGGCGGCGGAGGAACTCGGCAACGTCGCGGCGGTCTCCGAGGAGAACGCCGCCATCGCGGAGGAAGTCACGGCCAGCGTCAACGGCGTCCGCACCCAGATGGGGGAGATGTCCCGCACCGTGGTCACGGACAGCCAGGCGGCGGAGGCCACGAGCGGCCACGCCGAGGCGCTTGCGGTGCACGCCGAACGCGTATCCGGCACCGCCGCCATCCTCCGCCTGATGGCGCAGGATGTGGCCGAGGTGGTGCAGAGGGGCGGCCAGTCCTCCGTCATCCTGGCCATCGCCCAGGAGGCGAAGGATTACGCGCGCCGCGCCCAGACGATCTTCGCAGGTCTCCCTCTTGAGGAGTACCAGCGTACGCGCTACCGCGAACTGCAGACCCCGGAGGACGTCCGGAGTCTGGCGCGGCTGTTCGCCGTCCAGCCCGGGGCCAGGTTCCTCCCGGCCAAGCTGACGTCTGGCTGGGATCAGCTCCTGGACGAGCCTCTCGGCAACCTGCTTGACGAGATTCGCAGGCGCCACCCGGAATCGGGGACGGTCGCGTTCATGGACCTCAACGGGCTATCGATCATGCAGGACTACACGTGCAGGCAGGCCTGGACGGGCGATCCGGCCAAGGACGCTGCCGGCAACCGGGTCAAGCGCATGTTCGACGACAGGGCATCGCTGGCGGCGGTGCGCGTCGGGCTCAGCGAGCGCGGCCGGACGCTGCCGCCGCAGAGCGCCTACACGTCGCTCTGGCAGTACGCCCCGCAGGAGGATGACGGCCGGTTCGCATCGAGCATCTACCAGCGGGACACGGGCGAGATCATGCTGGAGGTCGCGGCGCCCGTCTGGGCGCACGGGCGGCCTGTGGCAGCCTTGCGCTGGGTCCTGAAGGTGGACAGTTCCGGCCGCGCCAACGTGGCCTGAGGCGCAGGAGTGCCGGGATGTGCGGCCGAACTGCCTCCCGAGCAAGGAGGTATGAGATGCCAGCCCCGCAACGGTTTCTGCAGGAACTCGTCGGCAAGCCTATCCGCATTCATTTCGCGCGCGTCGAGTCCGCGTCGGCCGAAGGAGTTCTCGATGGCTGCGACAACCTGGGCGTGCTCGTTCGCCGGGCAGACCGCCTGACCTTCTATCCCTGGCACGTGCTGCGTTCCATCGAAGCGGCGGAAGAGGACTGAGGCCTGGTCCGTTCCCCGCATGAGCCATACGGTCGGCTCTCTCAGAAGAAGCTGCCGAAGCCGGAGAGCTTTTGCAGTACACCGCTCAGCATCAGGACCCCAAGCACCACCAGGAGCGCACCGCCGATCTGCTCGAGCAGGCGCGTTCGGCGCCGAAGTCCCGCGAGGCGATCGACCAGCCGGTCTGCGAGGATGCCAAGCAGCAGGAACGGCACGCCGAGCCCCAACGCGTAGGCGATCAGCAGGACGCCTCCCTGCTGCCAGCTGGTGGTCTGTGCGGCCAGGATCAGGATGCTGCCGAGCCACGGCGTCACGCAGGCCGTCCAGCCGAAGCCGAAAGCCCCGCCCACCAGCGCGGCGCTGCCGAACCCCATCTGCCGCGGCGTGTAGTGGATGCGCATATCGCGCATCAGAAGGCTCGGCTGCAGGCCGAGCATGAAGAGGCCGAACAGGATGACGAGGACGCCGCCCACGTCGCGCAGCAAAGTCCGCTGCTGCGCAAGCAGCTGACCCAGCACCGTCGCACTCAGGCCAAGCAGGATGAAGACGATGCCGAAGCCCAGAACGAAGCCTATTGCGTTCACGATGCGCACGTAGCGGCGCTCGCCGCCGCCGGCGGCCAGCAGCGCGAGGTAGCTGGGCAGCAGCGGCAGAACGCAGGGCGACGCGAACGAAAGGATGCCGCCGAGGAAGGCGAGCGGCAGGGAGATCGTAGCCAACCCTCCCGTAGCGGGTACAGGCTTCGGCTCATTCTCGCAGGGTGGGTCCCACGGGTCAAACGAGCTCTCGGTGCAAGCATATGGGGCGAATGCCAGATGAAGGACGTAACTGGGCTGTGGGTAGCCAAAGGTACCGACCGCAGCTGCATTAGGAAGCCCTAACAGAGAGCGGCAGCAATCGCCTCGCAGAGCCCTTCGCCACGATTTGACGGCAGACGACGGCAGGATGTGGCCGTAACCGGCCTGTGGGTAGGGGAGCTATCACAGGACGTCACTGCCATGGTAGCATGGCCAAAGTCTGGAGGGCCAAACGGCGGTTGGCTGGCGCAGCGCGGCACATGATCGTATGCATACGACTTTCGCGTGATGCAGGACCGTGTGCGACTCGTCAAAAAACGCCATGGTTTTCCCCGACAGGATTCGGGACGGCCGTCGATCGTTGAAGGAGATCTAGGAAATGCGCAACCTCAATGTTCTGATGAAGCTCATGGCCGCGTCCGCCATTGTCGCTGTGATCTTTGTTGCGTCACTTGCGTACTCCATCGTCTCCACAGCCGCCGTCAACGCCAACTACACGCGCATCATGAATAGCACCGTTCCGACCGAGGCCGCCGCCGCCCAGCTGAACTCCGACATGTGGGGCGCGCTCGCCGAGGTGCGCGGCGCGCTTCTCACCGGAAATCCCGGCACGTATCAGACCTTTGTCAGCGACGCGCAGAAGCAGGTCGGCCTGATCAAGCAGCTCAGCGCCACCCCGCAGCAGAAGTCGGCCTACCAGGCCCTGTCGGCCGATGTATCGCAGGAGCTCTACACGCTGGGCCGGGCAGAGATGTACGCCACCACGGGTCTCAAGCCCGAAGCGCTCGAACTGCTAAGCTCATCCACCCCGACGCGCAATCAGATGCGGTCGGACGTCTTGAGCTTCGAGCAGCAGGAGGAGCACCTTGTGGCGCAGACCACCAAGCAGGAACAGGGCGCGGCGCGCACCGCCCTCATCATTGAAGTGGTCCTCGCCCTCGTGGCCATGGCCATCGGCTTCGTGCTGATCCGCCGGATGGCGGACATGATCGCGCAGCCCATCACGAAGATTGCGCTCAGCGCCCGACGCATCGCGGACGGCGACCTCACCAGCGAGCGTCTGGACGAAACCTCCGGCGACGAACTCGGGAACGTGGCCAAGGCCTTCAACCGCATGACGGAAGACCTCAGGCAGATGATCGGGCGGATCCGCCAGGCGGCACAGGACGTCGCGTCGGCTGGCGACCAGATGGCCTCCACCGCGGAGCAGGTCGCAGGGGCCACGGCACAGATCTCCTCCTCGATGCAGGAGGTCGCCGCGGGCGCCGGCCAGCAGTCGCAGCGGGCAGAGGAGACGGCAGGCTACATGGATCAGCTGAAGCTCGCGGCTCAGCAGGTGATGCAGGGCGCGCAGAGCCAGGCGGAGGATATCGCCCGCGCCACCGAGGTGGTGCGCCAGTCGGCGAAGGCGATCGAGCAGGTCGCGAGGAGTGCCCAGGAGGTCTCGGAGGCAGCAGCCCGCGCCTTGCACGAGGCGGAGTCCGGCGGGGCGTCCGTGCGCCAGACGGTCGAGGGTATCGCGCAGATCGACGAGGCGTCGCGGCAGGCGGTCGCGGCGGTGGAGGCACTCGGCTCCTCATCGCAGCAGATCGGCGCGATCGTCGAGGTGATCTCGTCGATCGCCGACCAGACCAACCTGCTCGCGCTCAACGCGGCGATCGAAGCTGCGCGGGCGGGCGAGCACGGGCGGGGCTTCGCGGTGGTGGCCGACGAGGTGCGCAAGCTTGCGGAAAGCTCCGGCGAGGCCAGTGACCAGATCTCCGAGATCATCGAAGCCATCCAGGGGCACGTCCGCTTGGCCGTAGAGAACATGAACGTCTCGAACGAGCGCGTCCGCCAGGGCACCGAGATGGCCGGAAAGGCGGGCCGGGCCCTGGAAGCGATCCTTGAGGGGATGCGCGAGACGAACGGCTACGCACAGGACATCTCCGCCGCGGCCGAAGAGGTGGCCGCCAGCACGGAAGGCGCAGTGCAGGCGATGGACGCCATCGCCGCAGTTGCCGAGGAGAGCCTAGCCGCCACCGAGCAGATGACCTCCCAGGCCGTGGCGGTGCAGGAGCGCGTGCAGGGGGTGGCCGCCGTCTCTGCCGAGACGGCGTCGGCCGTGGCGCAGGTCTCCTCGAGCAGCGAGGAGATGGGCGCGTCCGCCGAGGAGATCACGGCGACCGCCAGACGGCTCGCGGATACCGCCGGTGCTCAGCGCGAAATTGTCCTGCACTTCCGAACTTAGCCGATTTGGCCGATAGCAAGCGTTAAGGAGGGACTGCCAATGGCTGAGGACGGTCAGGTACAGCTCGTCCTGTTCGAACTGCAGGGTGAAATCTACGGCGTCGAGGCTATGAAGGTGCAGGAGATCGTCCTGCGCGGGCGGGAGACGGTGATCCCGCGGGCACCCGATTACGTCATCGGCATCATGAACCTGCGTGGGCGCGTGATCCCCGTCGTCGACCTCTTGCGCCGCTTCTCCCTCGGCAACGCCCATGAGACCGCGACGCAGGTGGTCGTCGTGGAGCTCAGGGGCAGCCAGGTCGGCTTCATTGTCGATATGGTCACGGAGGTCCTCAACGTGCCGCTCGCCAAGATGGAGCCCCCGCCTGAGACCGTGGTGGACGGGCCCGTGCGGTCCGTCTCGGCGATCCTTCAGCTTGGCGACCGCCTCGCGAGCGTGCTCGACCTCGACCTCGCCTTCGCGTCGGAGGAGCTTGCGGCCGAATTCGCTCTCGCCACCCAGACGGCCGCCCGCTAGGGCGCCTTCTTCGACAAATTCCTGAGCCCGGCTGTTGGCATGCCGTCGAAACGTCGGAACGTGTCGGAGTGTGGAAGGAAAGACCACTGAACGCCGCGAAAACGGGGATTGCCCCGTCTGGCGATGGAGGGTGAATCAGGTGGATCTCGGTCTCTCGATCGCCGCAAGTGCCTTAGGCGCGACTGAGCAAGGGGTATCGATCTACGCCAACGACTTGAGCAATGCCAACACGGTGGCCTTCACCCAGGCAACGCCGCTTTTTGCCGGTCTGCCTGCGGCGACCCAGACGGCGGCGTCCGCCGTACCGCTGGCGCCAGGCGCGTCACCGGTGATCAGTTTCGGCACCGGCGTGCAGCTCGTCGGGAGCGACGTCACCAATTCCGGGCAGTCGCTGCAGGAAACCGGCGTCGGTACCGACGTGGCCCTGCAGGGGCCGGGCTACTTTGTGCTGCGCACGGCCGCCGGCCCTGCCTACACGCGGGACGGCAGCTTCGGGGTGGACGCCCAGGGCAACCTTGTCGGCCAGTCCGGCGCACTCGCGCTCTCGGCGCAGGGGCAGCCCATCTCGGTGGGCAAGGCCTCTTCTGCCGACGTAAGCATCACAGCGACCGGCGACGTGCTGGCGGGCGGCAAGAGCGTCGGGCAGCTCGGCATCGCCACCTTCCCCAACCCCAGCGGCCTCGTGCCGATCGGCCAGAACGCCTTCGCGGTAGGCCCGAACTCTGGCACCGCGAACTTTGGCGGGCTCCCGAGCGGGACGAGCTTGATCCCCGGGACATTGGCCTCGTCCGGCACCGACGTCGCAGCCAGCCTCACCGGCCTGATCACGCTTGAGCGGAGCTTCCAGCTCGACGCGAAGGTCCTCGGGCAGGCGAGCCAGATGCTGAACTGGGCCGCCTCGATGGGCTAAAGACGCAGTCCGCGGAAGGGGGGCGAGCTTACGGATCTCATTACACCCATCGCATTTGTCGTTGCGGTTGTGGCCGTCGTGCTCGCCGACATCCTGGACGGCGGGACTATCGTCGGCCTGATCAATATTTCCGCGATGATCCTGGTGCTCGGCGGCACGATGGGTGCCACCACCATGAGCACCCCGATGGTGGACCTCAGGCGCATCCCTTCGTTCCTCGGCAAGGTTCTGCGGCCGAAGGGCACGGACGTCGACCGGACGATCGACGACATCGCGGCCCTGGCGGAAGTCGCCAGGCGCGAGGGACTCCTGCGACTCGAGGATGAACTCGGCCGCAGGCCGGTCTCGGAGTTCCTCCAGCGGGGCGTCCAACTGATCGTCGACGGCGCCGACGAAGACCGCATCCGCCTGATGATGGAGCAGGAGGTCACGATCTACGAGGATCGCGAGCTGACGGGCGCGACGTTCTTCGAGACGGCTGGCGGCTTCGCCCCCACCCTCGGCATTATCGGTACGGTCGTCGGCCTCATCTCGGTGCTTTCGAACCTCTCCGACGTGCAGAAGCTCGCGCCCTCGATCGCCACGGCCTTCACGGCCACCCTCTGGGGCATCGCGACGGCCAACCTCTTCTGGCTGCCGATCTCCAACCGCCTGAAGGCGAACATGAAGCATGAGGTTCAGGCACGCGAGATGATCATCGAAGGCTGCATCGCGATCGCGGCAGGGCAGAACCCGCGGCTCATCTCGGAGCAGCTGGCCGTCTACCGCGTGCCGGGCAAGCCCGGCAAGGGCAAGAAGGCGGCCGCGGCGCAGGAGGGGGAGGAGCAGCCTGAGCTGCAGCAGGTTGTCGGCCGATGAGCCGGCGCAGGCGCGCGAGCGAAGCGGGCGGTGGCGGCGAAGGCGCAGGGATGCTGCGCTGGCTGCTCACCTATTCCGACATGATCACGCTCCTCATGGTCTTCTTCATCGTCCTTTACGCCGTCTCGCAGGTGGACAAGGCCCGCTACGAGGTCCTGATGAAGGCCTTGAAGCAGGTGCTCACGGGTCAGCAGGTCGTGACGCAGATGGGCGGCACCGTGCCGGTTCCGCCCCCCGTGATCGGCAAGACGCCCACCCCGTCGCAGGCCGCCCAGCAGAAGATGCTCGCGCACCTCGCCCAGGAGATCCAGCAGGCGGCGCAGCAGAGCGGCATGCAGGCGGATGTTTCGGTCACGGTGGCGGCCGTGGGGGTCAGGGTCTCGTTCCTGAACGGCGTCCTCTTCGACCTCGGCCATGCGACGATCCGCTCCTCCTCCTACCCGCTCCTCGACCATATCGGCGCCATTCTCGGCACCGCGCCGAACAACATCATCGTCGAGGGCTACACCGACGACATTCCGATCAACACCGCGCGTTACCAATCGAACTGGGATCTCTCGGCCATCCGCGCGACGCGGGTCATCGAGTACCTGATCAACCAAGGGCTGGACCCCGCCCGCTTCTCCGCCGAGGCCTACAGCCAGTACCGGCCGATCGCCTCCAACGCGACGGCGGCAGGCCGCCAGATGAACCGGCGCGTCGACCTCGTGATCCTTCGCTCCACGCCCTACTCCGTGGAGCAGATCATGGAGAACTACGACCAGATTCCCGGGGCGCCGGTGCGGGCAGGACCATCGAGCAGCACAACTGGGAATCCGTCGGGGAGGTGAGCACGTGCTGAGAGGCATCGATACGGTGTCCGCCGGGATGGTGGCCGACGAAGGCTGGCAGCAGATTCTCGCGAACGACCTCGCGCAGCTCGACACGCCGGGCTACAAGTCCGAGACGCCAGTCATCGGCTCGTTCCAGACCCTGCTCGTCTCCAGGACCGGCCAGGACGCCGGCCAGGTGGGCGCGCAGAGCGGAGGGGCCGCCATCGTCGCTACCACGACCGACTGGACCGAGGGCGCCCTGCAGGAGACCGGCAACCCCCTCGACGTGGCGATCCAGGGCGCGGGCCTCTTCGCGGTGCAGACGCCGCAGGGCGTGCGCTACACGCGGGCGGGAGACTTCTCGCTCGACGCTTCGGGCGACCTCGTGACGCCACAGGGCTACCTCGTCGTGAGCACCGCGGGCACGCCGCTCAAGGCAGGCGCAAACGCCCAGATCGGGCCGGACGGCACACTCAGCTCAAATTCCGGCAGCGCGGGCAAGGTCGGAGTCTGGAATCCGGCGCTCGCAAGCCTCGTCGATACGGGCGGCGGGATCTACCAGGCTACCGGCACGGTACCGCTCCTGACGGGCGCCACGCTCACGCCAGGCGCGCTCGAGGGCTCGAACGTGCAGGCCACGGACGTCCTGGCCGCGATGATCCAGGTGCTGCGCCACTTCCAGGCGGGACAGCAGTTCGTCAGCGAGGACAAGAACACCATCGACCGCTTCATCCAGGAGGCGTCCTAGGAGATGTCGTACGCGCCGCTCTTCCCGGTGGGGCCGGTGACGACCGTCGCACAGGGGCTCGCCCAGAGCCCGGGCGCCGGCCAGCCCTCCGCGGCGCAGGGCGCCGAGCCCGCATCGTCCGCCGCGGGCGGCGGGACGTTCCAGGAGGCGATCGCCGCGGCGGCCCAGGCCTCGGGACTCGACCCGCGGCTCCTGACGGCCGTGGCGCAGCAGGAGAGCGGCGGCGATCCGAACGCCGTCTCACCCGTGGGGGCGGAGGGCCTGATGCAGCTGATGCCGGGCACCGCCCAGGCCTTGGGGGTGCAAGACCCCTTCAACCCCACCGAGAACGCGATCGGCGGCGCGACCTACCTCAAGGAGATGCTGCAGCAGTTCCAAGGCAGCCTCCCTCTCGCCCTGGCGGCCTACAATGCGGGACCGGGCGCCGTGCAGCAGTACGGCGGCATCCCGCCCTACCCGGAGACCGAAGCGTACGTGAGGGGGGTGCTGTCGTCCTACCAGGCGGCCATGGACGGGCAGCAGAACTAGCATCCGGCGTTCCGACTAAGGGGGCATGGCAGCGATGATGCAGGCGCTTTCCAGCGCGGTGGCGGGACTCGACGGCGAGCAGACCGCAATGAACGTCATCGGCAACAACATCGCCAATGTGAACACGATCGGCTTCAAGTCGAGCTCCGTCGACTTCACCACCCTGCTGTCGCAACTGCTCTCGAGCGGCTCGGCGCCGGTGGTCGGCACGAGCGGCCCGGTCCTCGGCGGCACGAACCCGCAGGCCGTGGGACTCGGCGTCGGCATCGGCTCGGTGACGCAGAACATGGCGCAGGGCAGCCTGCAGCAGACGGGCAACCCGCTCGATGTCGCGATCCAGGGCAACGGCTTCCTCGTGCTGCAGAGCACGCAGGGCACCGTCTACTCCCGCGACGGCGGACTCGAGATCGACTCGAACGGAGACCTCGTCCAGGCGTCCACAGGATCGCTCATCGAGGGCTACCAGCCCACCATCACCTCGAGCGGCACGACGCCGCCGACGTACAGCGTCGGCGCGTACACGGCACCCACCTATCCGACGACGACGGCACCGAAGCCGATCGCCATCCCGCAGGCGATCACGGTCACGGGCGGCACCGGGACGTACAACCTGGCATCGGTCGCGATCGGTGCCGACGGCACGATCACCGCGACCTACCAGAACACCAGCGGCGCCTCGTCGCAGGTTGTCCTCGGCCAGATCGCCGTCGCCACCGTGCCGAACGAGAACGGCATGATTCCGGTCGCGGGCAACGCGTACACCACCGGCCCCAACAGCGGCACGGCCGCGTTGACCGGGCCGGGAACCAACGGAGCAGGTTCGTTCGCGATCGGCTCGCTCGAGCAGTCCAACGTGGACATCTCGCAGGAGCTCACCAACATGATCGTCGCGGAGCGCTCCTACCAGGTCGACGCGAAGGTCATCACCACAGCCGACACCATGCTCCAGTCCCTGATCCAGGTCCAGTAATGAGCGCCCCGGGCCTCATCCCAGGCGTTCTCGAGAGCGCCTTGCAGGGACTCGCGATGCGCGAGCAGGTCATCGCACAGAACGTCGCCAACATCGCTACCCCTGGCTATCAGGCCCAGGACGTGCAGTTCGCGGCGACGCTGCAGCAGGCGATGCAGTCCGGCAACGTGGACCCCCAGGTGGTGTCCGATCCCGGCGCGATGAATCAAAGCGGCAACGGCGTCGACCTCGAGCAGCAGCTCGGGCTCCTCAATCAGGTGTCCCTGATCCAGCAGGGCGTCATGAACCAGGTCGACGCGGACGAGCAGGCGGAGAAGACCATCCTCAACGACCTCGGCGGCGCGGGAGTGTGATGACGTGAGCGTAGGTGCGGTGACCCAGGCGGCCCTGAACCTAGGCGTCGGCGGCAGCGCTGCCGCCGGCAAGTCCGCGGGTCAGGACTTCTCGCAGATCCTCTCGAGCGCCATCTCGCAGGTGACGGGGGCGCAGTCCCAGGCGAACCAGCTCGCGGCGTCCTATGCCATGGGCGGCAACGTCACCCTCGAGCAGGTGATGCTCGCGACCAGCAAAGCCGAGCTTCTGGTCGAGACGGCGGGCGCTGTCACGACGCGGGCAATTTCCGCCTACCAGAGCCTGATGCAGACGAGTATCGGCTAGCAGATCCACTATCCCTGCGGCAGGAGCGACTGGGGGGCGAGGCCATGGAACTCACAGGCAGGCGCAAGGCGGCCATTCTCATGGCCGGACTCGGGCCAGAGGTCGCCGCGCAGGTGTACAAGCATCTCGGCGATCAGGAAATCGAGCAGGTCACCGTGGAACTCGCGCGGGCGGAGGACACGCGCGCCGACGAGCGGATGGCCGTGCTCGAGGAGTTCCGCGACATGCGGGAAGCCGGCGGCTATATCGACGAAGGCGGTCTCGCGTACGCCCGGGCGATTCTTGAGCGGGCGCTGGGGGCTGGGCGCGCCAAGGAGATCCTCGACCGCCTCACCTCTTCCCTCGCACCGCGACCGTTCGACACGCTGCGCAATGCAGACCCGATGCAGCTGCTCACCTTCCTCCAGGGCGAGCATCCGCAGACGATCGCCTTGGTTCTCGCATACATCCGGGCGGATGCCGCCGCGATGGTGCTCAAGAACCTGTCGCCAGACCTGCAGGCCGACGTGGCGCGGCGGATCGCCACGATGGAGCACACCAACCCGACCATCGTGGCCGAGGTGGAGTCGATGCTCGAGGGCAAGATGGTCACGCTCTTCGGCGGTGACCTCTCCCAGCCCGGCGGCGTCGACGTCATGGTGGCCGTGCTGAACCAGGTGGATCGCTCCACCGAGCGGACCATCCTGCAAAGCCTTGAGGAGAAGAACCCCGAGCTCGCCGACGAGATCAGGCGCCGCATGTTCCTGTTCGAGGACTTCGCGCAGGTGGAGGACCGCTTCATCCAGCGCATCATCCGCGAGGTGGACCAGCAGGACCTGGTGCTTGCCCTCAAGGGGGCGTCGGACACCATCTCCCAGACCTTCTACCGCAACATGTCCCAGCGCATGGCGGAAGTCGTGCGCGAAGACTTGAAGTTCCTCGGCGCGGTGCGCCTGCGCGACGTCGAAGCTGCCCAGCAGCGGATCGTCGCCATTGCCCGCCGTCTCGAGGAAGAGGGCGAAATTATCATGTCGCATGGCGGAGGAGCAGATGAGATCATCTCCTGAGCGCAGGACGCGCGTGATCAAGGCGCAGCGGCTGGTGCAGCAGGGCCCAGGGGCCCCCCTGCCCGGTTCTGGCGCCGTGCGCCCGGCCGAGGCAGCCTCCGCCGCAGCCGCCGACCACATCATCCAGGTCGCCCGCCAGGTGGCGCGCGCAACCCTCAGCATCGCGCAGCGGGACGCCGACCACCTCAGGCGCCAGGCTGAGCGGGAAGGCAAGCGCCAGGGATTCGAGGCCGGTCGCAAGGCCGGCTATGCCGAAGGGCTCACGGCGGCGCAGCAGGACGCGCAGCGCATCCTCGCGCAGGCCGAGGCGTCGGCGCAGGAAGTCCTGAACCGCGCCCAGGCCGACATCGGCCAGCTCGCCTGCGAAGTGGCCGCGCACCTGATCGGCGTCAAGCTCATGCTCAACCCCGAGGTCGTCGAGCGGGCAGTGCTCGAGGTGGTGCAGGAAAGCCCGCAGAAGGGCCCCGTCACCATCGAGGTGTCACCTGTGGATCTCGAACGGGCCCTCAAGGCATTGCCCGCCTTCCGCGGGGCCGCCGGCGCGGGGGCGGATCTCACCGTGGCGGAAGACCCGAAGCTGCCGCAGGGCGGCGTCAGGGTGTCAGGGCCCCAGGGCGTCGTGGAGCGCAACTGGCGCGAGGGACTTGTGGCGATCTCGCAGGCCTTCGAGGAGGTGGCACGCCGTGGCGTTTGAGCTCGACCGGTATCGCGCCGCGATGCAGAGCGTGCCAGGCCGCCTGGAGTACGGCAGGGTGGTCGAGGCGGTGGGCCTCTCCATCCAATCGCTGGGGCCGCAGGTATCGCTCGGGGAGCTCTGCTACGTGGAGCAGCCGGGCAGCCAGCCGCTGCCGGCCGAGGTCGTCGGCTTCCGCGAGGGCCGCGTCATCCTGATGCCACTGGGCCGCGGCCGCGACATCGCGCCGGGCGCCGCGGTGCGGCCGGCCCGCGAGGCGTTCTCGATCCCGGTCGGCGAGGCGCTCATCGGTCGGGCGATCGACGCCTTCGGCGCACCGCTCGACGGTCAGCCGCCGATCGTGCCCGAGCAGCGCATCCCCACAGACCGACCTGCGCCGAGCCCGCTCGAGCGTCCGCTGATTCGTGAGGTGCTGCCCACGGGGGTCAAGGCGATCGACGCCCTGACGACCCTTGGCGCCGGCCAGCGGATCGGCATCGTCGCGGGACCTGGCGTCGGCAAGAGCGTGCTGCTCGGCATGATGGCGCGCGGTTCCGCGGCGGATGTCGCCGTGATCGCGCTGGTTGGCGAGCGCAGCCGCGAGGTGCAGGAATTCGTCCTCAGGGACCTCGGTCCCGATGGCATGGCCCGCAGCGTCGTGGTCGTGGCGACGTCGGACGAGCCCGCGCTGGTCCGCGTGCAGGCGGCGTTCACCGCGACCGCGATCGCCGAGTACTTCCGCGACAAGGGTCGCAAGGTGCTGCTGCTCTTCGACTCCATCACGCGCGTCGCAACGGCCCAGCGCGAGGTCGGGCTCGCAGCCGGCGAGCCGCCCGCCACCCGCGGCTACCCGCCCTCGGCCTTCGCCATCCTGCCGCGGCTGCTCGAGCGGGCAGGTACGGCCAAGGTCGGCTCGATCACGGGTTTCTACACCGTGCTCGTCGAGGGCGACGACATGCAGGAACCCGTGGCGGACGCCGCACGCAGCGTGCTGGACGGCCACATCGTGCTCACGCGCGAGCTCGCCGACGCCGGCATCTTCCCGGCGATGGACGTCGGTCGCTCGATCTCCCGCGTCATGCGCCAGATCGTCAGCCCGGCGCACCAGGAGCTTTCGCAGCAACTGAGGGGTCACTGGGCGCTCTACGAGGACGCGAAGGACCTCATCCGCATCGGCGCCTACCAGGCCGGGGCAAGCCCCGAAGTGGACCAGGCGGTGTCGCTGCGGCCGCGCATCATCGAGTTCCTGCGCCAGGACGAGCACGAGATCGTGCCGTTCGACACGGCGGTCCAGGGCCTCGCGGAGATCGGTCGATGAGCCGGCAGGAGCGCCTTTGGCGCCTGCTCCGCCTGCGCCGGCACGAGCGCGATATGGCAGCCCTGGCCATGCGCCGCGCCCAGGAACAGGCCTTAGAGGCCGAGGCGGCGGCCGAGGCGGCGCGCGAGCGGCGCGACGAGGCGGAGCGGCGCCTGGCTGCGGCGGCCGCAGGGCCGCAGAGCGTCCACGACTTCCTGCAGGGGCGGTTCGAGGTGATCGAGCGGCTCGATCAGGAGCGGCTGCAAGATCTGCAGGCACGCCGCATGCACCGCGCCCTTGGCCTGCGCCGTGGCGACCTCAGGCGCGCGATGGTGCGCGAGAAGCAGATCCGCCATCTCGACCAGGACGAGCGCAGGCGCCAGCAGGCGGCCGAGCTGCAGACAGAGCAGAAGGCACTCGACGACCTCAGGCGGGAGGAGGCTGACCGCCCATGGTGACCGCAACGATCGGCTCCCTGCCTGCCGCGATGGGAGCCAAGGACACGGCAAGCGCGAAGTCTCCGAAGGGCTTCGGCGACGCGTTGCGCCTGGCCATGGCGCAGCCCGCCACAGCGCCGAAGGGCGAAAAGACTCGCCTCAACAGCCAGACCGGAACGCCTTGGCTCGGGCTGGCCAGCCAAGCAATCGAGCAGCTGCCGCCCACCTTCGTCGCACATGGCGGTCTCCAGGGCGCAGGCGCGGCGGCGACACGCAGCCAAGCCGGCCAGGTCGCGGAGTCGGCCGCAGATGGCGCCAGGGGCACCGTGCAACTGGCGCGGAATGCGCACCCAGCCCTTGCGACCTCCGTGCGCACGGGAGAGGTCCCGGGCGTGGCGGCGCGGACCACGCAGGCGGCGCAGGCCACGCAGGCGACGCGGGCCGCGCAGGCGGCGCAGGCCGCGCAGGCGGCGCAGGCCGCGCAGGCGGCGCAGGCCATACAGGCCGCGCTCAAGGCTTCCCCCGCAGAGCATCAGAGTTTGAGCGCGGTGCAGGCGAAGGCACCTGCCGCAAAGACAGCCGCCCTGGCGCGACCCGGTGAAGCGAGCGCCGCCACGAGGATGCGAGCCGGCGAGCAGATCGCGCCCACCTCGGCCCCAGCCACGGATGCGAGCACCCTCGCTGCGGCGCGGATTCAGGGACCGGCTGAAAGCGCCACGGCCCTGGACCCTCTCGCCAGCTCAAGTCGCGCAGCGCTTCCGTCGAACCCGATCAACGCCGCCGGAGGCAGCGAGCAGCGGCCGCCCGCGCCGCCGATCCAGGCGGGCGTCAACGTCCCGTCCGCGACCGGGTCGACCGCCGCGCAGGCGCGGCGGTCGGTGGGTGCTCCCACCGCCGCGGCGGCGTATGTCGGAGGGGCGGGATCCCTCGGGCGCCGGGTACATCCACAAGCGGGAGTTGTGGCGAGCGGCGGCGAATCTGGTCGACACATGGCAGTGGGGGAGCAGCAGCAGGTCGCTACTCCAGGCATCGCCCCGAAGTTTGCGGGTGCGAGCGCCGTGGAAAGCACCTCCGTCGCCGCGCAGGTAGCCGCGGCGGCGCAGCGCACAGCTGCCGGCATGGAGGCTGGAGCCGCCTCCGTCCGCCTGCAACTCGACCCGCCGGAGCTCGGCCACGTGCAGGTCACGCTGCGCGCGGCGCAGGGCGGCATTGTCGCCGTGCTGCGCGCCGAGAGCCCGGCTGCGATCGCGGTGCTGCAGGGTGGACAGGCAGACCTCCGCCAGCGGCTTGGGGACCTGGGCTTCCGGGCCAGCAGCGTAGAGGTGACTATGGCGGATCGGCCCAGGATCGTCGTGGCCAGCGGCCGGAGTTCCGCCGGAAGGAGGAGCGGTTAGATGTCCGTCAATCCGATAGGTGGCTCGGGGAGCGGCACCGGCCAGGGAAGTTCGACCTCCGTCGGGGGCATGACGCAGAACGACTTCCTGCAACTGCTGGTGGCGCAGATGCAGAACCAGGACCCCACGAACCCCGTGTCGAGCGATCAGTTCCTTCAAGAGATGGCCTCGTTCTCGGAGGTCGTGGACCTCTCGCAGCTCCAGACCCTGACCCAGTCGCTCGTGAACAATGAGGTGGCGACGCAGGGGCTCCAGTTGCTCGGCAAGCAGGTCACGGCGCAGACGAGTTCTGGCACGCAGATCACCGGTACCGTGACGGAGCTCAGCATGATCCAGGGTCAGCCGATGCTCACGGTCAACGGCACGCAGCTGTCCGTGAGCCAAGTGGTTTCCGTCCAGTCATAGGGCCGCTGCGCGGCGTGAGAGGAGGGGGGTCGGCATGGCGAAAGCGCGCGCGAGCGAGGCGTCGGGTCTCAAGGCGCCGCCGCACGTCTACGACTTCCGCCGCTCCCGCCGGCTTTCCGCCGACCAGATGCGCTCGCTGGAGCGCATGCACGAGCATCTGGCTGGGCTCCTTGGCACCTATCTGACGGCGTACCTGCGCACGCGCGTCACCTGCGAGCTCAGGGACGTGGTGCAGACCGTGTTCGAGGACGTCGTGCGCTCGCAGCCGGCGCGCAGCATCGTCGTCACGCTGGCCGCCGAGCCGCTCACGGGCGCGCAGCTGATGCGCCTCAGCCCATCGCTTGGCCACGCCCTGATCGACCGGCTGCTCGGGGGATCCGGGGACGTGTCGGTCGAGGACCGGCCGTTCACCGATATCGACATCCACGTACTGGAGCGAGGATTGCCGGTCTTCCTCGAAGCCCTCGGCGAGAGCTGGGCAGGCGTGGAGCGCCTTCACCCGGTGATCCGCCTCCTTGAGGCATCGCCGCAGTTTTTGCGGCTCGTGGGCCCGCAGGAGGCCATCGTCCAGATCGATATCGAGATCTCCTTTGCCCACCACTCAGGCGATCTCACCATCGTCATCCCGTACGAGTCGCTCAAGCCGATCCTGCCCAAGCTCACCTCCGTTGCCCTCTTGACGGAACAGACCGACGACCATCCGGCGGACCTGGAAGGGGCACGGCTGCTCCACGCGGCGGCGCTCGGCATCGAGGTGGACGTGTCCGCGGTCGTGGGCGGCACGACCCTCCGGGTGGCGGATTTCATCGATCTCGCCGCGGGCGACGTGGTGATGCTGGACCAGCGGGCCTACGACCCGGTGCAGGTTCTGGTGGAGGGGCGACCAAAGTTTTTGGCCAGGCCATTCGGGAGGAGCCGCAGGCTCTGCCTGATGATCGAGGCCCGCATCGAGGAGAACGAGGGGGACCAGAACCGTGCTGAATGACCAGGACCTCTCCACCTACGGCATCGTGCAGAATCTGGCCTGGGGCGGTGCGGTGCCTGTTCTGGCCGACCGGCTGGGCTGGGATGCCCAGGCGGTCGTCAATCGCGTCAAGGAGGGGGAAGGGCCGAAGGCCCCCACCCGCGTCTATCGGTTGAGCGGGCAGCTTGCGCAGGAGGGCGTGCTCGAGTTCGACGACGCGATCTACGCGGTCTTGCAGGACGAGGGCGCCGACCAGGTGGCCGAAGCCTGCCTGAAGATGCTCGGAGAGGTACTTCAGCGAGACGTCGAGGTGCGCCTGGGACCGGTGCCGGACGGAAGCGCCTCCCTCGACGGCAGCTGGGTCCAGACGTCCGTGCGCGTGCTCGTCGGGGAGAACAGCTACGAGGTGGCGCAATACGTGCGTCCGACCGACGTGGGCGAGGTCGTGACGGCGTTCTCTGCCGCTGATCCGACGCCGGAGCCCGAGATTCCGCAGGATCTCGTCTCGGCTGGCGAGTCGCTCCTGACGCCTGACATGCTGGCGATGGCGGATCCGTCCGCCGGGGTCACGCCTGCGCCTGCCGAAGGCGGGGGAGGGGCGTGGGGGGACGAGGAGGCGGCGGCGGCCGCTGCCCCGCCGGCCGCTGTCGAGGCGCCGCCCGTCGCGTTCGAGGTCCAGCAGTGGCCCGACCTGCCTCAGGATCGCCCTCAGCTCGCCCAGCCGGCCACCCTCAGCCTCCTCTACGACGTGCCGCTCACAGTGCGGGCGGAGCTCGGCCGCACGCAGCGGCGGGTCGAGGACATCATCACGCTGGGACCTGGCTCGGTCATCGACCTCGACCGCATGGTCGGCGACATGATCGATATCTACGCCAACGGCCAGTGGGTCGCGAAGGGCGAAGTCGTGGTGGTCGAGGAGAATTTTGGCGTGCGCATCACCGAGATCGGCACGGCGAGCGAGCGCGTCTCGAAGCTTCGCCTGCGGGAGGGAAGCTGACGTGCTGATTCTCGCGCAGCAGGTGCCTGGCGTGCCCCTCGGCGCCTGGATTGTCACGCTCTTGTTCCTGGCCGCGCTCGCGGGCATCGCCTATTGGCTCGTGCAGATGGTGCGCCAGGGGCAGGGACGGATCGGCCAGTCGTCGGCGATGCGGGTGATCGGGCGCCTGCCGCTCTCGATGAACCAGTCTGTGGTGCTGGTGGCTGTGGGCAGCGAGGTGCTTCTGCTGGGCGTCGGACAGAGGGTCGAGCTTTTGTGGCGCATCGAGGACCCGGAGCTTAAGGCGAGCATCCTCAGCGAGATGTCGCCTCAGCCGGGCGGGGTGCCGCTCGCGGCAACCCTCAGCCGTCTGCAGGATACCGACTTCCGGGGCCTCCTCGAGGATAGCCTTCGCCGCGTTCGCGAAGGGCGCAGCCTGCGCCGGGAGCGCGGCGACCACGATGGCTAAAGGGAACTGGGCACTCGTCCTGGGCTTTGCCGCACTGGTGATGCTCCTGCCGGGGCAGGCCCTCGCCGCGACGCCCATCCCGGCGCCAAGCGGCCCGGCCGTCGCGCACGCCCTGCAGACGAACCCGCAGATCAGCCTGCTTGCGATGCTGTCGCTGCTCGCGGTCCTGCCTGGCGTCGTGTTGCTGATGACGTCGTTCACGCGCATCGTCGTGGTCCTCTCGCTGCTGCGCACGGCGCTTGGCCTGAACCAGGTACCGCCGAACCAGGTGATCATCGGGCTTTCGCTCTTCCTCACCCTTTTCACGATGGCCCCGACGCTCTCGAAGGTGGAGTCGGCGGCCCTTACGCCCTATCTTGCGGGGCGCATCACGGCGACCCAGGCGGCAAGCAAGGCCGAGACACCCATGAAGCAGTTCCTGGCCGCCGGCACGCGCCAGCAGGACCTCGCCATCTTCCTTGCCGCCCAGAGCGGCAAGAGCCAGGTCGCGTCGCTCAACAAGGTTCCCTTGACCGCCCTGGTGCCGGCCTACACCATCAGCCAGCTGACCATCGCGTTCGAGATGGGCGTGCTGCTCTTCGTACCCTTCGTGATCATCGACTTCATCGTGGCCTCGGTGCTGATGGCGCTCGGTATGATGATGGTTCCTCCGACCCTGATCTCCCTGCCGCTGAAGCTCTTGCTCTTCGTCCTGATGAACGGGTGGGGCCTCGTCATCCAGAACCTGCTGACGATGCACTAGAAAGGTGTGGGGCCGGTGAACATCGATAGCGTCTTTGCCGTCGCCCAGAACGGCCTCCTGACGGCCTTGCTCGTGGCGGCCCCCATCCTCGGCCTCGTGCTGCTGCTTGGCCTCGTCATCAGCCTGCTGCAGGCCGTCACGGGGCTTCAGGAGCCGACGCTCTCGTTCGTGCCCAAGATCGCGGGCGTGGCGCTCGTCCTCATCGTTCTCGGCCCGTGGATGCTGATCCAGCTGGTGGACTTCGCGGCGAATCTCTACGCCCACATCGGGGGGCTCGTCGGCCCATGAGCCTGATGACAGGGATCAGCTACACCGTTTGGGGATCGGCCGCGCTCGTCTTCGTCCGGGTGGTCGCACTCTTCGCCACGGCGCCTGTCACGGGCTCGCAGGTGCTGCCGCCGACCGTCCGCATCCTGCTCGCCATGCTCGTGGCCTACTTTGCCCTCGGACTTGGCGTGCCCGCCGCCCCGCCGCCCGAGGCCATGTTCCCGCTGGCCCTGCTGGCGCAGGTACTGGTGGGCGCGGGACTCGGCCTGCTGGCGACGCTGATGTTCACGCTCTTTCACACCGCGGGTGCGGTGCTGGACGCGGAACTCGGCTTCACGGTGGCACAGGTGTTCAACCCGTTTTCCGCCGCTGGCACCGAGACGCTGATCGCCAACTGGTTCGACGCCTTCGGCACCTACCTGTTCCTGGCCGTTGGCGGCGTCCAGCTCCTGCTGCTGGCGGCGGTGCAAAGCCTTCGCATCGTGCCGATCAACGTGACCGAGATCGTCCTGAAGCAGGGCTTCCTGGCGGCGGGTGTCCAGGCTTTCACCGGCAGCTTTCTCATCGCGACGGAGCTCGCGGCCCCGATCGTGCTGGCCCTCCTGTTCGTCGATCTTGTCGGGGCTGTGCTCGGCCGCCTGATGCCCCAGCTCAACGTCCTCTCCTTCAACATCCCGGTGAAGATGTGGCTCGGCATCGGACTCGTCGCCGTCGCCCTGCCGCTGATGATCGATGCGGCCCGTCTCGGGCTCCTGCAGATGGGACAGGACCTGACGCAGTATCTGACCGGGGTCTAGGAAGCGCCTAGGACGCAGCCCAGCTGAGGAGGTGAGGTAGGATGGCGACGCCCGAGCAGAAGACCGAAGCCGCCACACCAAGACGGCGGCAGGAGGCCAGGCGGCAGGGCATGACCTTGCAGGCGCCCGGCGTCAGCCGCTCGCTCTCGGTGGTGGGCCTCCTTCTCATCGCGTTGAGCGTCACCGGTTCCGGCGCCGGCCTGTACAACCTGCTGCGCCAGCAGCTCGCCTCGCCGTCCGTGACGCCCGAGCCCGGCGTCGCCTGGGCCACGGGCGTGATGCAGCAGGTGATCCTGGGCACCTTCGAGAGTGCCTTGCCCTTCCTCGTGATCGGCCTCGTGATCGCTCTTCTCGGCCCCATCCTGCAGCACGGCGTCGCCATGCAGCCGATGCGCTTCGACCTCTCCCGCATCGACCCCACCAAGGGCTTCCAGCGCCTGTTCTCACAGCGTTCGCTGCTCGAGACCGTGATCTCCCTCGTGACGCTCGTCATCATGCTTCCCATCGCCGGGATCCTCTGGTGGGATCTCGCGCATCGGATCGTCGCAGGTCTCTACCCCCTGCAGGCCCTGCTTGCGGTGGCGTTCGGCGGCGCCCGCACGATCGGCTACGCGATCGTGGGCGTGGCGATCGCCGCGGCGGTGGCCGACTACGCGATCGCGCGCAGCCAGTTCGAGCGCGACATCCGCATGACGCGGCAGGAGATGCGCGAGGAGATGCGGCGCAGCGAGGGAGATCCGCTGGTGCGCGCCCGGCTGCGCTCGCTCCAGCGCAGGGCGGCCCGCATGCGCATGCTCCAGCGCGTGAAGGAGGCGGATGTGGTCATCGTCAACCCGACGCACTACGCGGTGGCGCTCAAGTACGACCCGAAGGCCATGCAGGCCCCGGAAGTCGTGGCGAAGGGCCGCAACTACATCGCCGAGCGCATCAAGGAGGAAGCGATCGCGCAAGGCGTGCCGATCGTGCCGAACGAGGCCCTGGCCCAGGCCCTGCACCGCTCTGTCGAGATCGGCCACCCGATTCCGCCAGCGCTGTTCCGTGCGGTGGCTGAGGTACTCGCGTACGTCTACCGCCAGCAGGGCAAGGCGCCCGGAGGTGGCAGCGCATGATGCGCCTCGGCCAGAGCGGCACGGTCCTCTTCGTCATGGTCATCGTCATCATGCTGATCATCCCCCTGCCGACCTGGATTCTGGACGGTCTCATCCTCCTGAACCTTTCGGTCGGCCTCCTGATCCTGCTTGTTACCCTCAACGTCCGGGATCCGCTGGAGTTCTCGGCTTTTCCCGCGCTGCTCCTGATGACGACGCTCTTCCGGCTGGCCCTCAACGTGTCGGCTACGCGCCTCATCCTGCTGCAGGCCAATGCCGGCACCGTCATCTCCACCTTCGGCAACTTCGTCGTCGGCGGCAACGCGGTGGTAGGCTTCATCGTCTTCCTCATCCTGATCATCGTGCAGTTCATCGTCATCACCCGCGGGGCCGAACGCGTCGCGGAGGTGGCCGCGCGCTTCACCCTCGACGCCATGCCGGGCAAGCAGATGTCGATCGACGCGGACCTCAACGCCGGACTCATCAGCGACCAGGATGCGCGGCGGCGCCGGCGCCTGATCGCGCAGGAGGCGGACTTCTACGGCGCCATGGACGGTGCCAGCAAGTTCGTCCGCGGCGACGCCATCGCCTCGATCATCATCGTGGCGATCAACATCGTCGGCGGCTTCGTGATGGGCATGATCTTCCTGCATCTCGCCTTCACCCAGTCGCTCTCCACCTACACGATCCTGTCGGTGGGCGACGGCCTCGTGAGTCAGCTGCCGGCCCTTCTGATCTCCACCGCGACAGGCCTTCTCGTGACGCGCGCCGCGTCGGAGGTCAGCTTCGGCGGCGACCTCGTGCGCCAGATGCTGCAAGCTCCGCGCACGCTCTACGTCCTGGCCGGCGTCATCGCGTTCCTTGGCATTTTCACGCCGATCTCGAAGCTGGTGGCGCTCATCCTGGCTGCCGCCTTCGCCCTCCTCGGCTACCGGGCGCAGCTCGGCAGCGCCGAACTGGCCGCGGCCGCAGGGCCCGCCGTCGGCCTTGGGCCGAGCCGCGCCGAGAGCCCGGCCGGCGAGCCGCGCGAGCCCGCGCAGGCAGCCGCGGGGCTGCCGGGGCCGGTGGACGCCCTGGCCGTAGAGTTCGGCTTCGGCCTTCTGTCCCTCGTGGACAAGTCGCAGGGCGGCGACTTCTTCGAGCGTGTGCAGAAGGTGCGCGAGCAGATGGCGGAGGAATTCGGCATCCTGCTGCCGCCGGTGCGGGTCAAGGACAACCTGTCGCTGCCGCCCTCGACCTACCGCATCCTCTTGCGCGGCGCGGAGGTGGCGCGCGGCGAACTGATGCCCGGGCGCCTGCTCGCCATGGGCAAGGAGGGGGGCTCCCTGCCGGGCATCGCCATCAAGGATCCGGTGTTCCAGCTCCCCGCCCTCTGGATCGCGAGGCAGCAACAAGACCAGGCGGTGCTGCAGGGCTATACCGTGATCGACACGGCGACCGTCCTGACGACGCACTTCGCGGAGTCCGTGCGCAGGCACGCGGCAGAGCTTCTCTCGCGCGAGGACGCGAAGCGCCTGCTCGACCGCCTGAAGCAGGTGGATCCCGCGGCGGTGGATGAACTGACGCCGGGGCTGCTGTCTCTCAGCGTCGTCCACCGCGTGCTGCAAGGCCTGCTGCGGGAAGGCATCCCGATCCGGGACCTCGTCACTATCGTCGAGACACTGGGCGACAGGGCCGCGGAGACGAAGGACCCCGACCAGCTCACGGAGCATGTGCGGCAGGCGCTCGGCCGCCAGATCAGCCAGCGCATCGCGCCACCCGGCGAGGTGCTCTATGCGATCACGCTCGATCCGCGCCTCGAAGGTGAGCTGCGCACAAGGGTACAGGTGCAGGAAGGTAGAACCTTCCTTGCATTGGACCAGGAAACGGCCCTCAAGCTCACCCAGAACGCGGAACGCCTGGCGCGCGAGCCCGCGCACGCGGACAAGCCGCAGGCCATCGTCGTGGCGCCCGTGCTGCGAGGCCATCTGAGACGACTTCTACGTCCGGTGCTGGAGGATGTGCCCGTGCTGAGCTATCCGGAACTCGATCCAGCCATGCGTCTCCAGAGCGGGGGGGTGATCCGCCTTGACGACTAACGTGGAGCGGTTCCGGGCTTCGGACATGACATCCGCCCTCATGCAGGTGCGGCAGGCTCTTGGGCCCGACGCGCTCATCATCGGCACGCGCAGCTATCAGCCGAGCGGTATCAGGAAACTCTGGGAGCGTCCCTACGTGGAGGTGTTCGCCGGTCGGGGCGCCCCGCAGCAGTCTCCCGCTGTCCCCCAGGCCAGCGTGCCGCTCTCCGCGACGACAGTGGCCGGAGCCCAGGCGATGGGCGTCGTGCCCGGGAGTGCCCCTGTGGCCACTCCGCCTTCGCTGGCGGCAAGGGAGGCATTCCCTGGGGTCACGGCCGATGCGGCGGTGGACGAATACGAGCGGTGGCTGCAGCCTCGGCTGAGCCGCTTCGAACCACGCTCCCTGGCGCTCGTCGGTCCGACCGGAGGAGGCAAGACGACGACGCTCGCCAAGCTCGCCGCACGCTACGCCCTCGACCGCGGCGAGCGGGTCGGGCTCGTCACGACGGACACCTACCGGATCGGCGCGGTGCACCACCTCCAGACGTATGCGGAGATCATGGGGCTGCCCTGGAAGGTGGCGCAGGATCCGCCGGCGATGCGCGAGGCGGTGGCGTCGCTCGCGTACTGCGACCGCATCCTCATCGACACCTCCGGGCGGAACTTCCGCCGCGAGGAGGCTCGCCGCGAGCTTCTCGCGCTGCTTGCGGCGGCGAACCCGGAATCGGTGGAACTCGTGTTGTCGCTGACCACCGGCAAGGAGGAAATGGAGGAGCTTGCGGGCTACTTCAAGGAAGGCCCGCTGACGCGGGTGTTGCTGACGAAGCTCGACGAGGCGAGCTCGATCAGGAAGCTCGTCACGGCGCTCCAGGTCTTCGAGCTGCCGCTCTTCGCCGTGACCAACGGGCAGATGGTGCCGGATGACATCTGGTTTCCGGGCGCGCGCCAGCTCGCCCAGGCGATTGCGCGTGAAGCGGTGACCATCGATGCATGACCAGGCAACCGCCTTGCGCGAGCGCCTGCGCCCGCCGAGGCCTGTCGCCGAGGTGTGGGCAGTTGCGACGCTCGGGGGCGAACGTGCGGCCCTGCAGTTCTCGCGGGAGCTCCTCGAGATCCTGAAGCCGGCGCCACTCTCGGTGCGGCTCTGGGGCGGTGAGACCGAAGGCGCCAACGTGGTGCTGCTGCCGGCGGGGGAAGGGCGCAAGGGCGTCAGGCGGCCCTACCTGCGCGGCGCGCACACCTGGCTCCTGCTGTGCCCCGCGACACCGGTGGGCTATGCGGAGTGCCACGCGCTGCTCGGCGAAATGGTGGACCGGTCGCTGCGGCGCGTCTATCTGGCGCTTTCGGGCGTCCCGTCGGTGCAGGCTGGCAAGGCGGCGGTGGAGCAGTTCAGTGGCATGCTCGGGCCGGCAATCCCGTACCAGCCCGAGCCGTTCGGCTTCTACGGACCGAACGACCAGGGTGTCCTAACTCTTGCGCCATCGGCACTCAGACGCTTTTTCCAACCTGGGCGGTGAATCGATGCAGGAGAGACAGGACGCGTACGCGCGCTGGAAGAGCCCTGGCCAGGATAGCCGTGAGCAATACCTGCCGCTCGTCTATGAGCAGGCGCAGCGCATCCTCTTCCGCCTGCCGCCGGGGCAGCTCGAGCGCGACGAGATCGTCTCGTTCGGGGTCATCGGCATGCTAGAGGCCCTGGACCGCTACGACCAGGGCCGCGGCGTACCGATCGAGGCCTACCTGAGGACGCAGATCCGTCGCCGCATCCTGGACGGGCTGAGAAGCCAGGATCGGCTGCCGCGCCGCCTGCGCGAACGCGAGAAGCTGGTGCGGGAGGCCTACGCGCGGCTCGAGCAGCAGGAGGGGCGCAGCGTCTCGGACGACGAGGTGGCGGCGGCGCTCGGCGTATCGGCGGAGGACTTCCAGGACTGGCTCCTCGATCTCTCGTTCACGACCCTCTGGTCGCTGGAGGTGCTGGGCGAGGAGGGGGTCGAGCCGCTGGGCGAGGAGCCGACGCCCGAGGCGACACTCGAGGCCGTAGAGCTGCACCAGCAGCTTCGGGCCGCCATCGAGCGCCTGCCCAGGCGGGAGCAGGAGGTGCTGGCCGCTCACTACGACATGGACTACAGCCTGCAGGAGATCGCGGCCGCCTTCGATCTCTCCGACCGTTATGTGGCACAGCTGCACGCGAGGGCGGTCCTGCGCCTGAGAGGCGCCTTGAGCCGCTACCGCGCGCAGATGAAGGGGAGGGAGCTGCGGTGATCCCGAGAGGGGCAGGAATGCCGGGAAGCGAGCTCGAGTCGCTCCTGCAGCAGTTCAGTCAGTCGCTCGAGGAGGCCAACCGGGAGCTCCTCGACGCGGTGCGGTCCGAGCTCCGCGACCTGCATGCTCGGGTAGGGGCCCTCGAAGGGGAGCTCCAGGTCGCCCGCATGCAGATCGAGGCCCTGCAGCAGAGCGCACGGGAGCCGCGGGTGGCCGACCAGCCGGAGAAGGTGGCCGAACCGCCCGAACCCGCGCGCAGCGCGGACGCCGAGCGGATCGCGGAGGAGATCCGCCAGCGGCACAAGGACATCTGGCAGCTGCAGAATGCGGGGGAAAGCCCCGCCGAGGTGGCTAAGAGGACAAACCGCCCACAAGGCGAAGTAGAACTGATCATGCGACTCATGCGCCAGCGCGGCACGCCTGGCACGGGGAGGTAGGCAGCCATGGGTCCCTTGGTGGCGATGGATGTCTCGACGTCCGGTCTGACCGCCTACCGCGAGATGATGGACGTGGTAGCCAGCAATATCGCGAACATGTACTCGACGACGACGCCTTCCGGGGCGCCGTATCAGGAGGAAGCCGTCGTGCTGCAGGCAGGCCCGACCTTTGCCGCCACCCTCGGCCAGGTGCTGCAGCCGCAGGGCGTCGAGGTCTCGGCGCTGGTGCAGGTGGCGCAGGGGACGGCCGGCACAGGTGCGGCGGCCGCCACGGCGGGACAGGCGACGAACGTCGACCTCGTCTCCCAGATGACCCAGCTCATCCTGGCGAGCCGTGCCTACGACGCCAACGCTTCGGCGTTCGCGGTAGAGAAGTCTGTGGAACAGAGGGCGCTGCAGCTTGGCCAGAACGCCTGAACCCGGGGCCGCCGCCGCGGGAGCTCCCGATCTCGGCAGGATCTTCGGCACCGCCCGGGACTTCTGGCAGCAGAAAGAGCCGGAAGTCCGGCGGCGCTACATCACTTGGGCCGTGATCGCCATCGCCGTCCTCGGCGGCGTCGGCTACTTCACCACGCGAAACCCGATGACGCTCGTGTTCTCGAATCTGGCCCCCGCCGACGCGGGGCAGGTGACGCAGGCCCTGACGTCGCTCAAGATCCCCTATCAGCTGGAGGGTACGAGCGTCTACGTGCCGGCCTCCCAGGCCGACCAGGCGCGGGTGGATCTTGCAACGCAGGGGCTGCCCGCCCAAGGCTTCGAGGGCTACTCGGGCGTGCTCTCGAGTTCCGGCCTTGGCATGACCGACCA